>NZ_RBHX01000001.1:919066-1225421 GCF_003626735.1 Microbacterium sp. CGR2 | reverse complement strand
ATTCGGCGAGCTGGTGGTCAACCGCTGCCTGCGACCACGAGTTGAAGGTCGCGACATCCGCCGCACCCGAGACGATCGCGTACTGGCCCTTGCTGCCGGCCTGCTCGGCGATCTGGTCCATGGCCGTCTGGCCGAGCTCCTCGTCGCTGACCTGGGAGACGAACACGGTGCGCTTGCTGTTCGGAGCGTCGGCGTCGGCGGTTATGACGGCGAGGCCGTCGGAGGAAGCCGCGGCGATCGAGCCGTCCATCGAGGTGGGGTCGAGGGGCGAGATCGCGATGCCGTCGTAGCCCTGGGCGACGAGTCCGTCGACGATTCGCTTCTGCTCGGCGGAGTCCGCCTTGGCGGGGCCCGACTGCGTGTAGGAGACGCCGAACTCCTCGGCGGCCTTCTCCGCCCCGGTCTTGAATCCGGAGAAGTAGGGGATGCCCTCGACCTGCGAGACGAATGCGATGCGGGCGTCGCCATCGCCGCCGCCATCCGTGGCCCCCGGAGAGGTGGAGGAATCGGGGCCCGTGCAGGCGGCGAGGAGGCCGACAGCGGTGAGCAGAGCGGCGGCCGTCGCAGCGGTGCGGCGGAAGTGGTTGCGTCGTTGCATGATCTCTTCTCTTCGTTGATCGAGGGGGGTAGCTCGCGCTGGCTTGTATCGTGTGGTCGGGTACAGCGTGAGATGACCATATCAAGTTGTGGGTACAACTTCAATAGCTGTAGGTACATTTGGCTTATGGCAAGGTGACAGGGTGACAAAACCGGCATATCAACAGATCGCCGACCAACTGCGACAGGAGATCGCCGATGGCCGGTGGAAGTCGGGGGAACGCCTCCCCGGCGAGCTCGAGTTGGGCGAGCTGTTCGGCGTCAGTCGCAACACGGTGCGCCAGGCGCTCAACGTGCTCACCCAGGTGAACTTGCTACGACGGCAGCGCGGGTCGGGCACCTACGTGAGCGAGCAGGGCATGACCCACACGCTCGGCGATCTGCGCAGCTTCACCGACGTCATGCGCGATCTCGGCCTCCGGCCCGGCATCCGTGACATCGTGATCGAACCCGATCCCTCGCCGCCCCTCAACGCCACCGACTTCCTGCCCGGCGCCCACCTCTGGCGCATCGCGCGTGTGCGGCTCAACGACGACCGGCCGTTCTGCCTGATGGTGTCGTGGGTTCCCGACGAGATCGGCGCCCGGCTCAAAGCCGAGGACCTGGGTCGAACGCAGTCGCTGTATGCGCTGTTCGCGGAGCTGGGCATCTACCTCAGGGAAGCCAGCGAGAAGATCCGCGCCGAGGCCGCGACGCCTGAGCAGGCGGACGCTTTGGGGGTCGCGGAGGGATTCCCGTTGCTGACGATCAACCGGTGGACGAGCGATACCTCCGGGCGGCCGGTCGAGTATGTGTCGAGCTCATCGCCGGGTGACCGGTATGAGTATTTCGTGAAGTTGACGCAGTAGAGCTCGGCGGGGCCCGCCCGAGGGTCTTGACTCCATCGGAAGCAGAACCGGCAGCACAGGCGACCCGAAACGCCTTCCTGCGCGCCGCCCCGGTCGTTGAGCGAGCCTGCGAGACGAAACGCCTCCCCGCCCCGAGCACTCAACCCTCGGCCGGCGCGGAGCGACGGCCTATACGATGATGCTCACCGAGAGGGAAGTCCTCTCACGAGCCGCAAGGCCGCAGTCTCAGAGAGCGTGCGCGATGACTGACGAAACCTTCTCCGAAGACAGCTTCCGCCAGGAGTGGAAGGATCAGGCGCGAGAGATCGGCCGGTTCAACCTGGCGATCTTCGGCAAGACGGGCGTCGGCAAGTCCACTCTGATCAACGCCATCTTCGGCGAAGACGTCGCACCCACGGGCGTCGGCGAGCCGGTCACGATGGAGGAGCACCTCTACATCCATCGATCCGGCTTCCTCGGGCTCCTGGACACCCGCGGGCTGGAGATCGGGAAGGACACCGACGCTCTGATCAAGGAGCTCGGGGCGTACATCAAGCGGATGCGGCAACAACCGCTCTCCGAGCAGATCCACGTCGCGTGGTACTGCGTCCGAGCGACGGACCGTCGATTCGAAGAGACCGAGGCGGAGTTCATCCGTAAGCTCCACCAGCTGGGCCTTCCGGTCGTCGTCGTGCTCACGCAGGTGCCGTCCCGGGCGGGCCAGTATCACGCGGATGCCGTGACCCTGGCTGAGCACATCGCCAGCCTCGACCTGCCGATCGTGAATGGCCGACCGATCCTGGTGATGTCGACGGCGGACGAGTTCACCGGACAGGTGCAACACGGCCTGAAGGATCTTGTTGATGCCACCTTTCGCGCAGCTCCCGCAGGTGTTGAAGCAGCCCTTGCGGCAGCACAGAAAGTCGATCTGGACAGAAAGCGCAAACAAGCTCAAGCAGTTGTCCGCACGGCTGCCGCGTCGGCGCTGACTGTCGGCGCAATACCCATCCCGGTCGCCGACGCGGGAGTGCTCGTGCCGATTCAGCTCGCGATGATGGCCCGAGTCTCCGCCATCTACGGCGTCAAGATGGAGACCGCCACCCTCGCGGCAACCGCGGCCACGGTGGCGGTCTCGGCCGCAGGACGCGCCGCGGCCGGCGGTCTGCTGAAGCTCATCCCTGGTGCGGGGACGATCGTGGGCGGCGTGGTCTCCGGTGCCGTGGCGAGCTCCTTCACCCTCGCTATCGGATACGCATGGGCTGTCGTCTGCGGGGAACTCACGCAGGGCAGGTTGCGGGGTATCGACGGTGCGCTCGACAACAACATGGTGCGGGAACTGTTCCAGCAGCAGGTCGGTGTGTGGTTCAAGAAGGTCAAGCCGGGGAAGGGCTGAGGCGGCCCCGGGCCGTTGAGCGAGCCTGCGAGACGAAACGCCCCGTCCCGGGCGTTGAGCGAGCGAAGCGAGACGAAACGCCATCGCCACACCTTGCGGTCAGGGCATCGTCATCGGCGTGATCTCGACGTCGATGTTGCCGGAGGGGAAGGGGCTGAAGAGCGACCAGGACCCGTCGTTGAAGGCCTCGAGCGGGATCATCTGGAACCACACCTGGGACACCACGATCGCGACGACCACGAGGGCAGCGACGGCGATCGCCGAGCGGTCGAGGATCCGCAGGGCCGTGAGTTCGTCGGGTGCCTTCATGACCCGGCCGATCGCGATGAGGACGATCAGCGCGATCCCGACGAAGACCAGCGGGCCTGGCGCCAGCGTCAACTGGACGCATTGAGGTGCCTCCTCGACGGATTTGCCGGTCGCGTCGATGAACCCGCCGTTCGCGTCGACGCCACCCCGGGCAATAGCCCTTGCTGGACGACATGAAGGCGGGAAATAGGAGCGCCGCGGTCAGCGAAAGGGTCAGCACGCGGCGGATCCTCGCGATCACCGTCACGCCGGGGAAGGCGGCGGATACCGTGTTCTGCGGCGAAGTTTGGGGCAGCATCCGTCATCGGGGAGGGGGCGGAGCGCGCTCCACCTAACGAGACGAGCGAAGCTCTGACACCGCAGGTGCCAGGGCTTCATTCGCATCATCGGATGATCACGGCTGAATGAAGACCTCGTCCGCGAAGAAACCGGGGTGACACGAACGACAATGGTTTCGCCATCGGGCACCAGGAACGCCTGCGATCCAGTGACGGTAGCACCTGCGAAGAGTTCCTCGAATCCAAACTCATCCGAAAGACTGACATAGGTGTCATAGCTGTTGATGACATTGCCAGCGGACGTCACGACATCCACCGTGACCTCGGACGAGGTGGCCGAGTCGGCACCCTTGTAAGTGATCGTGTAGTTCACGATCTCATAGTGAGAACCAGCAGGAGCCGCCTCGTTGAACTGGTTGGCTTCGGAGACGATGGCGTTGCCGTCAGCGTTCACCGTGTTAACGACGACGGCCCAGTCGCTGTTGCTAATCTCCGACCCGATAGGGAATGGGTTCTCCCGACTGCCCTCCGCAGCTTCTGCAGGCTCTTCTTCGGCAGGCTCCTCGGCCTCGCCAGGTTCCCCCGGCTGGGTGACGCTGGTGTCACCGCCGCTAAACGCCTCGTCAGCGGCGGTCGCGACAACACCGAGGAACACCAAGACACCAACGATCGTCCCGACGATGGACAGCACGAGGCCGACGATGCCGAGCCACTTCTTGTCACCTTTGAGGAAGAGCGAGACGATGCTCAGCACGAAGGCGATCGGCAGCAGAATCCAGCCAACGATCATGGCGCCGGGCATACAAGCGAAAATAAATCCGACAGCGGCAACGATCGCAGCGACCAAAGCGAGAACGTTGAGCTTCTTCGGAAGGGCTCCGGCGGGATGCGCACCGGAGTAGGCGGCGGGGGCCGTTGCGATCGCCGTGGGACCGCCCGCGCTAACCTCGTCAGCAAAGCTCCCCCACTGCTGACCATCCCACCAGCGCTGGCGACCAGAGCCGTCGTCGTACCAACCGGCGGGAGTGGTATTCGGTGTCGTCATGCGCTCATCCTGGCAGAGCGCTGTGAGCCTTCCGTGCGGAGTTGCAGCTTCGTTATGACGGGCGTCTATCAGGGAGTGACCCACCGGGGTTGATTGTTATCGCACACGCCGACGCGCTGTTCGGCTGGTCGTCGCGCGGGGTCTGCAGGCAGAGGCACCTGCCCCGGCATCCGCTTCGCTAGACGTCTGCTTCATTCGCGAGCACCCTTCTCTGGGCCTTCTCTTCACAACTGCGGTCGATGATCCTGCCCGCTAGCGGGCGAATCCACGGTGCTTCAAGCGCTGAAGAATCCGCGGATGCTGACCCGCGAGGTCCGGGACGATCCCGATGGCGGCGCTCGTGGCCGTGATGATCATGGTCGCGATCGGAGCGTTCGACTGGCACAAGGTGCGTCCGTCGACATTGAAGCGGATGCCGAAGAGCGAGACCTTCGTGATGGTGTTGACCGTTGTGCTGGTACTGATCACGCACAACCTGGCGGTCGGGGTCGTCGGCGGAGCGCTCGTGGCGTCGGTGCTGTTCGTGCGGCGGGTGACGCACTTCGTGACGGTTCGTCGGGTTCTGGGTGCGGCGGGAGGTGTTGTGACGTATGTCGTGGAAGGGGCACTGTCCTCGCGTCGAGCAATGACCTGACGACGTTGTTCTCGTACTCAATCGATCCTGATCGCGTCGTGATTGATCTGTCGGGGCCGCATGTGTGAGATGCGTCGACGGTTGCCACGTTGGATGCGATCGACACGAAGTATGTGGCGCTGGGAAGCCCGTGGAGATCGTCGGGATGAATGAGAGTAGTCAGCGGATGCAGGGGCGGCTGACGGTCGGCCTGAGTAGAGCAGGTGGTGCGAGCATTCATTTCGTAAAGCGGCTAGCGGCCATTTCCAGCGCCGCTGACGGCCGGACTACTGCGTAGGCCAGAGCGCTACCGATTGGCGATACTCCGTTGCCTCGACCTCGTCAGTGAACTCCAAAATGTTTCCAACCTTGTTGAGGAGCACGTCGCGCACCTCGGTGGGGGTAGCGAAGAAGAACTCCTTGCGAGCATTCGCTCGGTTGACAGCTCGGTCGGAGAAGTGCCGATGAAGGTCTGCTTCAAGCGTGACGGCATCTTCTGAGAAGAACAACGCATGCGTGTCAAACCGGAACGGAACGGACGCTCCTCCGAGCTCGAAGATCCGCTCACGCGGCTCGAGACGGCGGGTCAGCCCGATCTTGACCACGTTGCTTCCAAACGCGCCCTGGTTCGATATGACGTAAACATAGCCAGCGCGGATGTTGGCCGCGCGGAAGTCGTTCTGAACGATCGCCTCATCAATCGCAGCAAGACGCTGGATTAGTGCGTCGTCTACGTCTCCAGCCTGCTGCAGTGCCGCCAGTGTGTTGACGAGATGCAGACGTTCTTTGTCCAAGCGCGCACGTTCCTCGGCGAGCTCGCGTGAGACCCGCTTCTCCTCGCGTAACCGCGCACGCTCGTCGCGCTCCGCTTCACGCTCCTGTTGCTTCTTAATCAACCAGTCAGCGGTCAACTCGATTTCTCGAACTCGTAGCTCATGAAACTCGTCACCGATATGCATCTCCATCAGCTGTCCAAGTTTTGCGATCGCCTTTTTCGAGGCATCCAGACGCTTTAGAGCTGTCACAACGTTTCCCGCGCGAAGCGTGCGGATGGCGTTGTCCGCCTCAGCGTTATACGCCCTGAGCATGAGTTTCGCGAGATCGTCCGACATGCGGCGTCCTTGGGAGAGCGAGTTGTTCAGCGTGAAGAGTTCCGACCTCACGATCGCGCGCCCAGAACTAACTAGCTCGGCTACAGCGCGCTCCAGATTGCGAAGCTCGTCTTGGTAGGCGGCAGCCGACTCGAGTGGGTGGTGATAGCGGTAGATGCCGACGTCTTGCAGGACTCGCGCATCGTCGAGCTCCACGAAATCCCCTGACGTCGCTGCACCAACCTGAGCACGCAGGGACGCATTCTCCGCCTCTAAGTAGGCGATCCTTCCTGCCTCCGTGGTGGGCGACGCCATCTCGGAGCTCGGAGGATTCAGTGTGGATCGAGAAGCCTCCGCTTTCGCCTCGGCGCGGGTTCTGGCAGGAGCGACCTCGGCCGCCATCGACGCATTGATCGGTGCCCCTTGAGTCGCCTTTTGGCCATCGTCAGGGGTCAGCCAGAGCTGCCAACCCACGGGGGCCTCAGGCCAAGCCGGGTCAGGAGTCCACCCTGCGGGCGGAATCCAGCCGACAGGCGGCTTCGGCCACCCGGGCGGCGGGTTGAAGATTATGCCGCTTTCAGTCATCGTGCGCGCCGTACCCCGCCGGCCGTGATCGGCGTCAGGCCGTAGGGGTTCTTCGACACGGCGGCACCCAGGTGCTCCAGCGTGGCGAGCGGCACGACCGCTGAAAGATCGAGCTTTTCGAAAGCTTCGCGGCTCGCCGCAACCGCGACAAACGGCACGTAGATTGGCTGCCCAGTCGCAGGGCTGATCGTCTCTGCGCCCAGCTCGAGACTGATCGACTGGATCAGCGATCGGCGATCCGCTTCGAAGACCTCGTGGACGGACCTCAACGCGATGTTATTTACTATCGACGCGTAGCGGTCCTTGGTCTCCTTCTGTGTTGCCCCAACCGGCGCAATCTCGTCGGAGGCCTTGACGTATTTGTAGTGTTTCGCGGTGGGTACGATGTCCGGTCCTGGCACGATGATGCGCATCTTGAGTTCGGCGTCGCTGGGCTCGAAATCGGCGCTGTGCGAGACATGCATCCACTCCGGATATACCGAGTTTGCGAGCACGACTGAGATGTATTCCTGGACTGCGTCGACAGTTCCGTACGCCAAACCCGCGATCAATTGATCAAGCGCTTCGTTCTGCTCCGCGACCTCACGCTCTCGCTCCGCAGACTCTTGCTTGTGGCGCTCGACCGCGAACGCCAGCTCCGCCTGGCGCTTCCGCTCCGCTTCCTCGTACTGTGCCTGCGCTGCAGCGCGCTGCGCCGGGAGCGCGTCGGAGACCACCTTCCAAGCCCGGTAGTCGGCAGCGTACTGCTCCTCTGCCGCCGCAGCGGCCTGCTCTTGTTTCTGCTTCCGGCCAAAGAGACCCTTCGGGGCCTCAGGTTCGCGTTTCACGGGGAGGGGCGGATGAGGGATCGGGGCAGGGGGCGGAAGGGGATACTGAAGCTCCGGGTGATGGAACGGAGGATGCTGAGCCACGACGCGCAGCGTCTCGAGGTCAACGAAGTCGTCGACCTCGAGCGTGGCGGCCAGCAACCCGTCCAACTCCGCCAGCCTGGCACGTAGATCGGTCGTCATGTCCTCAGCCTCGGCCACTCGGGCGGCCGCGTATGCCTGAGCAGCTTCACGCTCGAGACGCTTTCGGTCTTGCTCCGATGCGCGCTCCGCAGCGAGCTGTGCGCGCTCGGCTGCCCGTTGCGCAGCGGTCGCCTGCCGCACGGCTTGATCATGCTGCCGTTGCGCCGCCCGCTGGCGCTGTTCCGACAACTTCGCCTGGTGCTGAACCTCAGCGAAAAACCCTCTACGACGCGCCATGCTTCTCCCTTGAATTCTCCCGCATTCTATCGATGGGGGTCCACAGCCGCTCGCCCGTCTGCGACATGAGTGTTGGACCGTGATCGATCAGACGATGATCAACGTGAAGGTTTGAGTAGAACGGGCTCTTAGGACCGTGAATATCTGCGGCGAGGGATCCTGAGCTCGGATCGGAGACCGCTTCGCATCAACCGGAATATCAGTATGCTGCGCGCATGACCCTCATCACGCCAGCTACCTTGTCGCTCGAACTTGGCGTGGATCAGAAGCGCATTCGCGACCAACTTCGTGCGCTGTACGGGACGCTCGCCGCCGACCGCGCACGGTGGGAGCTTGACGAAGATCAGGCGGCTGCCGTGAGAGCGCGCTTTCGCGAGCAAGGGTCCGGGGTCACAACTACCACTTGGACTCTGGAGGTTGGTGACACCGTGCGCCGCCGCGAACTCCACGCTGCCTACGGCGGGCAGGAGCAGGGCGGCATCATCACGCCTCGTTCCATTCCAGACATCCTCGTGATCACTAGCGCTGAGAGTGGCGCGCGCCACGGATACGACGCTTTCGAAGGACTTCAGGAGGACGGTTCCTTCTCCTACACAGGGGAAGGGCAGTACGGGCCCCAGCAGTTCGTCCGCGGGAACGCCGCGCTCCGCGATGCGGCACGAGATGGGCGGCCGATTCGCCTGTTCACGAAGCAGGCAACGTTCGTCACCTACGTGGGAGAGTTCACCACCGGCGAGCCCCCATACCGGCCCGAGACGATTCCCGATTCTGACGGAAACCTACGTGAGGGCATCATCTTCAACCTCGTCCCAGTCGCTGCCGACATCGAGGCGCTCGATCCCCGGCCGCGGTCGCTTGTGCGCGAAGCGCAGGTTACATCGTGGGTCGCACCCGAGTCCACGCCATATTGGGTCGACGAAAGGACAACGGTCGATGAGCGCGTGGTTTCGCGCATCGAGTTCGAGCTTCAAGCCGACTTTGGTGCATGGCTCCAGCAACAGGGTCAGACGCCAAACCGTTTACTGCTGCGTTCTGCGGGCACCATGATTGAACCGGACATGTATGTCCCCGAGTCGGGATGGGTCATCGAAGCCAAGAAGTCAACTGCCCGCGGATACGTCCGCACGGCGATCGGCCAGGTCTTGGACTACGCCCGGGTTGCTCGCGGTGCAGGCATTGCGGCCGTTCCCGTCGTCCTCCTCCCGGGCCGGCCGATCAAACATCTGGAGTCGCTGATGTCCGACCTCGGCATCATTCTCGTCGTCCGAGACGAAGGAAGCTTCTCAGTCGCTACTTAGGCTCTGCCGGCGAGTTCGGCGACAGCAGGCAGATCGGGTGCGGCCCAATCTAGTTCGGGCAGAGACTCCGGCGCGAGCCAGCGCAGTTCATCGTGGTCGAGACTTACCGTCGGAGCGTCGCCCGTCAGACGTGCACGAAGACAGATCAGGCGGATCACGCTATCTCCGACCTGCGTCTCGTCGGTTCGCAGCCGAGAGACAACTTCGATACCGATGCTCAGCTCCTCCTGAATCTCTCGGACAAGTGCAGACTCTGGCGTCTCGTGAGGTTCGATCTTGCCGCCGGGGAATTCCCACTTTCCGCCCGCAGCCTTCTTCGGGCGACGTCTGCACGCGAGTACCCGGCCATCGTGCTCGATGACTGCCGCGACAACTTCAACAACGCGTTCTCGGTTCATCCCCACATCACCTCATGAGCAAGCTAGCAGGGTGCCGCGAGCGTCAACTGCGGCGAGCCGGCGCTTCGGATTCACGAAGAGTTGGGCGCGCGTAGCGCGGCTGACAGCAGCACTGCCTAGCACCGCCGGATTGCGCAGCTGTCGATCTTGCGGAGGGCACTGCTAACGTCGCATCATGTTGACCGACTCGACTCTCGCTGCCCTGCGCGACCTCGTCGCCGAGCGTGACTGGGACCAGTTCCATTCGCCCGAGAATCTCGCGAAGAGCATCTCGATCGAGGCTGGCGAACTCCTGGAATGCTTCCAGTGGTCGCCCGAGTTCGATCGAGAGCAGGTTGAAGCCGAACTCGCGGATGTCGTCACCTACTGCGTCCACCTCGCGAACAAGATCGGCGTCGACCTAGACGAGATCGTCATGCGCAAGCTGGAATCGACGAAGGCGAAGTATCCCGTCGCGCTGGCAAAGGGACGCACGACGAAGTACACCAAGCTCGCCGAGGAGCGCGATTGACCGGCTTCAGCATCCAGCGGCTCCTCTTCCGCCGCGAAGCCGTCGACTGCTGGGCACACGACGATACGCGTCACACCAACTGGCCTGTCGTCTATATGATCGACGGTGCGACGGATCGCAAGATTCCTGGGCTGTACGTCGGGGAGACGGTCAGCGCAGCGACGCGCATGCGGCAGCACCTCGGAGGCTCAAAGAAGAACGAAGGACTTGAGTCGATTCGGGTAGTCATCGACCACACCTTCAACAAGTCGGTATGTCTCGACCTGGAGTCCCACCTAATCCGGTGGTTCCACGGCGACGGTCGATACGCGATTCTCAACGGCAATGACGGTCTCACCGACGCCCAGTACTACGATCGCGATCTCTATCGCGAGTCGTTCCGCGATGTGTTTGAAGCCCTCCGCGAAGAAGGACTGTTCAGTCGCAGCATCCCGCAGATCGAGAACTCCGACCTTTTCAAACTCTCGCCGTTCAAAGTGCTGACCAACGACCAAGCAGTCGCGATCACGGACATCGTTGAGGGCTTGCTGGATGACCTTCAGCATCCGAACGCTCGGTCAACGCTGGTCGTGGAGGGCAACCCCGGCACAGGCAAGACGATCATCGCGATCTTTCTGATGAAGCTGCTCGCCGACATCCGCGATTATCAGGACCACGATGACATCGAGCCCGACTCGATGTTCTCCGAGTTCTTCGTTCCCGAAAACCGGGACCTGCTGAGGACCCTTCGGATGGCGCTCGTGATCCCTCAACAGTCGCTGCGCGAGTCAGTCAAGAAGGTGTTCAGGAAAACGCCGAAGCTCCATGCAGACATGGTGCTGTCCCCGTTCCAACTCGGCGAATCTGACTCCGCGTACGATCTCGTCCTTGTTGATGAGACCCACCGACTCGGTCAGCGTGCGAACCAGGCGTCCGGGGTTCAGAACAAGAAGTTCCGGGACATCAACACTGAACTTTTCGGTGCGGACGATCCTCGTCACACTCAACTCGACTGGATCAAGGCACGAAGTAGGCACCAGCTGTTGCTCATCGACGGCGAGCAGAGTGTCCGTCCCCATGATCTCTCCCCTGCAACTCTCAACAGGGAGGTGCGGGCTGCGCGGGATACTCACCGCTTCTTTCGCCTCACCACGCAGATGCGAGTGCGGGCGGGTGCGGACTACGTCGAGTTCATCAGAGCCCTACTCCGCGATGAGAAACCAGCACTTCCTGACCTCGGAGACTACGACCTCCAGTTCTTTGACGACCTCCGGGAGATGCGTGCTGCGATACGGGAGAAGGACGCGGAAGTTGGACTCTCGCGGCTCGTCGCTGGGTATGCGTGGGACTGGGCTTCCAAGAACGACCGTGATGCCTTCGACATCGAGCTCGACGGCGAGCGCATGCGCTGGAACAAAGCGCAGAAAGACTGGATCAACTCTGCGGGATCTCTCGATGAGGTCGGCTCCATCCACACGGTGCAGGGCTACGACCTCAACTACGCCGGCGTGATCATCGGGCCGGATCTGCGGCTCGACCGTGATTCCGGCCGGATCGTCGCGGACCGTGAACGGTATCGGGACAAGAAGGGGAAAGAGAACACCGGCCACCTCAAGGACGCCTTCTCAGACGACGATCTACTGGTGTTCATTCGGAACATCTACGGAGTGCTACTGACTCGTGGGATTCGTGGAACGTACGTTTACGTTTGCGATCCGGCCCTGCGCGGTCAGATCCGGGCGGCGCTGCTGGACGATTCTTTGGCATCTACATCGGACCGACAGAGTCCGATCTAACGCGAAGCACGGGAAGATGAGCAGGTGAGCTATCCCAAGTGGAGTTACTTCCCCCGCAACGCTCGGCCGCCTTCCTGGTCGAACAGCTCGTGGGGGTGGTGGCTAGCAGTCGGCCTGTAGTCGACACTGAGCCCCTGCGTGCTGCGGATCACGACCGCTTGACCAGTGACTACGTGCTCTCCGCTCTGCGTCCCGGCATGGAAGAGCTCGGCTATGTCGTCGAGTCCGGCAAGCTAGCAGCCCAGCGAATCCGGCGCCCCGTCCTGTTCGGAGACAACGGTCGCCCCGAAGTCTCTTACGAAATTGACGCTTTCCACGACGAGCTCGGCATCGCGGTCGAGGTCGAAGCCGGCCGTGGAGCAATGGGAAACGCTGACTACCGCGACATCATTCGGATGTCGCTATTGCTGGACGCAACATACATGGTGATCATGACGCCAGAGATCTACCGCTACGGGAACACCAGCACTAGTGCCTTCGCCCGAACGCGCGACCAGCTGTCAGCTATCTACGCATCTGACCGTCTCCGTCTTCCGTTCGAAGGCGCGCTCTTGGTGGGGTACTGAACAACTCATCAAACTGGCTGGTCGAACCTCTCCCCCGACGAAACCTGCTCCGCCACTCGCCGCAACGCCAACAACAACGGCTCCACTAGCACCGACCCCAACACCACGTACCGCACCGCAGCCTCCGCAGACTCCTCCGGCACGCCGGCGATCTCCACATCCGCAATCCGCCGCATGCTCGCGAGGTACTCCGCCATCACAGCGTCCGGAACCTCAAACCCCGCCTGCTCCAACCCCTGCAACGCGCGCGCAACCGCGTTCAAGACAGAAGCGTCGCACATCCCCGGCTTCCACCCCAGCCCCGCAACGAGCCGCTCAGCCTCCGCCAAATCCAGCGGGTCACCCACCGCCGGAGTGATCGCCGAATGCGCCGCCCCCAAAAGCAGGTGCGGATCCTCTGGCGGATCATCGAGCGCCCCCAGCACCCGCCGCGTCTCGGCGATGCTCACCCCGGCGTCGAGCAGCGCCCGGATCACCCGTAGCCGCTCCACATGCTTCTCGCCATACGCGGCTTGGGTCGGCGCGCTGCGCTCACCCTCGGGAAGCAGCCCCTCGCGCAGGTAGTACTTGATCGTCGGCACACTCACGCCGGTCTGGGCTGACAGTTCGGAAATTCTCATGGCCACCTCTTGACTTCGATAGTAGCGCTATCCATTATGGATAGCAGGACTATCGAGTCGAGGAGACAGCATGTCGCGAGTCATCAAGGGACGCATGACGCACCGCCACGAGGGCGAGCTCGTCGTGTTCCACATCGGAATGCAGATCAACAGCTGGTGGCGCCCCGACCTCTGGATGCCGGTCTTCGGCGCCATGCCGCGGATGCTGCGCGAGCTCGCCACCGACCCCGACTCGGGCCTCCTCGGCTTCCACCTGCTCCTCGGCGCCGGCGGACCGTACCTCGTGCAGTACTGGTCATCCATCGACAAGCTCTATGCCTACGCGTCCAGCCCCTCGCACGAACACCGCCCCGCTTGGACCCGCTTCAACAAGATGGCGCGCAAAGCTCCGGGAGCGGTCGGCATCTGGCACGAGACCTTCCTCGTCGACCGCGCCGAGAGCGTGTACGTCTCGACCAGGCCGATGGGACTGCCGAAGGCGACCGAGATGGTCGAGGTCGGGAAGCGGCACGACCGGGCGCAGGCGCGGTTTGTGGATGGGCGAACCGAGGCGGCGCAGCATCCGTCGGTCAATACGTAGACCGGGTTTCAGCGCTTGATTCGCGGACGCCGAAGCCTCGACTCTTCTGAGCGGGGCTTCGGCGCACGAGTCAGACGAGGATGAGCTGGTTCAGGAGCTGACGCATCTGCTCGGCCTCCTTGTGCGAGACGCGGAAGCCGATCGCCGAGCTCGAGGACGTCACTGTCACGATCGTGTTGATAATTCCGTCGCGCTTCGTCGAAACTCCGGTGATCGACTTCATCGGGATCATTTGGCTCCCTGCCTTGCCATTCTTCACACCGGTCGCGAACACCGAGAGTCCAGCGGTCAAGACTCCGGCCGTCACCTTCGCGCCCGACACGCCTCTAGCCATGAGCCACTCAATGCGATCAGGGAAAATCACGACGTCTGCGTTCTTCCCGTCGATGTGCGACTTGAACCTCAGCAACGCCCCATCATTGCTGTACGACTCGGTAGCGGGCTGAGCGACAGTCGCGGGCGGTGCAGGCGGTGCTGGCATCCCCGTAGGCGCCACGGCGCGGTGCTGCTCGGTCCACTGCGCGCCATCCCAGTATGTTTCCCACTGGTCACCGTTCGGGTACCAACCGGCAGGATTTGTGCTCATGTCATTCCTCTCCAGGCGCGCGACAGCGCGCGCCGATGCTGCTTTCCATGCCGAGCGTAGCGGCAGGGGAGCCATGCTCAGCGCCGCCCGGCAGTCGAGGAGCACGCCCCGAGCACGCTGCACTCAGCGATGCACTCCGACGGAGCATCGACCCCATCCCTCGACCCGACTACGTCCCCCGCCGGAACGGCATCCGCCAACCGAATCCGCTGGGCGTGGGCGCGGGCGATCCTCTCGCAGAGACCCGCAGCGCACGGAACCAGTGGAAGCGCCGCTCGACGACCGGGCTCGCCACCTAAGCCCCTGAGGCCAAGCACTGCATCCGTGGCGCGAAAACACTTAACGGCTGGGTGCCACCCCTGCTGCCCCGAGCTCTGACCACTTAATCGCGATGACACGCTCCGCGGCCTCGCCACCCATCCCTACGGTGGCCGGATGAAACGTACCCACTTCGCTGTCGCCGTTCTCGCCGCCTTCTCCTGTGTCGCCACCGTCGCAGCACCCGCAACGGCCGCACCAACGGACGACCCCCCGCTCGTTCCCATCCGCTCAGCGCCATACAACCTCGGAGGCACGATCGCGGGTCAGTTCAAAGACTCGACCGGCGCCTCCTACGACGGGTCCGGCACGACGATCGTCGACATCGACGGCGCCTTCGATCTGACCGATTCCGCGCTCGCCAGTCAGGTGATCGGCGAGTACTGCTTCGGGCAGCTCGACGCAAAGTTCGGGAGCCTGTGCTCCGGCGGAGAGACCATGACACGGTCGGAGACGTACCCCGGGAGCGGACTCCCCGACCAGTCCTTCGTGCGCCAGGAGGGAGCGGGCGGATCCGGTGTCTCCGCTCCGTCGAACGGCGCTTCGCAGACCTGCAGCGATGACGGAGGCTTCTGCCACGCGGCGCACGGCACGATGACTGCTGGCCTGCTCGTCGGGCAGCCGCGCCAGCGCGTGTGGCGCTCAGTCAATGAGACACAGCCCTACTCCGGTGTGGCGCCCGGAGCGAAGCTCATCGCGATGAAGGTCGGCACGGGCAAGACGGGCCCGATGTTCGAGACGAACAGCATTCTCAACGCTCTGCTCGAAACCGAGAAGCTGGTGAAGAGCCCCGATACGGCAGAGCTCAAGGCCAACCCGATCGTGGCCGTCAACATCTCGAATTCAGGGATGTACGGCAACCGCGACAACTGGAGCTCGGCCACCACGTGCACGCCTGGATCCCCGGGAGCGAAGATCGACGCGATTGCCAAGCGGCTCCTTGCCTATGGAGTTGCCGTCGTGATCTCGGCCGGCAACGAAGGCTTGACCGAAGGCAGCACGCCCTACACCTGCGGAAAGTCGATCGTGCCGTCCGGTGCGACCGAGATCGCGCACCCGACCGTGCCGACCGCGTACTCCAACGTGCTCGACATGGGCTGGCGCACTCTCTACGCGCCGGTGGGCTACGGCGAGTGGGCACCGACCGCCAACACCATGCTCACCTACTACCCCGGAGGCGCAAGCACCGCGAAGGGCACGTCATTCTCCGCTCCGCAGGTCGCCGCCGCGTTCGCAGTACTCGCCGATAAGGCCGGGTCTCCTCGCACAGTCACTGATTTCAATATGCGCATCGATGCCTTGCAGCGATCCGGCGCCCCCATCACCGGTGAGCGCGCGGAGCAGACCCTGGGTGGTCGAACTATCTCCATCCCCGACGCCCTCAACCGTCTCCCCTAAGACACCTTCTCCGTAGCCGTCGGCTGATGCCGGCGGCTACGGAGTCGCTGTTGCGTCCACTGAAGACGTGAAGACTGTAGGCCCAGGTAGCATCGTGACCATGTCGAGTCCTGAGTCAGACAGGTCAGGGGCTGCCGGTCACACCGCCAGCCCCGTGAACCGCTGAAGCGACGCCCGCCCTCTGCGCGGGCGTGACTCCGTCGTACTCGGGCGATGGCCGTGGTGACCAAGAAGCTCCCTTTCTTGATCTCTCACCTCGGAGTACTCGATGCCCTTCTCTCTCTATTTGCTTGCCCTGGCGGTCTTCGTCATGGGCACTTCAGAATTCATGCTTGCGGGACTCCTTCCCGCGATCGCGTCCGACCTAGAAGTCACCCTTGCGACCGCGGGTCTGCTGACGTCGGCGTTCGCGGTCGGGATGGTCGTCGGCGCACCGCTGATGGCGGCGTTTGCCCGCCGCTGGCCACCTCGACTCACCCTTGTCGCCTGTCTTGTCGTGTTCGCCGGATGCCACGTCGTCGGAGCGCTGACGTCTGAGTTCTCTGTCTTGCTGATCACACGCGTGCTCAGCGCCTTCGCGAATGCAGGGTTCCTCGCCGTCGCACTCTCCACGGCCACCACGCTCGTGGCAGCCGACCGGAAAGGACGAGCACTGGCGGTGCTGCTCTCCGGCACGACCATCGCGACCGTCGCCGGCGTCCCCGCCGGAGCGCTGCTCGGCACCGCGCTGGGCTGGCGATCGACCTTCTGGGCGATCGCACTCCTCTGTCTGCCCGCCATCGTCGGCGTTGTTCGGGGCGTTACGAAGACGGACGGCCAGTCAATGACTGGCCCCGCCACCACCACCCTCCGCAGCGAGCTGCGCCAGCTGGCCTCGCCTCGCCTCATCCTCGCCCTGACGCTCGGCGCTCTGATCAACGGCGGCACGTTCGCGGCCTTCACGTTCCTGGCTCCGGTCGTCACCGAGACCGCGGGCCTGGATGAGGTGTGGGTGCCTGTCGCGCTCGTGCTCTTCGGGATCGGATCGTTCGCTGGAGTCACGGTCGCGGGGCGGCTGTCCGACCGTTACCCCGGACTCGTCCTCGCCGTCGGCGGACCGCTGCTGCTCGGAGGCTGGATCACGATGACTCTGACGGCATCCCACCCGGCGGTGATCCTTGTGCTCGTTCTCGCGCAGGGCGTGCTCTCGTTCGGAGTCGGGAGCACCCTGATCGCGCGAGTTCTGTACGCGGCATCCGGTGCACCGACCATGGGCGGATCGTACGCAACCGCCGCGTTGAACATCGGAGCGGCTATCGGGCCGGTTCTCGGTGGATGGGCGATCGCGGTGGGTGCGGGTCTGAGCGCCCCGATGTTGGTGGCGGCCGGGCTGACGGCGGTTGCGCTCATCATGGCCGGGGCGGCACGGGGTTTGCTCGCGGAGGCTCCTTCGGCAGTGGCGCGGTGACTATCGGCGAGGATCACCGCTCGCCGGATCGGGCCCTCGTGCTCGCTGGCTCCACTGCCGGCCGATAGAGGCCAGCAACCATCCGCGACCGCACGTCCGTGGGCTCATCCGTGCGCCCACGGGCAAGATCCGTACGTAGATTTACTTACGCCCAAGGTTCAGCATGCGAGTCTTTCGGCCAAACTCCATAACTCCAAAGTCTCGACGGGACCTTCCGCCCGCTGGCACTCTCACGGGAAGCGGCAAAGTCCGGGTCGACGATGGGGGCAGGCTCGCGAAGCGGAATCACACGCCACTAGAGAGGGAATAGGGCAAACCAGACGTTCGTCTACAGGCCAAACGGCCTATATGAAACGCGGGCGGGGAAAGTAACGTCCCTCTGGACGATGAACTACGACGCAACGTTTTATACGTCCAGAAGCTCTTTCAACATCACGGGGTAACAAGCAAATGTCATCCGGTATCGCACCCGTGCATCTCATCATCACGGTCGTCGTGATCATCGCAGTTGTCGCGCTCGTCGGCTACCTGCTCGTTCGCATCAAGCGCGGCGGCAAACGACACGACTGACACACACGCGACGCACACTGAGAGTGAGGTCCGCCCGTTTGGGCGGGCCTCACTCTCGTGCGATGGCGCACCGTGTGCAGACTGCCCGTGGGGCCTGACAATCGCGATGCTCCACGCTGGAGCGCATCCGCGGGGTTCCGGCGTCCGTGCGATGCGCACCCACCTGGTGTCCGAGACTGTCCGCGATGCGCGCAGGTGGCGGCTCCGAGCACTCTCAGCTCAGGAGGTGACGCAGATCGAGACAGCCGAACGACGAGCGCCGACCTCTCCGATCCGAATCTCGGCGGACCAGCGTCGCGCCATCGCGGCAGAGCTCGCCTACGACGGGCGCGCGGGCACCACGGAACTCGCGGCACGGCTGGGCATGGCCCCGCGACGAGTGCGGGATGCGATCGCCGAGATGCGCGAGTCTGGGCGGCTGGCGATCCGCGTCCGCGATGGCCGCTCACATCGGCGGACAGCTGGGACGCATCGAAGAAGTCCCCCTCACCTGGGACACCTGCTGCACGCCGACGGTCGAGCCACCGGCGACGTCGTTCCCCCCGTGATCTGACGTGCCGGGTGGTGGTCCTCGAGGGCCTACGAGCTGTGGTCGCCCTTCGACCGCACCTCGATGCGCGGGGGACCCGTTCGCGCGAAGATCACGAGCATCCAGTCGATCCAGCTGCCGTCCGGTTGACGCATCTCCCATCGGGCTCGCATCTCGTCCGGCCCGTGGAACGTCAGCAAGGCGCGAACCCCCTCACCGTCGTTGCGATATCGACCCTCCGAATCGAACCGGCCCACCGCCTTCTCCACGGTGCCGTCGGCGTCGAAGGACGTCTGATCGAACTCGGTCGACGAACCTGCGCGCGGAGTGAAGATCTCGATCGCTTCCTTCCGACCGCCGAAGATCTCCACATCGACGCGATGCACCATGTGATGTCGGCCAGGAAACCACTCGTAGATGTCATAACCGGACCACTCATCACCGGCGTTGTCGCCGCCCACGAAGCGACCCGTGGATCGCCACGTGCCGACGAGGCGGTCCATCTGATTCCGTAGCTCTTCACCCTCGCTCATCACTCCACTGAACTCCGCGGGATGCGCGAGCGCAAGCGTTTTGGCGCTTTGTTGGGGGTGCGCGAGCGCATTGGCGACGAGCGAAACGCCTTTGCTGCGGCATCCAGGGTTCCCTGCTGCATGAGGCGTTTCGTCTCGCGGAGACCCGCACTGAGCGAGCGAAGCGAGTCGAAGTGTCGCTCAACGACCGGCGTCCGCGATTCCCCGCAGCAACAGCCCCACGGTCGCCTCGACGCGCTCCGCACTCAACGGCTGACCGATCAGCGCCGAGTATGACGCCATCGCGATGAGCTGGTCGGCGATCGCAGCGGCATCCGCATCCGCTCGCACATCTCCGGCATCCTGCCCCCGCGAGATCCGCTCACCGACCCACTCGCGGATCGGCGCAGCAAGGCGCTCGTTCAACCGCAGCCCCAACTCCGGATCCGCCGCGGTTACCTCGATGAGCGCGCGCGCCAGCGCCACACCCTCGGGCCGCGCCAACTGTGCGGACGTCGCGGAGAACCACGCCCGCAGGTCAGCCCCGAGGTCGGAGGTCATCGGCGGCGCAGCATCCGCTCCTGGGATCGGTCCTTCGAGCAGCGCCTCCCCGAGGATCGCCGCCTTCGACGGCCACCAGCGGTAGATGGTCTGCTTCGAGACCTCGGCTTCGGCGGCGAGACCCTCGATCGTCACGGCCTCGTAGCCGTCAGCGGCGAGCGTGCGCCGCATCGCGTCCAGCACGGACTGACGGGCTTTCTCACTGCGAGGACGAGGCACCATCCGAGCGTACTCAGGCGTAGACTCGAGCATAAGTAGACGCACCGTTGCGAAATGCCCGAAGCAAGGAGAAACGCATGGCCCTCACCGCACACTCCACCATCGGCGACTGGATGAACGACCCCACTGGCGGTCCCCTCATCCGCGGCCTCTTCGAGCAGACGGGCGCCGACCCCGCCACGCTGACTCCCGTGCTGGGGCTGCCTCTGCAGCAGCTCGTCGCGCTGAGCCAGGG
This sequence comes from Microbacterium sp. CGR2, assembly GCF_003626735.1. NCBI lineage: Bacteria > Bacillati > Actinomycetota > Actinomycetes > Micrococcales > Microbacteriaceae > Microbacterium > Microbacterium sp. CGR2. The sequence goes on along the minus strand of NZ_RBHX01000001.1, from coordinate 1,205,313 downwards.
CCAGCTGCCGCAGGCGGTCGTCGACGACCTCGTGCGCGCAGCCAACGGCGGCGAGATCCCGGATGCCGACGACACCGCCGGTTGGACCGAGAAGACCACCGGCGGACGCTTCGCCGGCAAGACCGTCATCGTCACCGGCGCCGCATCCGGCATCGGCAAGGCCACCGCCTCGCGCATCGCCCGTGAAGGCGGACGCGTGATCGCCAGCGACATCGCCGCCGAGAAGCTCGACGCCCTGAAGGCAGAGTTGTCGGATGCCGACATCATCACGGTCGCCGGTGACCTCACCAAGCAGGAAGCCATCGACGCGGTGCTCGCCGCAGCGGGCGACCGCATCGACGGCCTCGCGAATGTCGCCGGCATCAACGACGACTTCTCCCCCGCGGGCGAGACGACGGATGCTGTCTGGGACCGCGTCATCGCGATCAACCTCACCGCGCCGTTCAAGCTCATGCGCGCGGTGCTGCCACTGATGGAGGCGGCGGGCCGCGGCGCGGTACTCAACGTCTCGAGCGAAGCGGGCCTCCGCGGCAACGCGTCGGGCAACGCCTACACGGCCAGCAAGCACGGCATCATCGGCGTCACGAAGTCGGCAGCGTTCATGTACGGACCGAAGGGCATCCGCGTGAACTCGGTCGCCCCCGGCGGTGTGGCCACCGGCATCCCGATGCCACCGAACATGTCGGAGTACGGCTCCGATCGCCTCGGCCCGTTCCAGCAGGCGATCCCGACCGTGGCGACGGCCGAGCAGCTGGCAGCATCCATCACGTTCCTGCTGTCGGACGACGCGGTGAACATCAATGGCGCCGTGCTCGCGTCGGACGGCGGGTGGTCAGTTCAGTAGGCCCCGCCTCTGCGCGCCAGGTCAGAAAAGCACCTCTCCGGGCTCGGAGAGGTGCTTTTCTGGTCTCGCGAGTGACACCGCCAGGCAATCTCCCTGAGCCGTCCCACTCGGATCACGGTGGCGCGGGACGGCTGCGGTCAGAGGCAGTGCTGTTCTCAGAAAAGATGCGGGCCCTTCTGCCCCGTATGTTTACCAGGGCAGCGATCAATCCCGTCAACAGCAAAAGACCAGAAATGAGCCAGAGAATCGCCGCGATGCCGCTAAAGGGCGAGATCTGACTCACGAGTATTGGACCGACTGCCAGAAGGGGCGCTATCACGGGAAGCCGTGACGCCAGCCTTGCACGGGCCATCAGATTCTCCTCAACTGTATGCGCCGGCCTGCTGGATGCAGAATCCAACCGTTCCTCCGTTGCCTGCGTATGGGCGGCCAGTCGAAGCTGGATCTTCTGCCGGGCCGTGGGGGCAATCCTTGCTGGCCTTCTTCAGCTGGCGCTGCGGCTTCGGCGATGCGAAAAAACGCAAGAAGAGTCGCACCGGGCGAACCCGGGGTGATAGGCCAAAAGGCCTACATCGCCGATCACATAGTCAGGATCCGGTACGTGACGAGTGCCGCAGACGCAGCCTTTCCGGGCACGGCCGACTCGACCGGCCTTTTGATCGCTCACACCTCATGACTGCACGACGTACTCCCCACTTAACGCGTTGCCTGCGACTACTGCAAAGGCACCGCTGAGTACTGCGCTGCTATCCGACAGGTACGTAATCCCAAGGGCGGGTCGCCGGTGACCTCATACGTGAGCTTCGCTTGCCAGGCATCCATGTCGACACGACCACGTCTGGAAGGCCGATGAACCCTCACCTCCAGCTCCCTGCCCTCTCAGAACGAGAGACTGAGGTGCTGCAACAGCTCGGACGCGGCAAGTCCAACGCTGAGATCGCCCATGCCCTTCACCTCGCACCCGGCACCGTGAAGATCCACCTCGGCTCGATCATGGCCAAGTGGGACGTGCGTGATCGCGTCCAGGTGGTTTTGTTGGCGGCGAAGGCTGGATTGATTCGCCTGAGCTGAACTCTTATCAGGCCCGACGGGCGAGACCACAACATCCCTGATTACGACTCTCCGCAGGCACACACAGGACAAGGCAGAGGCGGCCCGCAGCCACCTCTGCCCATAAGGGGAGCGTGTCAGCTGTGTGACAGCTTGCCGATCTTCTTCTCAATCCTCTTCTTGTCCCGGTGTAGACGCCACCAGCTCGCAGTGCCCTGAACCACGATCTTCCCCAATTCCTCCAACCTCGGCAGTCCTCGTTCCGTGAGTTGCCGATTCACCTCGACTTCGTCTTTGTCGTCAGCGTTGTCAACTACGGCTTGAGCCAGCTTCACGTGCTCGGAAGCCAACGGGTGGGCAGCGATGTCGGCCTCGACCTGCTTGAGACGCGCCATCAACTGTTCCAGCGTTTCGGTTGCAAACATCGGTCAGCGCCCCAATACGCAGCGCACCGCGGCATAGCCGAACGCCGCCAGGATCGCACCTGGACTACCGCTACTGCCGATACCCGCTATCTGCGAGGAATTGAGACCGAGCCCCGCGAGACAGCGAACGACCCACGGCGCCAACCAGATCGGGTCCGCGACGACGGGATAGACGACGTCGTCAGCAGTGTGATCTACCCGCTGCACCAGGGTCGAGCCGTGGACTTCATAACGCGTGGGCACCGAGGCGCCGCTCGCGTCGACCGCCCATGCGCGAGCGACCGTCGCCGCCGTACTTCCGTCCGCGTTGAACACGGCGGCGCCGTCACCCACTAGCTGGAGCTTCTGGCCCGGCTCAAGCGACAGCTCGTACTCGAAAGAGGTTGCAGCGCCGGCGCCCACGATCGTGGTGAGCATCTGCACGCCCACGTCGCTCACGATGACCGAGTTGTTCGATCGTCCCGCGGGATACGTGACCGTGCCGTCGGCCAGCACCTCCGCAGCACTGGCCACATCCGCTTCAGGCAGCGCCACCGTCAGGGGATCTTGCCCAGCAGCACGAATTGAAACGCCTTCCTTCAGGTCGGCTGGCACCTTCACACTGCCCCGGCTCAGCGCTACTATGCCCACTCCGCTGTCATCGGTCGCGTCTAGAAGGAGCGAGTCGTCGAGCGCTGCCAACGCGTCAGCAACGACCTCCTCGGAAGCAACGTTCTCTGTGTCGGCCCACGCGGTCGTGGGCGAAACAGCGACAAGCGCAGCGCACAAAGCGGTCGCGGTAACGATCGCTGTCGGTCGGGATGCCATACCTGTCCTCCGGCCGGAAATCGTCATGATGTCTCCTTTCTCCTTCAGCGCCCTCGATGGGCGGTCAGACACGAGCGCCTGGTGAAAGGAGAGTCACACTGAAGAAGCCGCGACTGTTAGGCCTTTTGGCCGAATATCGTCGACCGGATTGCCGGTGATCATCGTGTGTCGACGATGCCCGCGCGTGGAGACCATTGCCTACGACGACGACCACGACGCCAGGACAGAGTCCGAAGCCCTGGCTCGCTCACCGCCCCCGCTCTAAACTCGACCGCATGTTGGCCATCGGCTCGATTGTCTTCCGCGTGAACGACCTCGACGAACAGATCCGCTTCTGGACGGAAGCGCTCGACTACATCCTGCGAGACCCGCCCCAGGATGACTGGGCGGTCCTCCGTCCGCGCGACGCCGACGCTCCGTGCATCTCGCTCGACGCACATCATTCCGAGCGCGTGCTGCCTCCGCGCATCCACCTCGACATCTATGCAGACGATCAGGCCGCGGAGGTCCGCCGCCTCACCGACCTCGGAGCCCGCGAGGTGCACTGGGACGGCAGACCCGACGACGCCGACTACATCATCATGGAAGACCCCGAGGGCAACCGTTTCTGCATCATCGACCACCCCGACTGGTCCGGCTGGACGAACCGACACGCCCTCTGACGGTCACAGCGGCCCCAGCACGACCCCGGGGTCAGCATCCAGCGCGAGTGTCTCGAGCACCGACAGCAGCTGCCGTTCCTCGTAGCGGAAGTGGCTCTCCATGATCGCCCCGATCCCTTCGAGATGTCGCGACAACTCCTCAGGGGTCGCCGACGACTCCACGGCCGCCTGCATGCCGCCGATCAGATGGGCGACCATCGAGTGATCCTGCTCCAGCTTCCGCAGCGTCTCGCGCAGTTCCGGCTGCTCCGCGGCGATCGCGGGGAACAGCATCCGATCTTCACCCTCGTGATGCCCGGTCAACGCGGTGCAGAAGCCGTGGCAGAACAGCAGCAGATCACGGCCCGGCGGTTCGCCGGACGCAAGCGCTTCCTGGGTGATCGACAGTGCTTTGCGCAACCGCTGGTGGACGCTGCGCAGTTCTCTACTCCAGGCGACGAGCCTGGTCTTCTCGCCCTCAGTCACGTGAGGGCGAAGGGGTCGACGTGTTCATCGTCGCGCTCCTTCGGATCCGGCGCCTCCATGCCTGACACAGACTGCCAACGACACGCGACGCTGCCGAAACGCTAACACGATCGGCGCATGTCGGCAGCCGCGCGTACCGTCCTGTGAAACCCCACCTGCCACCCACCGCACCCCCTTCTAGTACTTCTACTAGAAGGGGGTAGAATCCGAGAATGGCCACCGTGACGAAGACCGAACTCAATCAGCAGACCGCCAAGGTGCTGGCCCGCGTCCAGGCCGGCGAACGGCTGACCATCACTGACCGCGGCCGGCCGATCGCTGAACTCACGCCACCCGCCGACACGGCATGGCAACGCTTGGTCGCGTCGGGGCGCGTCACCCTGCCGAAGAAGTCTGGCCGCCTCGAAGCACCCGCGGCCCGCAGCACCCGCTCGACCGCAGACATCCTCGAAGACATTCGCGGGGACCGCGTGTGATCTACCTCGACACCTCCGCCGCGGCGAAGGCACTCATCGACGAGGACGGCAGTGACGTCGTCCGCAAAGCATTCGCTGACGGCATCCCTTTCGTCTCCTCAAAGCTGCTCGCCGTCGAACTGCACGCCGTCGCCGACCGCCGCGCGATCGACCGTGACGCGGCGCAGGAACTCCTCGACCGCGTAGCCCTCGTCTCCCTCGGCGACGACACCCTCGAACGCGCCATCGACATCCACTGCGGTCTGCGCACCCTCGACGCTCTGCACCTGGCGACTGCCCTCGAGCTCGGAGATACGATCACGAGCATCTTGACCTTCGATCGAGAGTTCGCAGCCGTCGCGGCTCGGCTCGGCATACCCGCTTCAGATCAGCTCTGACCGATCGACTCGCCCGGCCCGACCGTCGAGCTCACGTGCAGGATCTCGATCCCGACGATCCGGCCCGAGCTGTCGAGGTCGACGAGGACGGGAAGCTTCAGCGGCATCTCTTCGAGATCGACCGTGCGATCGATCACGCCGTCGGCGAGTGGGATGTACGCCGCGTCGACCTCCGGGTCGTATCGGAATTCCACCCTGCGGTTCGTCATCGCTCGCCCACCACCGCGTCGTCACGCTCGGCTTCCGGCGCAGCATCCGGCCGATCGCGCTCGAGCACCATCCGCACCACCGTCCCGACGACCCCGATCACCAGCGCGACGACCACCGGCACCCACATCTCCGCAAGCGCCAGCGGAAACAATTGCGCCGACGCCTCCGCCATATCGGCCACGTTGCCCTGCAGTACCCGCATCCCGAGTCCGTACTGGATCGCGGTGAACAGCGCCGGCACCACCCACAGCGCGAGCAGAGACACGACCCACACCGCGATCCGCGCCGCCGGACGCACCCCGCACCACACCAGCGCGGCTCCGACGATCACGGCCGGCAGCCAGCGACCCAGATCGGAGAGGAACGGGGGCGGGAACGCGTCGCCGGTGACCGCGAGGAACCACCGACTGACCCAGCTCGCGAACGGCACGGCGGCGAGCGCCACCCCGAGAGCGGCGACTGCGACCGAGGGGCGCGAGATCATCCAGAACCCGAGCTGCGCGAACAGCATCGCGACGATGACGCCGCCGAGCATCCCCGCGAAGTAGAGCGTCGCCCGAGTGTCACCGCCCCTGCCGATCCCGAGCCCGTCAGACAGGATGGTGAAGCTCTGCGCCACCGCGATCAGGTGCACGAGCAGAACTCCGACGGATGCCGGCCACGCGGCGATTCCCCGCCGCCGACCGACGACGTGCACGGCGAGACCGGCGAAGACACCTCCCAGCAGCACGAGCGAGAAGAGCAGGGTCGCGAAGTACTGGCTCAGCGGGAGCATGGCGAACGGCATGTCGTCCGGCATCGTCTCCACCGCCCACAGATTCTGCAGCGGAAGGATGCCGCCGCCGACCAGCCAGGGCAGAAGACCGAGGATGCCGCCGGCAAGCCCGATCGCGAAAGAGAGGAGTCGCGCGCGCGGTGCGGGAGGGGGTGCGACGGATGCTTCGGTCATGGGGCAAGACTCTGCCACAGGATGCCCAGCGCTCCTACTGCCCACGCTCAACTCGAATGGCGAGTGAAATGCCGTGACCACCCCACCGCGAACAGCACCGCCGCCACCAGGAACGCCACCCCGTACGCCATCCGTCCCACCGGCGGCAGCGCGAACTGCGGGAGCACCAGCGCCGCCAGCACACTGAGCGGCCACGCGGCCCACGCCGCAACACCCATCCGCACCGCGACGATCGACAGGCACACCATCGCCACCGCGACCAGCAGCAACCCGGCTCCGAAGAGTGTCACCGCCGCCATATTCATTCGGATGCTGCCGCTCAACGCCACCACATCAACGGGCGAGCCGGCAAGCGCCGCGCGACCGATCTCATGCAGCGCGAAGGTCTCAGCACCGTAGTAGGGGAGCACGAGCGCCGCTCCGAGTGCCGTGCCGTAACGCGCGATCCGCGCGACCGGTGACCGCCGCCGAACCGTCTGCTCGCGCACGCCGGAGGCGACGACGACATGAGCGAGGAGTGCAAGCATCACGAAGGCCGCAGCTCCCGCGAGATGGGCGATGACCCAGCGCGGGTCGGCGAACGCCTCCGCCATGGCGCCGGGCTCTTCCGTCACATCGCCCCACGGTCGGAGGAGCTGAAACGCGGCCATGAGGACGCCGGCGACGACCGCGTAGACAGGAACGAGTTGGTGCGGCATGTCGCGAGACTAAGCCGCCAAGGTGAACAGGGCGTTTCGTCTCGCGGAGACCCGCACTGAGCGAGCGGAGCGAGTCGAAGTGTCGCTGAACGAACAGGGGCGGAGACCCGCACTCAGCGAGCGGAGCGAGTCGCCGTGTGCGATTTGGATATCGTCGCCGCCGACGGCTCACCCGACGACGAAGCTCGTACCCTGCCCTGAGGACAATCCGGATGACGCCGCCGTCAGGGTGTAGGTTCCGGCGCGGTCGATCCGGCATCCGCTGAAGGTCCAGGTTCCGCCGAAGGTGGCGATGGGGTTGGAGAAGCAGCTCAGCGTTGCTCCCCCGGTCGGAGCTGTGATCGTGAGAGTGACCAGTGCCGTGGTCGAGATGAGGTTGCCTGCGACGTCTTGGATGGCGACAGCGGGCTGGGTCGAGAAGGACACACCGCGAACCGCGCTCGCGGGCGAGGTCGTGACGACGACTTTCGCGGCGGCACCGGCAAAGATGGTGAAGCTGCCGCTGGTGGCGGAGGTCAGCCCGTTTGCGCTTGCCGTCAGCGTGTAGGTGCCAGCTCGAGCGATACGGCATCCGGCGAAAGCAGCGACCCCGGCGACAGCCGCTTTCGGGTTGCTCGTGCAGATCATGCTCGTCCCAGCCGGAGTCGTGACGGCGAGCGTGACGGCGGCCGTGCTGGTGGTGGTGTTGCCGAAGGCGTCGAGTACGGCCACGACGGGCTGCGTGGAGAAAGCGACTGAACTGGTCGAGCTCGACGGGGAGGAGGTGAAGCCGAGGCGCGTGGCCGGGCCTGCGCGGATGGTGAAGCTGATACTCGTCGCTGAGCTGAGACCACTGGCGGTCGCGGTCAGCGTGTAGGTGCCGGCTCTGCCGATGGCGCATCCGGTGAACGTCGCGGTGCCGTTGACGGCGGCGACCGGGTTTGCACTGCAGGCGAGCGTGGCACCCGCTGGTGTCGTGATCACGAGGGTGATGGCGCTTGTCCCGCCGGTGGTGAGACCGGCCGAATCCTGGATGGCGACGACAGGTTGACTGGCGAAGGCTGTGCGGCTGACGGACGACGACGGCGAGGTGAGGAATGCGAGTCTGCTGGCCACCGAGTAGATGGAGAAACCGGCGCTCGTTCCGGTCAGGCTTCCCGACCGTGCCGTGAGCACCTTGTTCCCGGCCTGGTCGATCCGGCATCCGGCGAACGTCGCCACACCCGCGACCGCATTCCTCGGGTTGCTCGTGCAGATCAGTGTGCCGCTGTTGACCGACAGCGTGACCGGGATGCTGCTGCTTGTGACCGTGTTGCCACCCGCGTCCTGCACGGCGACCACCGGCTGTCTGCTGAAAGCGGTGTTGCGGGCCGTGTTGCCGGGGCTCGCTGTGAAGACGAGTCTGGCGGCAGGGCCGACGGAGACGGTGAAGCTCGTGCTCGTCGCGCTGGACAGGCCTGGCGAGGTTGCGGTCAACGTATACGTGCCGGCCTTGTCGATCTTGCAGCCGGCGAATTGGGCCGTTCCGGCAACAGCCGCCATGGGGTTGGCACCACAGGTGAGGGCGGCACCCGCAGGCGTGGTGATCGACAGTGACACCGGCGCGGTGCTCGTCGTGTCGGCACCGCTCGCGGTGTGGATCTCCACGGCGGGCTGGGTGGCGAAGGCCGTGCCGCCGGTCGCGTTCGACGGACTGTCGGCGAACGCGAGTTCGGCGGGAGTCAGCACTACCGCGGCGACCCAGTTGCTCGACACGTTCACGGTCGTAGCCGTGAACGCCGCACTCGCGGAGGGGGCGTTCGGGGCGGTGACGGCGAGTGCCCCACAGAGAACGAGCGCGACGACCGGCAACGCATGCCGGGCGCCGACCCGGGCGGGCAGGCGGCGCCGCGGTGGCCGGGCGCGCTCGGGCTCGCGTCTCGAACGTTCCTTCTTCTGATCGCGTGTGGAGACGAACTCGACGATCAGGGCCAGCAGGGTGACAGCGACCCACCCGGCGAACGGAAGGATGAGGTCGTGCTGCAACCAGAAAGCAGGAAGGCCGATCCAGGGGATGAGCAGGCTGGCGACCGAGATGATGTCGGCGCGATCAAGCGGAGCGCTGTCCATATCCCGGTTGGCGTCGCCGGCCGTGATCAGAGAGTCGTCTGGGTTGGTGCCCACGACGCGGTGCAACCGTTCGCCCGGTGTCGCCGACCCTGGGGCCGCGGGGAACGTCACCACCAAGCCCATGGGCGTCGGCGCCTCTGCGGGCAGCGGGCGGGAGAGCACGACGTCGCCGACGCGGATGTGCGGCGCCATGGACCCGCTCTGCACGACGTTTCCGGTGAGGCCGAACGCCATCGGAAGCGCGGCGCAGCAGAGGAGCGCGACGAGGAACAGCAGGTACCCGTGCGCGAGTAGGCGCGCGAGCAAGAGCCCCCAGCCCGAAGCGACTGCGCGTCGGGTCGGGGACTCCTCCTCCACAAGTTGCCCCGTCATCAGTCAGCCTCCGCGTCGCCGAAGCGCCTAGGAGGACTGCAGTTCCCAGACGACGTCGACGCTGACCGACTTTCCCTGCAGCGCGTCGACCTGCGCCTGGGTCAATCCGGTGACGTCGAAGGTCCACGTCGCGCGATAGACCGTGGACTCGCCGGAGACTCCGGTGGTGTTCCAGGGCAGTACACCAGAGGCGTAGCCGCTCATAGCGACGCTGACGGCGGAGAGGGGCACAGGCGGCCCCGGGAGGCTGCTGGTGGCCACGAAGCCCGTGCAGTCAGCGAAGCTGCCGCCGGTCCCGCGCTCCAGCTTGATCGTGATGTAGTCCTCGAGACCCTGGGCTCCGAGGTTCTGCACGTAGGTGCGAACCTGCCCGGGAACCGTGGACTGCGAGGTCACGACAAGACATCTCGAGCCGGTCTGGCCGGGCACCACTCCGTCGATGCGGAAGGCTGCCGCGCCGAGATCGTCATCGGAGAGGATCACCGACCCGGTCTGCCAGTTGCTTCCCGTGTTGCGGGTGGTCGCGGTGAACGCGGCGTTGGATCCCTGCCAGACCATCAGGCCTGCGAGCAGGATCGCCGCTGGACCGACGACCATCGTTGCGAGACGACGAGTACGAACAGTGGGTTTTTGCATGAGAAGTTCCCCCTCCGAAGCGGCACCGACGCTCGAGACGGCGACGATGCACGAAGGACCGGCCCCATCGGGTGGTTGTGGGCCTTCAGCCTTCTCAGCATGCGACGCGCTGAGGGGCAGCAACAGTGCCGAAGGTCCTGCCGCGGAGACATCTACACCGAGTCGACGACGGGATCGGTTCTCGATGGATTCGCGCCACGATGAGGTTCGCGGGATTCGAGGTGGAACACGGCTGCCTGCGTTCTCCGGTGCAGACCCAGTTTGCTGAGGAGCGACGATACGTAGTTCTTGACGGTCTTCTCGGCGAGGGCGAGAGAATGACCGATCTCCCGATTGGTCATCCCCTCGGCGATCAAGGTCAGGATCTGCTGTTCCCGCCTGCCCAGTGAGCCGAGCCGAGGATCTCTCGAATGCGGCGAGCGAAGGCGTTCGACCACCCGCCGGGTGAGGGCGGGGTCGAGGAGTGACCGCCCCTCTGCCACTGCACGGATCGCCTCCACGAGCCCGCTACCGCGGACGTCCTTCAGCACATAACCGGATGCGCCGGCCAAGACCGCCGCGTAGATGGCCTCGTCGTCGTTGTAGGCGGTGAGGATTATGCACCTGGTGCTCGGGTTCGTCGACCGCACATCGCGACACACGTCGATCCCGTTCCCGTCCGGCAGCCTGACGTCGAGGATCACGACGTCAGGAGTCGTCGCGCGGATGCGGGAACGGGCTTGTGCCGCGGTGCTGGCTTCGCCGACGACCTCTATGTCCGCCTGCGTCGACAACAGTCCGGCGACACCACGCCGTACCAGTTCGTGGTCGTCGACCAGGAAGGTGCGGATCGTCGCCATCATGCACCCAGCGAATCATCGGGAGCGAAAGGGACGCTCCATCTCAGACGCGTCCCGGTCGCGTCTGAATCGAAGGTGAACGCTCCCCCGCGGCGGAGCGCACGCTGCTCGAGATTCGCGACGCCGCTGCGCCGCAGCACGCCGCGTGACCCGCATCCGTCATCGCTTATCTCCAGAGAGACGGAGCCCTCGCTGACAGACAGCGAGACGGAGGTGTTCTGCGCGTCGGCGTGTTTGATGACGTTCGACAGGGCCTCACGGGCCACAGCGATCACATCGTCCGCGAGGTCCGCCGTGATGACGAGGTCTACGGGGCCGAAGAATGTGACCGACGGGGTGCGCGCGAGCCCCGGCGACAGTTTGCCGGCGAGCTCGATGATCCTGTTGCGGATCGTATCGTGCCGGTCGTGGTCCGGAGGCGTGAGGGCGTAGATGACGGTCCGGATCTGTGAGATGGCGGCATCCAGATTGCTCACCGAGTGGGTGATGTGGTCCGAGACGGATGACGGCGCAATCGATTCAGCCACGTTCTGAAGGTCGAGACCCGTTGCGAACAGCTGCTGGATGACGTGATCGTGCAGATCCCGCGCGATGCGTCCTCGTTCCTCGAGCAGCACCATGCGTTGGCGATCGACTCGGGCTGCCGTCAGCTCCACCGCGAGACTCGCCTGACCGGCGAAGTCTGCCGCCATCTCGAGATCGGACGCCGCGAAACGAGCACGACCGGTTGTGCGAGCCACATACAAGATGCCCTGAGGATGGCCCCCTGCCATGAGCGGAACCGCCATGGCAGGCCCGATCGCGTCGCCCGTGCTCAATCCGACCTCGTGCGTCGAACCGTCATCGATCAGGCGCGGGTGATGGTCTTCCAAGACGCGCGCCACGACGGACCCCGCAATCCGGATGCGGCTCCCCTCCACCGCGAGGTGATCGAGTCCGCGCGCAGTCTCCACGCGATACTGCTTCGGGTCATCCGTCGGAAGCAGGACCCAGACCACGTCTGCCTCGGCGAGTCTGAGAACCCGGGCGGCCAGCGTCGAGATGGAGTTCGCCTCATCGCTGGACACCAAGGTCTCGTTGATCTCAGCCGACGCGGAGCTCCACGCCTGCCGACGACGGATCTCTGCGAACAACCGGGCGTTCTCGATGGCGACGCCCGCTGTGGCCGCGAGTGCGGTCACGAGTTGTTCGTCCTCCTCGGTGAAACTCCCTCCCGGATGATTGCTGAGATAGAGATTGCCGAAGACCTCATCGCGCACCCGGATCGGCACGCCGAGGAAGCTGTCCATGGGCGGATGGCCGGCCGGGAGGCCGACGGACCGAGGATCCTCGGATCGATTGTCGAGCCGGATCGGTCGGGGGTCATCGATCAGCGCGCCGAGCAGACCGTGACCACTCGGAAGCCGGCCGATCGCCGTCATCTCGTCGTCCGTCATCCCGACATGGACCAGCTGTTCGAGCGTGCCGTCCGCCGCGACGACTCCGAGTGCGCCGTACCGGGCGCCGACCAGTTCGACAGCCGCCTCCACGATCCGCCTCAGCACGACCGGGAGCTCCAAGTGCTCGACGACGGCCTGGTTGGCCTTCAGCAGCGAACGCAGTCGGCCCTGCGTGGCCAACACCGTCCGCGCTCTACCGACCAGGTCATCCAACGCACGATCCAAGTCGCCGCGGGAATCATCAAGGAAGCTGAATTCGTGGTCTTCGGTCATATCGATTGCGCTTCACTGCCGCGACTCTGAGCGAGATCCTCGTTGAGGGCTCCTGCGATCTCATGCCAACGTACCGCTCAGACCGGCCGTTCGATAGGGCGTGCGGTCGGCTGCGGCCGCGGCGGGCGGCGGGCGGCGGGCGAGCCATCCGCGTCACGGGTTGAGTACGGGCCGCTCAACGAACGGGGCGCTTCGTCTCGCTTCGCTCTCGCAACAAACGGGAGATCAGGAATAAACATACTTATTCGGGCGCGCGAGCGTGCTCATAGACGTCCGCCTCCGTCACCTCCGTATATCAATATATATAAATAGACTTATTGCAGATTCCGTTCTACACTCGGCGGTGTCGTCCAGTGCCGGGCGGCCCAGGAACACCGATCGAGGAGCACCGTGGCTCAGACCCATTCGGCTTTCATCCACTCCGTCGTGGAGCGCGTCAGCGAACGCACAGACGAGGCGACCGCCGCGATGTTCGCGCGGTGCTTCGAGAACACACTCGGCACGACGCTCCGCGAGATGCCCGACGGAACGCTGTTCATGCTCACGGGTGACATCCCCGCGATGTGGCTGCGCGACTCCTCCGCCCAGCTCATGCCCTACCTGCACTTCGCCGCCGAAGACGAGACGATCAGCGACATGATCGCCGCCGTCAACCGTCGGCAGATCGAGTACGTCCTCCTCGACCCGTACGCGAACGCGTTCAACGCCGAGGCGAACGGCGCCGGACACCAGAGCGACCTCACCGACCAGTCGCCGTGGATCTGGGAGCGCAAGTACGAGGTCGACTCCCTCTGCTACCCGGTGCAGCTCGCGCACGACCTGTGGACCACGACCGGACGCACCGACCACCTCGGCGACTCCTTCGCACGCGCAGCCCGGGTGATCATCGATCTCTGGCGCACCGAGCAGAACCACGAGACCCAGTCGCCCTACCGGTTCCAGCGCTTCGACTGCCCGCCCACCGACACCCTCGTGCGCGACGGCCGCGGCAGCGATACCGCCCCGACCGGCCTCACCTGGTCGGCCTTCCGCCCCAGCGACGACGCCTGCACCCACGGCTACAACATCCCCGGCAACATGTTCGCCGCCGTCGAGCTCCAGCACATCGAGACCATAGCCACCGAGGTCCTCGGCGACGCCGACCTCGCGGCGAGCGCGCGTGCCCTTCGCACCGACATCCAACGAGGCATCCAGCAGCACGCGGTCGTCCCCAGCCCCGATCACGGAGACGTCCTCGCCTACGAGATCGACGGGCGCGGCGGCATCCTGCTGCTCGACGACGCGAACGTGCCCAGCCTCCTCTCCCTGCCGCTGTTCGGCTGGTGCCAGACCGACGACCCGCTGTATCTCGCGACCCGCGCCTTCATCCTCAGCACGTCGAACCCCACCTTCGTGTCAGGCGCGCTCCCCTCGGGAACCGACTCCAGCGGCCTCGGCAGTCCCCACACACCCGCCGGTCATGTCTGGCCGATCGGCCTCTGCATCGAAGCCCTCACCACCGACGACCCGGCTGAGAAGGATCGCATCCGTCGCCTGCTGCTGGAGACGGATGCCGGCACCGGCCTCATGCATGAATCGTTCCTCGCGACCGACCCCGAGGTCTACACGCGCCCCTGGTTCTCGTGGGCGAACGCGATGTTCTGCGAGTTGGTGCTCGACATCACCGGCCTCCGCACGCTGAAGCGGACTCCCCTCACGGAAGCGCCCGCCACGGAAGCGCCTCTCACGGAAGCGCGCAGCGCATGAGCGCCCCGACCCTCACGCCCCCGGCATCCGCCCCCGAAGCCGCGACGACGAAACCGGCACCGCGCCGCCCGCGCAAATCCCGCAACCCCTCGGCGAGGCAGATGACGTGGAACGCCTGGCTGTTCCTGCTCGTACCGGTCACGCTGTTCGTCGTCTTCATGGCCCTGCCGATCGTCATGGCGCTCGTGATCAGCTTCACCGACTACGCCATCGTCGGCGACTTCGAGTGGCTCGGGATCGACAACTACCTCGCGATCGCGGTGGACCCGTTCTTCTGGGTCGCCCTCCGCAACACCGCGTACTACACGCTCCTCTACGTCCCCGCCGGACTCCTCGTCGCCCTCGGCACCGCCCTGTTGCTGAACCGCCGCCACCGCGCCGTCCGCCTCTTCCGGACGTTCTTCTACATCCCCGTCGTCGCCTCCACCGTCGCGACCGCCACCATCTGGTTCTGGATGCTGAACCCGCAGAACGGCCTCCTCAACGTCGTCCTCGGCTGGTTCGGCATCGACGGCCCTGCCTGGCTTTACGAATCGCAGTGGGCGATGATCGCGATCGTCATGATGAGCGTCTGGGCCGGTTTCGGCGCCAACATGATCATCTTCCTCGGCGGACTGCAGGGCGTCCCGAACGACCTCTACGAAGCCGCACGCCTCGACGGCGCGAACGCCTGGCAGCAGTTCCGGTACGTGACGCTGCCCTCGCTCACCCGCACGACGTTCCTGGTCTCGACGCTCCTCATCATCGGAGCGTTCCAGGTGTTCGACCAGGCGTACGTGCTGACCAAGGGCGGCCCCGGAAACTCGACGGTCACGATGGTCTATTACATCTACAACAAAGGCTTCGGCGCCCTCGAGATGGGCTACGCCTCGGCGCTGTCGTTCGTGCTGTTCCTGATCATCCTCGTCTTCTCCCTGCTCAATGCACGGCTCACGAACAGGAACAACAGCTGATGACGAACACACTCAGCGGCACCCGCACCATCGAGACCGCTCTCGCCGCCGGCACCGCCATGCGACTCCTGCCGCCCGCCCGCAAGAAGACGACCCGGCAGCGCGTCGCCACCGTCGCCTGGTACATCGGCGTGGTGCTCATCAGCATCATCACGGTCGCGCCGCTGGTGTGGACGATCTCCACGTCACTCAAGCCGGCGACCGAGATCCTCTCGGGTGCCCTCAACCTGATTCCCGCGAACCCGACCCTGGAGAACTACCTGCAGGTGTTCGACGAGGTGCCGTTCGGACAGTACTTCGTGAACTCCCTCGTGCTGGGCATCGGCGGCGCGCTGACGAACATCTTCTTCGGCGCCCTCGGCGGATACGCGCTGGCGAAGCTGAAGTTCCGCGGACGTGCCGCCGTGTTCGCCGTGTTCCTCTCGTCGCTCATGATCCCCGGCATCATCACGATGATCCCTTCCTTCCTGATCCTGCGATCCATCCCGTTCGCCGGCGGCAACGACGCGCTCGGCCAGGGCGGACTCGGACTCATCAACACCTACTGGGCCGTCATCATCCCGGGGGCCGCCGGCGCATTCGCGGTTTTCTTCATGAAGCAGTTCTTCGAGACGCTGCCCGACGAGCTCGGTGAAGCCGCCCGGATCGACGGCGCGAGCGAGTTCCGCATCTTCGCGATCATCTACTTCCCCCTCGCCAAAGCAGGTCTCGCCGTGCTCGGCATCATCAGCTTCCAGGCGGGCTGGAACAACTTCCTCTGGCCGCTGATCGTGCTCAACAGCCAAGACATGATGACCGTCCAGGTCGGCCTCGCCTCGTTCGTCAACAACTACGAGACCGCGTACGGCCCCCTCATGGCCGGCACCGTGATCGCCAGCCTCCCCGTGCTGCTGGTGTTCCTGTTCGCACAGCGCTACATCATCGAGGGCGTCGCGCACGTCGGCTCGAAGTAACCCCTTTCACCCCCTCACCCACCTCACCAAGGAGAGTTCGATGAAGAAACACCTGCGAGTCCTCACCCTGTTCGCCACCGCGTCACTCGCCGTCACCGCGGCCGGATGCTCCTCCGGCGGCGGCGATGCCGGCAGCGGAGACGGCCCCGAACCCGTCGTCATGTGGGGATCCTGGTCGGGCGACCAGGTCGACCAGCTCGAGGAACAGGCTGCGCGGTTCAACGAATCGCAGGACGACTACGAAGTGTCCTACGTGCCTCAGGAGCTCGTCGAGGAGAAGCTGCTCACCGCCCTCGCCGGCGGTCAGGTGCCCGACGTCGTGCTCTGGGACAGGTACCAGACCTCGCTCTACGCGCCCAAGGGGGCCCTCGCGCCCATCGACGAGTTCGTCGAAGAGGATGCCATCGACACGAGCATCTTCTACGAGCCCGCGCTCGAGGAGATGAAGGTCGACGACACCCTGTACGGTCTGCCGCTGCTGGTCGACAATCGTTCGCTGCTCTACAACAAGACACTCCTGGAGGAAGCCGGCGTCGAACCGCCCACCGACTGGGACGAGCTCAAGACCGCGGCGGAGGCACTCGCGGTCTCCGAGGGCAGCAAGCTGAAGCAGGCAGGGCTCGACCTCAGCGACCCGGGACTGTTCAACATGTACCTCGCCCAGGCGGGCGGGCAGCTGCTCAACGACGACCAGACCAAGACGGCATATAACAGCCCGGAGGGTCTCGAGGTGCTGGAGTTCTGGAAGAGCCTCCTCGACGCCGACGTCTACGAGCAGGGCTTCGGCGACACCGGAGATTCGTTCGCCGAGAGCAAGACCGCGATGAAACTCGACGGGCCGTGGGCGCTGTCGACGCTCAACCAGGTCGAAGGCCTCGAGTACGGCGTCGTGCCCCCGCCCGCCGGCCCCGACGGCGACACCGGCGCCTACATGGGCGGCTTCGGGCTCGTCATCCCCGAGGGCGCGAAGAACGCCGAAGGCGCCTGGGAGTTCATGAAGTGGTGGACGACCGAGGCCGAGAACGGTGTCGCGTTCGGAGAGATCGCCGGCTGGATCCCCGCGAACATCGAAGCCGCGAACGACCCCTACTTCACCGAGAACGAGCACTACGCGGCCTTCATCGAGACGATGAACTACGCCCAGGCCCGACCGAACGTGAAGGGCTACTCCGACGTCGACGGCAAGGCGCTCGTCCCCGCACTCGAGCGCTTCCTCTCCGGCGAGATCTCGGCCGAGCAGGCCTTGAAGGATGCTCAGGAGCAGGGCGACCAGATCCTCGAACAGAACCGCTGAGCCTCAGCATCCGCTCACTTCGTCTCGAGTGGCGCGAATGGTCGCATCTCCGCTGAAACGCGTCCATTCGCGCCACTCGAACGGTGACACACGCCACGGCAACCCAGGAAAAGGAATCATGACCAGCACTCCCGCCCAGACGTGGTCGGCCCGCGCCGACACCGCACAGCACAGCCTCGACCACTTCTTCCGCGTCGGAGGTCCGCAGTACCTCGCCAACAGCCACCCGCATGACCGCGGCAACACCGAGGTCTTCAACTACTGGTGGCTGGCCCACGTGATCGATGCACGCACCGACGCCTGGGACCGCTCCGGCGACCCGGCCTGGCGCCAGCTCGCGATCGTCGCACGCGACAACATCGTGGAACGCAACGGCGGACAGCTCTTCAACGACTACTTCGACGACATGCTGTGGTTCGCGCTCGCCCTCGAACGCGTGCACCAGGCCACCGGCGAGCAGCAGTACCTCGACGAGGCCATCGCGATCTGGGACCACGTCATCGCCGAGGGGTGGAACGACACCCTCGGATGGAGCCTCGCGTGGCGCAAGCAGCAGCTCGCCTACAAGAACACTCCGGCGAACGGTCCGCTGGTCATCCTCGGAGTACGTCTCAGCCGCCACGACTCGTCCCGCGACTACCTCGGTTACGCGCAGCTCGCTTTCGAGTGGCTGACCGCCAACCTCGTCAGTGAGAACGGCTTCGTGGAGGACGGTGTCAACCGCAACGAAGACGGCGCCGTCGACACTCAGTGGCGCTTCACCTACAACCAGGGCCTCTACATCGGCGCGGCGGTCGAGTTGTTCACCGCGACGGATGCTCGGCACTACCTCGATCGTGCCGTGCAGACGGCCATGACCGCCGTGCGGGAGCTGAGCGACGGGACCGTGTTCCCCGACGAGGGCGACGGCGGTGACGAGGGGCTCTTCAAGGGTGTCTTCTACCGCTATCTCGGGGAGTTGCTCGCGGTGCTCGCTCGCCTCGCGGAAGACGGGGACGACGAGTTCACGGAGCAGCGCGTCGAGCTGGAGCGCTTCCTGCGAGCCGGCACGGATGCCCTGTGGGAGAACGGCGTCGTCGGCGGACACCTGCGCCCAGGCAACGACTGGTCGAAGGAGCCTGTCGAGTGGATCCCGTACTCGACCATGGTCAGTGCGATCTTCGCGGTCGAGCAGCGGGCGCGACTCGAGGCGCGGGAGGCCGGTGCCGAGTCGAGTGCGACGGCATCGTCCGCTGCGCCCGCGGGCGCCGTGGCCGGCTGACAGCATCCGCCTGTTGACGCGCAGTCGAAACGCACGTGCGAGACGTCTCGCACGTGCGTTTTGGCCTCCGCCGGGCTAGCGCGCTCGCGGCGCCGCCGACGACGACCCGAGCACCAACTCCGTCGGCAGGACGACCTTCTCGATCGCGTGCGGCTCACGGATCTGCCGGCGGACCGACTCGATCGAGGTTGATCCGAGCTCGGTCTGCGCCTGGCGCACGTGCGTGAACCGGAAGAGCTGTGTGTCGAAGAACGCGTCCGGATGGTCGAAGCACACGATCGAGATGTCGGTCGGCACCGCCAACCCGATCCGGTGGCACGCCTCCCGCAGCATCAGCGCTATGTTGTATTCGGCGGCGACGTAGCCGGTGATGTCCGGATGCTGCTGCACGAACTCGACCAGACGCGCGATGTCGTCTTCGGTGGTCTCCGAGCTTCCGGGCACGGTCGAGCCGATGGTCCGGAGCTCAGCCCGGTTCTCCAGCGGCAGATGGTTCATCGCGTGCGCGTGGATGTAGCCGCCTCGCCGGTCGTCGCTGGAGGAGACGTGGCTCGTCGAACTCACGAATCCGACCGTCTGGTGCCCGAGTTCGAGAAGGTGCTCGGTGGCGGCCCGCCCACCGCCGGCGTTGTCGGAGCACACAGCGGACACCGGGATGCCGTCGAAGAGGCGGTCGAGGATCACGACCGGGAACTTCTTCGGAACGAGTTCGAGCGCCGCCGGCGGAATGTACTCCGACGAGCTCGGCAGCAGGAGCAGACCCTCCACCCCTGCATCGATGAGCGCCCGGATGCACGCGTCTTCCTCGGCGAGGTCTCCACCTGACCGCTTGAAGACGACGTGCGTGTCGGCTCCCGCCGCCGCCAGGATGCCCTCGATGACCTTGTTGCCGAAGGTGTCGTCGAAGCTGGTGAGGACGCAGCCGATGAGGCGCGGTCCGCGGTCGGACTCCGATACCGCGCCCGCTGTCGTCGGCGAGGCGCTCGTCACGATGGTGCCGATGCGGGGCCGACGCATGATCATTCCGTCGGCACGGAGCAGCTCCAGTGCGCGCTTCACCGTGATCGGGCTGACCTCGAACTGCTTCGACAGCTCGGCTTCCGACGGCAGCTTCTCGCCGACCGCGTAGGTCCCCTGCGTGATCGAGTCGCGCAACGATTCATACACCCGCTTGTAGAGCACGCTCGTCCGTTCGCCGTGTCAAATAGTTATATTTAATCTACAGCGGCAGCGGTGCGGCGGGCAACGCGCCCCAGACGGATCTCGGCGCGAACGCCTCAGCTCTCGGAGCCCGACTCCGACCGGCGGCTGCCCGCTTCCAGCACGTCTCCGGCGGGGAGCTCCTGGTGGCCGCCGAACTGCAGCCGCATGGCCGACAGCACCTGGTTGGCGAAACGGTCTTCGTCACGCGACGCGAAGCGCTCGAACAGGGATGCCGCGAGCACCGGAACCGGCACTCCGACGTCGACGGCCGCCTTGACCGTCCACCGACCCTCGCCCGAATCGGACACCCGCCCGGCCAGGCCGTCGAGCGTGGGGTTGTCGGTCAACGCGGCGGCGGTCAGGTCGAGCAGCCAGGACGAGACGACCGAGCCGCGACGCCACAGCTCGGCGACCTTCGACGTGTCGATGGGGAACTGGTAGAACTCCGGCTCCTCGAGCGGAGCGATCTCGGCGGAGTGCTGCGCCTCCCGCACACCGGCATCCGCGTTGTGAAGCAGGTTCAGCCCCTCGGCGAGCGCCGCCATGATGCCGTACTCGATGCCGTTGTGCACCATCTTCACGAAGTGTCCGGCCCCGGACGGCCCGCAGTGCAGGTAGCCCTGCTCTTCGGGAGCGAAGTCCCCGGTTCGACCCGGGGTTCGTTCGATCTCGCCCGGTCCGGGGGCGACCGTGCGGAGAATCGGCTCGAGGCGCTGTACCGCAGCATCCGGTCCGCCCACCATGAGGCAGTACCCTCGCTCCAACCCGAAGACGCCGCCACTGGTGCCGACGTCGACGTAGTCGATTCCGCGCTCCCGGAACACGGCAGCCCGCCGGACGTCGTCGCGGTAGTTCGAGTTGCCGCCGTCGATGAGGGTGTCGCCGGGTTCGAGCACCGCAGCGACCTCGTCGGCGACCTTTCCGGTGAGCGATGCGGGCACCATCATCCAGACGGCACGCGGCGCCTGGAGCTTCGCGGCCATGTCGGCCATGCTCTCGGCGCCGACGGCCCCTTCGTCCACCAGAGTCCGCACGGCATCCGCGTTCACGTCGTACACGACGCACTCGTGGCCGTCTCGCATCAGCCGGCGAACGATGTTCGCTCCCATGCGTCCGAGTCCGATCATCGCCAGTTGCATCGCAGTCCCTCCGGTGGTTCTTCTCCGTCGGCCGACGACCGTGTGCCCATCGGCGCTTCTCGACGTGATGTTACGCCCCTGGCACTTCTCCGGAGTGAAGCCGCGGAGGACTCAACCGCCGGAGTTCCGTGCCCCGAGGGCTGCCGCCGGCATCCGCCCTCTCGCCATTCGCACCAGTGCGGCGTTGTCGGTGGCCGTTCGTCCGTCGGGGAACAGCAGGCAGTCCTCCAGCCCGATCCGCGCGTCCAAGCCGAGCTCGACGGCGAGATCGAGCGCGGGCCACGCCGAACGATCCTCTCCGTGGAGCAGGACCGGGATGCTCGGCTCCGCGAGAGCGACATGAGCGATGAGCCCCTCCGCGTGTGCTCGGACCATCTCGGCCGACTCGTCCGGCAGTTCGACCAGCACCCGCAGGCAGTCGCTGCGCGTCGGCGAGCGCTTCCAGGTTTCCAGGCCCGCGCCGTCCCAGATCCCTGCCTCGACGCCGATTCCGCGCCGCCGAAGCAGCGCGGCGACGTGGTCCGCTCCCGCCTCATGCCAATTCACCGAGGCGTAGTCGGGAAGCTGAGTCCAGGCGGAGATCGCAGCGAGTCGGCGCTCGACATCGGGCTCGGCCCACGCCCCGGTGGTGACCCCGATCGGCACGCCCCGACACGCAGCCCGCATCGCCTGCACCCATCCGTCGACGTCCTCCGGCGCCAGGCTGTCCCGGCCGGCGGCATCCTTCGGGTGGACGTGGATCTCCCGCGCTCCGGCCGCCACCGCGCGTGCGGCATCAGCGGCGACAACCGTCGCGTCCGCACTCAACCACGGATGCTGCGCCACGTCCCGCGCTCCGTTGACGCACGCCTGCAGCATCCGCGCGGCGGAACGCCCACGGATCGCCGTCGAATCAGCTGCGGCCATCAACCGATGATGTCTCGCGGGTGGCGGTCATAGGCGCTGTCGTCCTGCGAGGGGCCTTCCTCGGTGCGCACGTTGTGTGCGACCTGGCGCGCGACAGCGGCCCCGCGTCCGACCTTCACCGCTTCCTCCTCGGTTTCGAAGCTGCTCCCCAATGTCAACGATTCACCCTCGATCCGGTTGAACCAGATCCCGTCGCGCTGGTACGTCTCGATATCGCCTGCGGCCATGCCGAATTCCTTTCGTCTGCATCCTTTCTACGAGGGGATGCAGGGAGGCGGGAGCCCCTTGACACACCCGCCTCGACGAGGCGATTCACTGTTTCCGCGCCACGTCAAGCCCTCTGGCAATCCCAGGCAGGTGAACTAACGTCAGGTGAAGCTGGACCCGAATGCCGTGACAGAGGAGTGTGAGATGACGTTTGAAGTGATGTCGCCGACGGCGGCACTGCTCGACGGACGATACATCCTGGAAGACCGCGTCGGCAAAGGCGGCATGGCCACTGTCTATCGCGCCCAGGACACTCATCTCGGCCGCGTCGTGGCGATCAAGATGATCCACGAGGGGGAGGCGGACGGCGAGGAACTCGGCTCCGCAGATCGCGCGCACACGGAGAAGGCCCTTCTCGCATCACTGAGCCATCCCGCGCTCGTGACCCTGTTCGACGCGCAGCTCGAGCCCAAGCGGCCCCAGTACCTCGTCATGGAGTACATCGACGGCCCCACTCTCGCCGAGCGCATGGCAGACGGGCCCATCGGTGCGCGCGAGCTGGCCCGCATCGTCCGCGACCTGGCCGAAGGTCTGGCCGTGGTGCACGCGGCGGGGATCGTCCACCGCGACGTGAAACCGTCGAACGTGCTGATGGCTCCGCGAACCACACGCAGTGGCGGGGCGTGGGCCGCCAAACTCGCCGACTTCGGCATCGCGCACTCGATCGGGAACTCGCGGATGACCTCGCCCGGCATCGTCCTCGGGACGCTCACCTACATGGCGCCCGAGCAGCTCACCGACGCGGATCCGGGAACGCCGGTCGACATCTTCGCTCTCGGCCTGGTCGCCATCGAAGCACTGACAGGCATGTCGGCGTACCCCTCGCTGGGGTCGGGCCGCGCATCCGCCGTCGCCCGCGTGGGGACAGCGCCGGTCATCCCGCCATCGGTGGAGGGCGAGTGGCGCAACCTTCTGGAACGGATGACGCGCCTCGACCCGTCGGAGCGGCCCACCGCCACCGAGGTCGCGCGTGCGGCGCGGGACCTCGCACGCACGGGCGGAGCGGAGACCGATGAGACGGTGGCTTTCGCCGCGGGGGCGGCCGCGGCGGCAGGCGGAGCCGCGGCGGCAGGCGGAGCCGCGGCAGCAGGCGGAGCGGCGGCACCGGGTGGAGCGGGCGCGGCGAACGCGAGCACAGAAGCACACGCGCCATGGGAAACGCGAGCGACGGCGGTACTCGCACCCGTCGATCCGAGCGAGCAGGCACGCTCCTCACGCGTTCGACGCGGAGTGATGATCGGCGCTGCGGCCCTCCTCGTGGTCGGCGGCATCGGAGTCGGCGCGGCAGCCCTCACGCCGCCCGCGGAGCAACTCGGCCGGACGGCATCGGACGTGGCCGTGCGCGCACCTGTAGAGACCACCGAGCCCGTCACCGAGGTGGAGACCGTCGACGAGACCCCCGTCGAAACCGAACGGGAAGCTCCTGTCGAGCCCGTCACCGACCAGGGCAACCAGGGCAACGGCAACGAGGGCAACCAAGGCCAGGGCAACGAGGGCAACGGCAACGGCAACAAGGGTTCGGATAAGAAGGCGGACAACGCCGACAAGCCCAAGGGCAAGGACAAGTAGCCGCCCTGCTATGTACAGATGTCGGGCGATCGGACAGATGTCGGGCCGAATCGGCGATATCTCCCGACAACTGTTGTTCGGCCCGACATCTGCACCCCGCGCCGCCGCCCCCGACGGCTCTCCCACACACCGTCCCGATGCCGAGCGCTGGTAACGTTCCCTAAAATCGCAGGCACCACGGGTCGGAGGGCTGGAATGGGTGAACGAACGCCTCGTCCCACCGTCAAAGAGGTCGCTCGACGAGCGGGCGTCAGCCCCATGACCGTGTCTCGCACGCTCTCCGGCGGGCTGAATGTGAAGCCCGATGTGCAGCAGCGCGTGCTCGAAGCCGTCGCCGAACTCGGCTATCACCGGAATGAGAATGCGCGCAGCATCCGCCCCGGCCACAGCAGCGGGCTCATCGGCGTCGCGATCACGAACATCGCGAACCCGTACTACAGCACCTTCGCGCTGGGCGTCGAAGAGGAGGCGGCTTTGGCCGGCCGGCGGATCCTGCTCGGCAACACCTCCGAAGACGTCGCCCGAGAGGCCGAGCTCGTCGGCGATTTCCTGGGTCGCCGCGTCGACGGGCTCATCGTGGTTCCGGCGGGCGCGAGCTCGGCGCACCTGGCACACTCGCAGAATCAGGGCGTACCCGTGGTTCTCGCCTCTCGCCGTGTCGACGGTCTCGCCGCCGACAGCGTCGTGCTCGCCGATGACGACGGGGCGTTCCGCGGCGTGACTGCTCTGATCGACCGCGGCCACACCCGCATCGGCTATCTGGGCAACACCCTTTCGATCTTCACCGGAGCCCGCCGCCATGCCGGGTTCGTCCGCGCCCTCGAAGCCCGCGGCCTCTCCGTCGATCCGCGGCTCATCGCGACGGATCAGCAGACCGTCGATCAGGCGCGTGACGCGACGCGCGCTCTCCTCCGCGCCAAGAACCCGCCCACGGCCGTCTTCTGCGCCAACAACCGCAACGCGATCGGTGCGCTCAAGGAGATCAGCCATCAGCTGGGTATCGGGCTGCGCACGGCATCCGACTTCCCCGAGCTGATGAGCTTCGATGACTTCGAACTCGCCGAACTCTCCCCCGTGCCGATCAGCGTCATCCATCATGACCCGCGGGAGCTCGGGCGCACCGCGGCACGACTGCTGCTGGATCGGCTCGACGGCGGCGAGCGGGATGCTGCACCTCGCGAGATCGAACTGCCGGTGTCACTCCGGGTCGGGGTGCGGTAGAAGTCCGACCCTTCGCGACGTGCGCGAGAGCTGTCGCTACGGCCGGCGATCGTTGCAGATCGTTGACAGGACTTTCGCTCGTTGATAACGTTACCAATCATCGACGAGGAGGCCGGATGGAACTGTGCATCGATTTCGGAGGCACCGAGATCAAACTCGCTGTCGCCGACCGAGCGCAGGTCATCGCCTCCACGCGGATCCCCGTCACAGGGAGCGTGTCCGACCTCGCCGCCGCGGGCGCCGAAGCTCAGCGGCTCCTCGCCCGGACCGGGCGCACAGCGGACGCCGTCGGCATCGCCGTCCCCGGAGTCGTCGACCCGCGCACAGGACGGATGCTGCACGCCAACGCGAAGTACCACTTCCTCCGAGACTTCGACCTCAGCGCCTGGTCTCTCCGCGAGTTCGGCCATCCGGCCGCCGTCGACAACGACGCCAGAGCGGCACTCGTCGGCGAGACCTCCACGGGAAGCGCGGCAGGCGAGCGCGATGCCGTGCTGATCACGCTCGGCACCGGCATCGGAACGGCGGCCATGATCGACGGTGTCCCTCTGCGCGGACGGACCGGGCATGCCGGCATCCTCGGCGGCCACCTGACGGTCGAGCTCGACGGACCGATCTGCCCGTGTGGGAACGTCGGCTGCGGAGAAGCGCTCGCGAGCACGTGGGCGCTGGGCGACCGAGTGAGCATGGCGGAGGTGTTCTCGGACGACGTCCACCGCACGGTGCGCGAGAGGTTCCTCCACGTCTGGGGTGCCGTCGTCACGACGCTCGTCCACTCGTACGACCCGGAAGTGGTCATCCTCTCCGGCGGCATCCTCCGTGCCGGTGCCGCCGTCCGTGCGCCGATCGAGGCATTCGTGCGCACCCACCTGTGGCCCTCGATGACGATGCCGCGCTTCATCGTCCCTCCCGAACCCGAGCTGTCCGTCGCACGCGGCCTGAGCGTGCTGGCCCGCTCAGGCACTGCCGCTGCTGACACCGCTCGCCCGCACACCGCTCACCCCCAACTGGAGGAAAAGTGACCACCCCCATCAGCGACATGCACGAAGGCCACACGACTCGAGGTCGGTACGACACACAACCCACGGTCGCCCTTCCCGCCGGCGAGCGGATCGTCCGCGGACCGGACGCCTGGCGCGCAGCCGCCGCCCTCGCGGAGGAACGCGCTCGGGTGTCGGGCACGACGCCCGTCCTGCTGGTCGACGCGTATCCCGGCGTCGACGTTCCGGCTCTCACCTCGCAGGTGCGGGCCGCCCTTCCGAACTGGGATTTCCTCGAGGTCGAGACCGCTGCTCGGCCGATCGCCGAGGTCGAAGAACTGATCGCACCCAATCTGACCGACGACCGCGTCTTCGGCGTGATGAGCCATTTCACCCTGACGGACTTCTACGACGAGGTCGCCCTCGACGAGCTCGCTCGCACGGTCGGCGGGAACCCGACCGTCGTCCTCGGCTGGGGTGCTGCCCTCGTGGACTCGCGCATCGACGGCCCTGCCACCACGGTGCTGGTCGATATGGCCCGGTGGGAGATACAGCTGCGCCAGCGGAGAGGTGCCACCAATTGGCGCGCCGACAACGCCGGCGAGGACAACCTGCGCAAGTACAAGCGCGGGTTCTTCGTGGAGTGGCGCGTCGCCGACCGCCACAAGCGCGGACTCTTCGACACGGTCGACTTCGTCGTCGACGGCAACGCGATCGCACCGGCGGAGGCGCATGCGGACTCGCCGGACGCCGGCATGATCACCGGCACGGCGTTCCGGCAGGCGCTGGAGGATGCCGCCACTCGGCCACTTCGCGTCGTGCCGTTCTTCGACCCCGGCGTCTGGGGTGGCCAGTGGATGAAGAATCTCATCGGACTGGACCCGTCGAAGGACAACTACGCCTGGTGCTTCGACTGCGTGCCGGAAGAGAACTCCCTCCTGCTCGAAGGCGACGGCGGTGTCATCGAGATCCCTGCGCTGGACCTCGTGTTCAGCCGTCCTGTCGACCTCCTCGGCGCGAAGACCTTCGCTCGCTTCGGCGCCGAGTTCCCGATCCGCTTCGACTTCCTCGACACGATGCAGGGCGGAAACCTCAGCCTGCAGGTGCACCCGCTCACCGATTACATCCAGAACACCTTCGGGATGCACTACACGCAGGACGAGAGCTATTACATGCTCGATGTCGGAGATGACGCGATCGTCTACCTCGGCACCAAGGAAGGCGTCGACCGTTCCGCGATGCTGCAGGATCTCGCGACTGCTCAGGACGGCGATCATCCGTTCCCGGCAGAGAAGTACATCAACGCCTTCCCGGCGCGCAAGCACGATCACTTCGCGATCCCGGCGGGCACCGTGCACTGCTCCGGCGCGAACTCGATGGTGCTGGAGATCTCGGCGACGCCGTTCATCTTCACCTTCAAGCTCTGGGACTGGGGCCGCGTCGGCCTCGACGGCATCCCCCGTCCTGTGCACCTCGACCATGGCGCCCGCAACATCCAGTGGGATCGTGACACCGCATGGGTGGAACAGAATCTGGTCGGACAGGTGGAGACGATCCGCACGGACGGCGGAGTGACGGAAGAACGCACCGGCCTCCACGAACTCGAGTTCATCGAGGTGCGCCGCCATTGGTTCAACGACGCCGCCGATCACGACACCGACGGCACGGTCAACGTGCTCAATCTCGTCGAAGGAGACGAGGTTCGCGTGGTCAGCCCGACCGCAGCGTTCGAGCCGTTCGTGATCCACTACGCCGAGACGTTCATCATCCCGGCCGCCGTGGGCGCGTACCGCATCGAGCGCACCGAGCATTCGCGAAGCGCGCGTTTCGCGACCGTCAAGGCCTACGTGCGCGGTTCGCGCACGAGCGACAACTGAACACAGCGCAGAACGGCACGACGCAGCATCGGTACGCCCGCTCCACCCCCGCAAGAGCTGCCCGAGGCAGGAATCTCTTGCACCGCACTCATCACCTTGGTAGCGTGAACCCAGATTTCTGGTAACGATACCAAACGAACAAGGGAGTTCAGAATGATTTCGCGACGCACGATCGCCGCCGCCGCGGCCGGTCTCATCCTCGGCGGTATGGTCCTGTCCGGCTGCTCCGGCGACTCCGGCTCCGGCTCGGACGGCGGAGAGGTCTCCGGGACCCTCGACTTCTACACCGACAAGGCGGCCTGGAAACCAGACTTCGAGTCTCTCAACGAGGTGAGCGGCGAAGCCGCCGACATCACGCTCAAGACGACCGGATACTCCGACGCCAACCAGTACGACGCCTTCATCAAACAGTCCTTCCGCACGGCGAAATCCCCCGGTCTCTTCACCTGGCACACCGGCGATTCGCTCAAGGAGCTCGTCGACGAGGGCCTGGTCGCCGAGACGACCGACATCTGGACGAAGGCCGTCGACGAGGGCTGGGTGAGCGAAGACCTCCGCGACAGCTACACCTTCGACGACAAGCAGTACTGCGTGCCGATGAACATCGCCTACTGGATCATGTTCTACAACAAGGCCGCCTTCGCCGACAACGGCATCGAAGTGCCGACGACCTGGGACGACCTCGACGCCGCAGCCGAGACGCTGAAGGACGCCGGAGTCACCCCGTACTACCAGACCAGCGTGCTGTTCACGTTCCAGTGGTTCCAGCACCTGGTCGCATCGACCGACCCCGAGCTGTACGCCGGACTCACCACCGGCGAGGTGAAGTACACCGACCCCGAGATCGTCGACGTCATGAACCTCTGGCTCGAAGAGCAGGAGAAGGGCTGGTTCAGCGACGCCGGCAGCACCACCGATCCCGCGGTCGGCCTCAAGCAAGGCGACTACGCGATGATCAACTTCGGAACGTTCTTCGCGGGCAACCTCGAAGGCGCGGGCATGACCGCCGACGACTACGGCATGTTCGCGATCCCGGCCGTGAACGGCGACCTCGACGCCACACCGGTGGCAGTGGAATCCGGGCCGATCTGCACCGCCGAGAACTCGAAGCAGCGCGACCTCGGCCTCGCGTACTCCGAATGGTGGATGTCGCCCGACGCGCAGACCGCCTGGAACGAGGCGCACGGCGACGTCGCCTTCAACCCGAAGACGGAGGTGTCCGACCCGGCACTCGCCGAACTCGGCACCGAGATCGCCGGTGACGACCACGAGCTCTACGACCGGTTCTTCGAGGCGATGCCCACCGAGATCGTGACCACGGCCATCGAGCAGTTCGGCGCGTTCAACGCCAACCCCGGCGACCCGATGCCCTACCTGGAGAAGATCCAGGCGACGGCTGACAAGTACTGGGCAGAGCAGGAGTAGTCGAGCGGATGGCGCACCAGAAGACGCCGTACCAGTGGTCCGCCCGGGGCTTCATCGCCCCGGGCGTGCTCCTGGTCGCAGTCCTGCTCTACCTGCCCCTGCTGTGGACGATCTTCCTCAGCTTCACGGACTACAACGGGCTCGGCAGCCCCGAGTGGATCGGCTTCGACAACTACGTCGAGATGTTGACCGATGGAGACTTCGTCGGGTCGGCGATGAACACCGTGCTCTGGGTGATCGGCACCCTGATCATCCCCGTCGGGATCGGTCTCACGATCGCGCTGCTCACCTGGAACCTCCGCGGCGGCATCTGGTTGCGCCTCCCCTTCCTCATCCCCTACGCCCTCTCCGGCATCGGCGTCGGCGTCGTCTGGTCGTTCATCCTCTCGTCCGGGGGTGCACTGGATCAGGCCCTCGGCGCGTTCGGCATCACCGATCCGCCGCGGTGGCTGCTGGATGCTCCGCTCAACACGGTCGTCATGATCATCGCCTCGTCGTGGCAGGGGGTCGGCGTGAACGCGCTGCTGTTCACCATCGGCCTGCAGGCGATCCCGAAGGAGCCCCTCGAGGCTGCGCGGATCGACGGCGCCGGTGGCGTCCGTCTGTTCACCAGCATCCTCTGGCCCATGCTCCGGCCGCTCACGGCTGTCGTCGTCGGGCTCTCGATCGTCGCCAGCCTGAAGACCTTCGACATCGTCTGGGGCATGACCAAAGGCGGCCCCGGCACCGTCTCGGAGACCCTCGCGCTGACCATGTACAAGGAGACCTTCGTCAACAGCGACTACGGGCTCGGCTCCGCGATCGCGGTGTTCCTCACCGTCATCACCCTGATCGCCTCGGTGCTCTACCTGCGTCAGCAGCTCTCCCCGAAGAACGAGATGTGACCATGTCCAAGATCATCAGAACCGCCGTCCTCGTCATCCTCGGATTCATCTGGCTGCTGCCGGCGTACCTCCTGGTCGTGAACGCGATGAAGGATCCGCTCACGTTCACGTCGAAGGAGTCGTGGATCCCCACCGACTTCCACCTGTTCGAGAACTTCGCCGACGCGTTCACGCTCTCGGGGCTCGGCAACAGCATCCTGAGCACGCTGGTGTACTCGATCGTCTCGCCGACGATCGCCGTGCTCGTCGGCGCCGCGGCCGGGTTCGCGATCGTGGCCCTGCGGCTGAAGCGCGGCTTCCTCTGGTTCGTCGTGATCTTCGGCGGCACCGTCTTCCCCCTGCAGATGGTGCTGCTGCCGCTGTTCGACGCCTACTCCCGAATCGGCCTCTTCGACACCCGCGTGGGGATGGTGATCATCTACACCGTGATCTCCATCCCGTTCTCGGCCTTCGTGATGCGGAACTTCTTCACCGGGGTCGCGCACAACGTGTTCGAAGCGGCCGTGCTCGACGGCGCCACCACCTGGCGCATCTTCCTGCGCCTGTATCTGCCGATGGCATCGAGCGCGCTGGTCGCGATCTTCATCCTGCAGGCGACCTTCGTCTGGAACGATCTCCTCCTCGGACTCACGCTCAGCCAGTCCGATGACATCCGTCCGATCATCACGACCCTGTCCGGCATGCAGAGCACCTACGGCGGTGCGCAGATGTCGGTCGTGCTCGCTGCGGCGGTGCTCGTCTCGCTGCCGACAGTCGTGCTCTTCCTCTGCACGCAGAGGTTCTTCGCCAAGGGCCTCGCGCTCGGCCAGTACTGACGTCCACCCACCGCTCCTGCTGAAAGGCATCATGCATCCGCTCATCCCCACCGTCGAGGACCTCGCCGCCGATGCGGTCACGCACCACTACGACGACATGATGGCGCCGACCGGGCTGACGAACATGCTCGGGACGGTGCGGGTCGACCACGACCTGACCGCCCTGAGCGCGGTGCAGTTCCCGCCGATCTCGCAAGGGCTGACCCAGACCGCCGTCCTCTTCGTCGACGGACGGCTGTTCGCCTCGTACGGAGTGCCGGTGACCCACGAGTGGCGTCCCGACCGGGTGGTGCGGCGAGCGTCCGTCGGCGAACTCGAGATCGTCACGACGACGGTGTGCGTACCAGGACAGACTGCCGTCGCCATCGACATCGCGGTGTCGAACTCCGGAGCATCCGACCGCGAGGTGCGCCTCGGCCTGTCGTCCGCCGCGCGGGCCACCCGGTCTCCCGAGGCGTGGCTCGACGCCGAGTCGCCGTCGGAGCGTGACGCCGCATCGGTCGACGGCGAGCGGATCGTCTTCTCGTCGACGGACGCCGGGGCGTGGAGCATCCAGGGTCTCCTCGGCGGTGCGGCATCGCTGAGCGGCGTCGCCGAGCTGCCCGAGGCGTTCGACACCGGTATCGGCGGAAACGGCCGGGGTGGCGAGCTGATCATGACTCTCGCGGTGCCCGCGGGCGGCACCGCACGCACCGGCTACGTGCAGGCGGTCGGTCGCTCAGAAGCGGATGCCGCCGAAGCCTATGCTGCCGTCGCCGCCGACATTCCTGCCGCGCTCGAGGCGGCAGAGGAGTTCTGGAACCGTCAGCTGCGCGCGGCCTTCACCGCCGAAGACGGGGAGTTCTCCGGTTCGCTGCCTGTGCTGGAGACGGCCTCGGTTCCGCTTCGGCGCCTGTACTGGTGGGCGGTGCTCGGCGTCATCTGGTTCCGCCGCGACTTCGCCGGGAACGTGCTCGGCCGGTCGTACGACACCCTCATGCCCAACTACTGGGGCACGACGACCTTCATCTGGGACTACAGCCTCAGCTCGGTCAGTCACGCCCTGCTCGACCCCGTGGAGATGCGCAATCAGGTGCGGCACTGGATCTCGCTCGACATCCATTCCCACTTCGGGACGTCGTCACTGACCGGCGGTCCGGTGGGGCGCTGGTACTCGGTCAACGACTACGCCATGACCCGACTCGTGCATGACTACGTGCGCTTCACGGGCGATGCGGCCTTCCTCGACGAGGTCGTCGGCGACCACACCGTGGCCGAGTCGGTGCGACAGTGGGCAACCGCCTGGAAAGCCCTTCGTCACGACTCTCCGCTCGCCGACTACGGCGAGATCGACAACCTGCTCGAGTGCGTGAGCTCGTACACGCACGAGGTCGCGAGCCTCAACGCGGCGAACGTCTGGAGCATGCGGACGGCCGCCGCGCTCTCCGAACTGCAGGGCGACGCCGAGTCATCGGCAGCACTGCGGGCGGATGCCGAAGCACTGCTGCCCGCCGTGATCGACCGCTACCTCGGCGACGGCATCTTCTCTGCCGGCCAACCCGACGGCACGCGGCTTCCGGTGCGGCACTGCTACGACTTCAGTGTCGTGGGCACCACCGTGGCCGATGATCTCGCACCTCGCGTCCGCACCGAGATGGTCGACTTCTTCCAGCGCGAGCTGCAGACGGAGAACTGGATGCGCGCGCTCTCGCCGTGGGACCCGGACGCCAGCTACAGCCCTCGACCCGACCATCAGTGGAACGGCGCGTATCCGGCATGGCCCGCTGACGCGGGTCGAGCTCTCGCCGCTCTCGGCGCCCCTGAGGTGCTCACCGACTGGATCGCAGGGCTCTCGCGCACGGCGAACCAAGGACCGATGGGACAGGCCCACTTCGTCGAGGAGGCCGTGCCGGGCATCAACGGCGGCGCACGCAAGGCCCCTCCGCAACTGCCGTACATCATCGACTGGTCCTGCTCCTCATCCGGAGCGTGGGTCGAGCTCGTGATCGACGCCCTGTTCGGCGTCTCCGTCGACGCCGACGGAACGATCCGCGCGGCCGGGTGCGTGGCAGCGCTCGACCCGGACGCCCGCCTGCGCGGTCTGCGCGTGGGGGAGCGGATGTACGACGTCGACGCCTCGGGAGGTGTCACCCCGAGTCCCGGTCGTTGAGCGAGCGAAGCGAGACGAAACGCCCATACCCCGCAGCACCCACGAACACGAAGGAGTGATCGACATGAGAAGACGCACGATCGCGGCAGCCCTTGCCGCAGCATCCCTCTGCGCCGGCGCGCTGTTAGCCGCCCCGGCGAGCGCAGCAGTGCCGACGAGCGCCGGCGACCGAAACGGTTCGAGTGGTCAGTGCTCGCTGACCGACCGGACACTCACGGCGACGGCGAGCATCAACCAGCCGCTCACCGAGCAGTTCACGACCTACGGCAACACCGGCGGCGAGTGGACCGGAGGCGACAGCACCTACTCACTGCCGCTGGGGAAGGGAAAGACGGGCTGGTTCTTCTCCGACACGTTCCTCGGCACGGTGAACCCCGACGGTTCCCGCCCGACCGATTCGCCGTTCGTGAACAACTCGGTGGTCGTACAGGACCGGCGGGGCGGATTGCAGACGATCACCGGCGGAACGCCGGACGCCCCGGCGGGGATCATCCCGCCCGAGGCCGACGGTAGCTGGTACTGGATCGGCGACCCGACGCCCGGCGCCAAGGGGACGGTGCAGGTGCCGCTGCTGCAGTTCGAACGGACGGGCACCGGCAGCTTCGACTTCCGGTGGACGGCCAATCGTCTCGCCACTCTC
This sequence comes from Microbacterium sp. CGR2, assembly GCF_003626735.1. Lineage (NCBI taxonomy): Bacteria > Bacillati > Actinomycetota > Actinomycetes > Micrococcales > Microbacteriaceae > Microbacterium > Microbacterium sp. CGR2. The sequence continues at coordinate 1,171,421 of NZ_RBHX01000001.1, read as the reverse complement.
GACGGTGACAGCCTGCAGCTCGAAGCCATCACCGACCTTCCCTCGGCGACCGGGATCAACTGGGGCTCGTGGACTCTCGAAGAGGGCCGCACGACCTACATCTACGGTGTCGCAGACCCCGGCGGTGTCCGTTCCGGCTACGTCGCGCGCACCGAGGGGAAGCAGGGCATCGCGGGCACCTGGACGTACTGGGACGGCTCGGGCTGGTCGACGGAAGAAGCGGATGCCGTGCCGGTCGCGCCGTACGTCGCGAACGAGTTCAGTGTGGCGAAGTTCCGCGACGGCTATCTGCTCGTCACGCAGGACACATCCGAGATCTTCAGCACCCGTATCGTCGCCCGCACCTCCTGCTCGCCGACGGGACCGTTCAGCGAGCCGGTCGAACTGTATCGGACACCGGAGACCGGGACCTTCGGCAGCTACGGCGACCCGGACGTGTTCACCTACAACGCTCATGAGCATCCGAATCTGCGTCAGGGCAACCGCATCCTCGTCACGTACAACGTCAACACCTTCGACAACGTCGGTGACGTCTACGACGACGCGTCCATCTACCGACCGCGTTTCATCGACGTGCAGCTGGACGTGAGCCGATGACAGACGACCGTGCGGCGCTCCGGGGGCTCCTTGCCTCCGGAGCGCCGCTCACGTGGGTGTTCACCGGTGACTCGATCACCCACGGCCTGATCCACACCCGAGGCGCCCGGAACTACGTCGATCATCTGCACGAGCTGACCCGCGGCGACCTGGGGCGGGTGCAGGACGTGGTCATCAACACGGCGATCACCGGATGGCGTGCCGACCTCGTCCTGGGCGACTTCGAGCGGCGCGTCGCCGCCTGGCGACCCGACGTCGTCACGGTGATGATCGGGACGAACGACTGCACGACCGAGTGGCTGGATCCGGTGATCGAGGTCGATGCGTTCGCGGAGTCGGTCACGGAGTTGGTCCGCCGGGTGCGACGGCTCGGTGCCGTCCCGGTGCTTCAGACGCCGCCCACGGTCGATCTGCGGCATGCACCCGACCGCGCGCGGGTCGGGGAGTTCGCGCAGGCGATCCGTCGCGTCGCCGACCGGGATGCCGTCATCCTGGTCGATCAGCACACCCGCTTCGCGGAGTTCTCGGCGGGCACGGGGCCCGGCAACGAGGGGGTCGCGTGGGGATTGTTCGACGACGCGTTCCACCCGAACGCCGCCGGGCACGCGTTCCTGGCGCTCGGTCTCGCCGAGGCGCTGGGTCTCGATACGGCCGACTCCCGGGTACTCACCGACCTCACCGCGCGGGTGGCCGTGGCGCGGCATCCGCTCTGGCCGCCCGTCTGACGTTCCGCTTTCCGGTGGCCGGGTACACCTGTCGGGAGAAAGCACAGATGTCGGGCGGCATCCCGCGTTGCCGCCCGACACCTGTCTTCTGGCCCGACAGGTGTGCCCGACCTGGCTGTCAGGCCCGGACGTCGAGCACCCAGGTCACGCCGAAGCGGTCGGTCAGCATGCCGAAACCGGCCGACCACGCGGAGGCGGCGAGCGGCTCGATGACGTCGGCGCCCTCGGACAAGCCGTCCCAGTAGCGGGCGAGCTCGTCGAGCGACGGGGCGCTCAGCGACTGGAAGAACGTGCGGTCCGTGACGGTGGTGCCGTTCTCCCGCCGGGTCGAACCGGCGGTCGCCGCAGCATCCGACTCGTCGTGGCCGGGGATGTCGTAGGCCATCAGACGGATGCCGTCGGCGCTCTCGATCTGCCCGAAGACGACCTTGTCAACGCCCGGGACCCCGGCGGGCATGCCGAAGTCGCCGTACGTGGCGACGGTGACCTCTCCCCCGAAGACGGACTGGTAGAACTCGAGCGCCTGCCGAGCGGTGCCGCGGAAGTTGTTGAGTGGTGGTGGTGACAGTCATGGTGTGTCCTTCGGTGCGAGGTGTCGTGACGGTGGAAGCGCCGTCGGGATCAACGATCACAGCAGAAGAGGTCAGTTTCGGTCCTCTTCTCGGCGCACAATGGAGGCATGACCGGAAGCTCCGCACGCATGCTCGCTCTGCTGTCGCTGCTGCAGACGCAGCGGGACTGGCCGGGGCACGTGCTCGCCGAGCGCCTCGACGTCAGTCCCCGCACGGTGCGCCGCGACGTCGACCGCCTACGCGAGCTCGGGTACCGGATCGGCGCGATCAAGGGACCCGACGGCGGTTACCGCCTGGCGGCCGGATCGGAGCTGCCGCCCCTGCTGTTCGACGACGCGCAGGCGGTCGCGATCGCCGTCGCCCTGCAGAACGTGCCGTCGAGCGGCATCGACATCGACGAGGCCGCGGCACGGGCGCTGGCCACCGTGCGACAGGTGATGCCTTCGCGGCTGCGGCATCGTGTCGACGGGATCCGCTTCTCCGGCACCGAGAGCTCGACGCGAGTCGATGCCGCCGTTCTGGAAGCGGTGAGTGCCGCGGTGAGAGAAAGTCGGATGCTGCGCTTCGACTACGGAGATGACGACGCACCCGCCCGCCGTACGGAGCCGCACGAGATCGTCGCTCGTGAGGGTCGCTGGTACCTGGTCGCGTGGGACCTCGAGGCCGATGACTGGCGCACCTTCCGGCTCGACCGACTGCGCCCGCGCATCCCCACCGGCCCGTCGTTCACGCCTCGCCCGCTGCCGGGTGGGAATGCCCAGACCTACCTGGCCGCGCGAGCGAAGGGCTCGGACAACGAAGACCGCTGGCCCTGCGTCGGCGTGGTGGTCATCGAGCTCCCGGCCCGGGAGGTCGCGCCGTGGGTCGCCGACGGAGAACTCGAGGAGATCGACGCTCACTCGTGCCGGGTGACCGTCGGTTCCTGGTCGTGGACCGGGGTCCTCGCCTCGGTCGCCCGCTTCGACGCGCCCTTCACCGTGGAAGGGCCGCCGCCCCTGGCGGAAGCCGCCCGCCTCCTCGCGCTCCGCTTCGCCGCAGCATCCGCGTGACGGTTGCGCCCTCGCACCCGCCACGGGACCGCCGCTCTGAGCCCCGGTAGACTGAAACCGCCCCGCCGGCCCCTTCCTTTGGAGTGCGCGTGACCACCGCCCCTGCACCTGTCCACAAGCACGTCCCCGACTCCGTCGAGAACGCGACCGCGACCCCCGAGAAGGAGCAGCCGTACGGTGCGCTCGGCCTCAAGGACGACGAGTACGCGCGCATCAAGGAGATCCTGGGCCGCCGTCCCACCAGCGGCGAGCTGGCGATGTACTCGGTCATGTGGTCGGAGCACTGCTCCTACAAGTCGTCGAAGAACTACCTGCGCCGCTTCGGCCAGAAGGTCTCCGACGAGATGAAGGAACGCCTGATGGTCGGCATGGGCCAGAACGCGGGCGTCATCGACGTCGGCGAGGGCTGGGCCGTCACCTTCAAGGCCGAGTCGCACAACCACCCCTCCTTCATCGAGCCGTTCCAGGGCGCGGCCACGGGTGTCGGCGGCATCGTCCGCGACATCATCTCGATGGGCGCCCGCCCGGTCGCCGTCATGGACGCGCTGCGCTTCGGCGCCGTCGACCACCCCGACACCGCCCGCGTCGTGCATGGCGTGACCAGCGGCATCAGCTTCTACGGCAACTGCCTCGGCCTGCCGAACATCGGCGGCGAGACCGTCTTCGATTCCGTCTACCAGGCCAACCCTCTCGTCAACGCGCTGGCGGTCGGTGTGCTCCGCCATGAAGACCTCAAGCTCGCCAACGCGACCGGCGTCGGCAACAAGGTCGTCCTCTTCGGCGCCCGCACCGGTGGCGACGGCATCGGCGGCGCCAGCATCCTGGCATCCGACTCGTTCGACAGCACCGGCCCGACGAAGCGCCCGGCCGTGCAGGTCGGCGACCCCTTCGCCGAGAAGGTGCTCATCGAGTGCTGCCTCGAGCTCTACCGCGGCGAACTCGTCGAGGCGATCCAGGATCTCGGCGCTGCCGGCATCTCCTGCGCGACCAGCGAGCTCGCCGCCAACGGCAACAGCGGCATGAAGGTCTCGCTCGACAACGTGCTGCTGCGCGACCCGTCGCTCACGGCCGAGGAGATCCTCATGTCGGAGTCGCAGGAGCGCATGATGGCGATCGTCGCTCCCGAGAAGCTCGACGCCTTCCTCGAGGTCGTGAACAAGTGGGAGGTCGAGACCTCCGTGCTCGGAGAGGTCACCGGCGACGGCCGCCTCATCATCGACTGGCAGGGCGAGCGCATCGTCGACGTCGACCCGTCGACCGTCGCCGTCGACGGCCCCGTGTACGACCGTCCGGTCGCCTACCCGACGTGGATCGACGCACTCCAGGCGGATGCTGCCGAGAACCTGCCGCGCGCGAACGACCCCGAGACGCTGCGTGAGCAGTTCCTCGCGCTGGTCGGTTCGCCGAACCTGGCCGACACGAGCTGGATCACCAACCAGTACGACTACTACGTGCTCGGAAACACCGCTCTGAGCTTCCCCGACGACGCCGGCATGATCCGCGTCGACGAGGAGTCGGGCCTCGGCTTCGCGATCTCGACCGACGCCAACGGCCGGTACTGCCAGCTCGACCCGTACGCCGGTGCGCAGCTGGCGCTCGCCGAGGCCTACCGCAACGTCGCCGTCACCGGTGCCACGCCCACGGCGATCACCGACTGCCTGAACTTCGGCTCGCCCGAGAACCCCGAGGTCATGTGGCAGTTCGGGCAGACGGTCGATGGCCTCGCCGACGGATGCTACGAACTGGGCACCCCGGTCACCGGCGGCAACGTCTCGTTCTACAACCAGACCGGCGACGTGCCGATCCACCCGACGCCGCTCGTCGGCGTGCTCGGCATCATCGACGACGTGTCCCGCCGCATTCCTTCGGGCTGGCAGGACATCGGCCAGAACATCTACCTGCTCGGCACGACTTCGACCGAACTCTCCGGCTCGGCGTGGGCCGACGTCGTGCACGACCACCTGGGCGGGCTGCCGCCGAAGGTCGACCTCGCGGGCGAGAAGCGTCTCGCCGGGCTGCTCGCCGCGGCTCGTGACGAGTGGCTGATCTCGTCAGCGCACGACCTGTCGGAAGGCGGCCTGGGTCAGGCCCTCGCCGAGGGTGTCATGCGTTTCGGCGTCGGCGCGCGCGTCTGGCTGAACGAGATCATCGAGCGCGACGGTGTGGATGCGGCATCCGCTCTGTTCTCGGAATCGACCGGTCGCGTGCTCGTGACCGTGCCGCGCGAAGACGACGTGAAGTTCCAGGGCCTCTGCGAAGGACGCGGCTACCCCGTCGCGCGCATCGGCGTGACCGACAGCGAACCGCAGCTCGAGGTGCAGGACGTCTTCACGGCCTCGGTCGCTGAGCTGCGCGAGCGCTCGAAGGCCACGCTGCCCTCGTACTTCGGTCCGACCGTCGCCGAGCCGGCGCCCGCCGCCGCTGAGTGAGCGAAGCGAGACGAAACGCATGACCACCGACATCCTCGACCTCGGTCGTTGAGCGAGCGAAGCGAGACGAAACGCATGAGTGACGTGAGCCGGCAGAACCCGAACGACGAGGACTACGGCGACCTCGGCGAGAAGCGCAACCGTCGAATCCGCATCGTCGCATGGACGGTCATCATCGCGCTGATCCTCGGTGGTGGCGGAGCGACGGTGCTCACGATCATCTTCGGCTGACCCGGTCGTCGAGCGAGCCTGCGAACGAAACGCCCCAGCCACCCTCCCCGGTCGTCGAGCGAGCGAAGCGAGACGAAACACCTCACCCTCCCTTCTCCTGCACCGCGTGCCGGCGCCGCAGAGTTGTCCCCCGGCGTCGTAGCCGGACACCGCTGGTGGGAGCACCCCCGCGGAAGATATGAGGCACCGCAACCAAGGGGGATCTCATGAACGAAGCGAAGCTCGACCTCGTCGCAAAGCTGTTGGCGAAGGCCGAGACGACGACGCCCGAAGAAGCCGAAGCGCTCACCGAACACGCCGAGCGCCTGATCGTGAAGTACGGCATCGAACAGGCGCGCTTGGACGAACGTCGCGGGCGCCTGGGGCAGACGCAGGAGGAGGTCGTGCAGGAGCGGATCGTCTTCACCGGCAGCTACGCGCGCGATCTGCGCGAGGTCGGCAGCGGCGTGGCGTTGGCACTCGACACCGTGCGCCCTCTCCATGCAGATCAGGGCGAGTTCTCGATCCTGTATCTCGTGGGATTCTCGTCCGATGCGCAGCAGGCGGCCACGTTGACTCAGAGTCTGCAGGTGCAGGCCATGGTCGCCATGCGGTCATGGTGGGCCGCACATCGAGACGCCTACCAGTGGCACTCCGAAAGCGAGAAGCGACGGGCGCGGAGTGGATTCATCCGCGGTTTCGGCGCCGGCGCGGCAGGTCGCATCCGAGAGAGTCGGCGCACCATCATCGAGGAGTCGGGCAGCGGAACCGATCTGGTCCTGGCCTCTCGCCGCGATCGGGTGGATGCTGCCGTCGACCGGCTGGCTACCCGCAGAGGCCGTGCGCGGCAGGGCCCCGACGCCGGGGCATATGTCCACGGCCATCGCTCGGGCCGCGAGGCGCACACCGGCGAGCGCGCCGTGACCGCCGGGCGGGGGCTCACGCGGTGACACCCGCCCCCGAGCTGCCGACAAGGGGTGCTGCAGCGTCGGAGGCGGTGCCTAGAGTGTGGGGATGACCGCCGATCTGCGCACGCTGCTGCAGGAACTGCGGGTGCAGGCACAGGCACGCGTGGCCACGACGTCGTCCGCACTCGCCGAACTCATGCGCGACCGCGAGGGCTCGAACGACGACGACGAGCATGACCCCGAGGGCGTCACGCTCTCATCGGAGTGGTCGCGTCTGACGGGACTCGCCGAGGCCGCGGTATCCGAACTGCGTCAGGTCGACGACGCGCTCGCGCGAATGGATGCCGGCATCTACGGCATCTGTGCGAACTGCGGTCGCCCGATCCCGCACGCACGCCTGGAGGTGCGCCCGTTCGCGATCCATTGCGTCGCCTGCGCCGAGAAGCTCGGGCGCTGACGGGAGTTCTGGGCGCACGGGCTCGACCCGCCCGCCGCCTGCGAGACGGCTCCGCGGCGTGAGTGCACGCTCAGCGGGTCAGCAGGTACCGCACGAGCTCGACGACCTTCCCCGGGTCGCGGGTCTCGCGTCCGAGCGATTCGACGATGATCGCACCGAGGATGGCTCGCCCGATCTGTGCGACCGGCGCATCGGCCGGAAGCTGCCCGTCTCGGACTCCACCCCGCAGACGCTCAGACAGGTGCTTCTCCACGCCGAGGCTCTCCGTGAGATGCTCCCCGACGTCGGCATCGTCCGCCGCGGCCGCGACGAGAGAACGCAGCAACGCGTCGCCTTGGGGCGCTTCGAGGATCGCGAGCACCGAACGCAGCCAGGTCTCGACGTCTTCGAACAGGTTGCCGGTGTCAGGCATGACGAAGTCCACCGGGATCAGCCGTCCGTCCACGAGGCAGTCGGCGATCAGCGCACCCCGCGACGGCCACCAGCGGTAGATGGTCTGCTTGCTGACGCCGGCTTCTTTGGCGATGCCCTCTATCGTGAGCCGGTCGTACCCCTGAGCATGGAACAGACGGGAGGTCGCGTCGAGAATCGCATCACGTGCAGCGGTGCTGCGGACGGGCCCGCTCCGATGCTCGTTGACCATGCTCTCAGGATAGCCACAGAACTGTAGACGAGACGTACCGTATGATCATTTCCGTCTGAAGGAGATCACCGTGGCCGCACTGCTGTACCGTCTGGGTTCGTTCGCTGCGCGCAAGGCATGGCCGGTGATCGTCTCGTGGATCGTGATCCTCGGGCTCGGCATCGGTGCCTTCCTCACCCTCGGCGGCACGTTGAGCAACAGCTTCGACATCCCCGGCACCGCCTCCGGCGCTGTGACCGATGAGCTCGCCGACAAGCTGCCCGACACGGCCGGCGGCACCGGAACCGTGGTGTACCAGACCACAGACGGCTCGGCCTTCACCGACGAGCAGAAGCAGTCCATCTCCGACCTCGCTGCGAGCGCTGAAGATCTCGACGGTGTCGCCTCGGTGATCGACCCCTTCGATGCACAGCAGCAGCAGGCCGAGCAGGCTGAGCAGCTCGCTGACGGCCAGGCTCAGATCACCGATGGCCGCGCCCAGCTCGAGGCCGGCCAGACGCAGATCGACCAGGGCCGGTCGCAGCTCGACGCAGGACTCTCGCAACTCACCACAGCCAGGGCCCAGGCAGAACAAGCCGGCGCCGCCCCGGAGCAGCTCGCGGCCCTCGACGCCCAGCTGGCCGCGCTCAACGCACAGCTCGCCGAACTCGAGGCCCAGCAGGCGACGCTCGAGGCGAACCGTCTCGAACTGGATGAGAACGCCGAACAGGTCGAACAGGGCTCCGCTCTCCTCGAGCTCGCCGACGGCATCGGCGTGGTCTCCGAAGACGGATCGACCGCCATCGTCAACGTCTCGTTCACCGACCCGCGCCTCGAGCTCTCCGAAGAGGTCAAGCAGGGCACGATCGACCACTTCGAGTCCGCGCCCATCGACGGGGTCGAGGTCGACTTCGGCACCGACATCGCGCAGGGTGTCCCCGAGATCTTCGGTGTGGGAGAGGCGGTCGGGCTCGCATTCGCAGCGATCGTGCTCATCGTGATGCTCGGGTCGCTCATCGCGGCGGCCCTCCCGATCGTCACCGCCCTCGTCGGGGTCGGCGTCGGTGTCACGGCATCCCTCGCGTTCTCCGGCGTCGTCGACATGGCGTCGGTCACCCCGGTGCTGGGCGTCATGCTCGGGCTCGCCGTCGGCATCGACTACTCGCTCTTCATCGTCAACCGGCACCGCAAGCAGGTACTCGCCGGGGTCCCGGTGCGCGAATCGATCGGCATCGCGACGGGTACATCCGGCACAGCCGTCGTGTTCGCCGGGGCGACGGTCATCGTCGCGCTGCTGGCTCTCAACGTCACCGGTGTGCCGTTCCTCGGACTCATGGGAACGGTCGGGGCGGTGTGCGTCGCGGTCGCCGTGCTCGTCGCGATCACACTCGCTCCCGCCATCCTCGGGCTGGTCGGCACGCGGCTGCTCGGACGCCGCGCCCGCACCACGATCGGTCAGGAGCACGCGGCCGGCAAGCCCGTCAAGCGGATGTCGACCCTCCGCGCGGTCGTCACTGCACTGGTGAGCGTCATCGCGCTGCTGATCATCGCCCTCCCGGCGATGTCGATGCGACTCGGCCTGCCCGACGGCTCGAGCGAGCCGAGCGACTCGACCAGTTACGCGGCGTTCCAGACCGTGGACGAGCAGTTCGGTGAGGGCGCGAACGGACCGCTGCTGGTCACCGCGAGCCTCGACGATGCGGTGAGCGACGACGACCTTCTCTCCACGCAGGTCACGATCGCTCAGGCCATCGCCGACCAGGAGGACGTCGTGGCGGTCGCCCCGATCGCGGCTTCCGACGACAACACGCTCCTGGCGTTCCAGGTGGTCCCGGCCGAGGGCCCCAACAGCGCCTCCACCGAGAAGCTCGTGCAAGACCTTCGCACGATGCCGGCCGTCACCGACGGGATCACCCTCGGCGTCGCAGGTCAGGCCGCCACCAACATCGACATCTCCGAGGCTCTCGCCGGGGTGCTGCCGCTGTATCTCGTGGTCGTGGTCGGACTCTCGCTGCTGATCATGATCGTGGTGTTCCGCTCGCTGCTCGTGCCGCTCATCGCCACCGGCGGCTTCGTACTGTCGCTGTTCGCGACCTACGGACTCATCGTCGCGGTGTTCCAGTTCGGGTGGGGCGCCGAGATCATCGGACTCCACAGCACCGGGCCGATCCTGAGCTTCCTGCCCGTCATCCTCGTCGGAATCCTGTTCGGACTCGCGATGGACTACCAGCTGTTCCTCGCGTCCGGCATGCGAGAGGCGTACGTGCACGGGGCTTCAGCTCGGGATGCCGTGGCGCAGGGCTTCCGCGCGGGCCGTTCGGTCGTGACCGCCGCCGCCCTCATCATGGTGTCCGTGTTCGGCGGGTTCATCTTCTCCGAATCGACGATCATCCGCTCGATCGGATTCGGCCTCGCCTTCGGTGTGCTGCTCGACGCGTTCGTGGTGCGGATGCTGCTGATGCCCGCGCTCATGCACCTGCTCGGACGCTCCGCGTGGTGGCTGCCGCGCTGGCTCGACAGGATTCTGCCGAACGTCGACATGGAGGGTGCGGCCCTCGAGCGCGACCACCCCGGGATGAAGGCCGTCGCCGTTCCGACGACGACCGACTCGGTGCCGACGCACAGGCCCTGAAACCCTGCGGCCTGACGCCTGACCCTGACGCCTGACCCCTCACTCCGGAGACGATCGCGAGTAGCATCCGTCCCATGGCCATCACTCTGGAGAATGTCGGGATCGCCGTCCGCGACCTCGAAGCGACGATCGCGTTCTTCACGGACATCGGTCTCACCGTGCTCGGTCGCGACGAGGTCAGCGGCGAATGGGCCGACACGGCCGTCGGCCTCGACGGCAACCATGCCAAGATCGCGGTGCTCCAGACCCTCGACGGGCATGGTCAGATCGAGCTCTTCGAGTACATCCATCCCGAAGCGATCGAGACCGAGCCCACGCTCCCGAACGAGATCGGGATGCACCGCATCGCGTTCGCCGTCGACGACATCGAGGAGTCTCTGGTGATCGCCGCCAGGCACGGCTACCACCCGCTCCGGGGCGTCGCGAACTATCAGGGCGTGTACAAGCTCACGTACCTGCGGGGCCCCAGCGGCATCCTGGTGATGTTCACACAGGACCTCACGAAGAGCTGACCATCCCGCGCCAGATCACCTCGATCGCCGCGCGCAGCCGCGCCACCACCGCCGGGTCGCTGATCCGATCACCCCGCACCACCATCTGGTAGTACGCCGCGCCCGCGATGGCGTCGAAGCACGCCTCGACATCGAGATCGCCGCGCAGCTCACCCCGCTCGATTCCGGCGCGCAGCGCATTCTGCAGCGGCACGCGGCGCCGTGACACGTGCGACTCCCAGTACGCCTTCTGCAGGGCGCGATCCGACATCACGAGGCGGATGCGCTGACGGAAACGCTCCTCCGAATAGCCGGGCGCCGAGGGGGCGACCCCGTCGGGGCCGAGACCGAAACCCGCGAGCAGGATCTCGTGGAGGTCGTGCCCCGCGGGATACTCCGGAGGCACTTCGCGGCCCACGTCGAGCGCGGCCGCGATGAGGGTGGTGAGCGACGGCCAGCGTCGATACAGCGCCGCGCGGCTCACTCCGCTGCGCACGACCACTCGATTGACGGTCACCTCCTCGCCCGCATCGATGATCTCCAGAGTCGCGGCGACGATCTGCCCGTCGATGTCCTCGTCGCGCGGACGACCGGGGCGGCGGCGAACCGCGGCCCCGGCATCCGTGGTCAGCGTCGTCACGCGGCCAGCGCCCTCTCGCGCAGCCGCGCGATGGTCGCCTCCGACAGCCCGGCGGCACGCAGCGGCGTGAGCGGGTCGCCGTACTGTGCGCGCAGGGTGTCGAGCAGGCTGCGCATCGAGACGTCCATCGAGCCTTCGAGCAGCCGGGAGGTGTTCGAGAGCGCGCTGGCGTCGAAGCCCAGCGCGCGCCACATCGCGCCCATGACCGGGGCGGTGCGCTGCATGATCGCGCGCATGTTGTTGCCGGTGAGCGCGTAGTCGGTCACGATGTCGTCGTCCGCAGCACCGAGGGCGAGCAGCAGCATGGCCGCCAGCACTCCGGTGCGATCACGACCCGCCGCACAGTGGAACGCCGCCGCACCGGGGGTGTACGCGATCACATTGAGCGCGATGACCAGCTGCGGCGCCGCGTTCTCGACCATGCGCAGGTACATCAGCCCCATGCTCTCGTGGCTGAAGGTGGGCGCGTCGCGGTCCATGGACTCCCCGACGTCCGCGATCAGCGGGAGGTGATGGTACGAGATCGGATGCTCGGCCAGCGGACCCCGCCCGGTGACCGACACCTCGACCGGCGAACGCAGGTCGATGATCGCGGTGATCCCCCCGGCGACGAGCTCGGCCGCGACGTTCTCGGTCACGTAGGCGAGGTCGTCGGTGCGGATGGCGAGGCCTTCACGAAGCACACCGCCCTCGATGGCGATCCCGCCGAGGTCGCGCAGGTTGACCGGCGCACTGAGGACGAGATCCGTGTCGATCGTGGTCATGTGATTCTCCTTCGGATGAGGGCACTGCCCTGGTCGATCGCCGTGACGAGCACGATGATGCAGATGATGATGGCGCTGAGGTGTCCGTAGTCGTACATGCGCATCGCGGTGGTCAGTTCCAGGCCGATGCCGCCCGCGCCGACGAGGCCGAGGATGGTCGCGCCACGGACGTTGCCCTCGAAGAGCAGCAATGTGTACGAGGTGAGCAGCGGCGCGGCCTGCGGCAGGATGCCGTACTGGATGACCTGCCGTTTCGACGCGCCGACCGCCTCCATCGCCACGACGGGCCCTCGGTCGACCTGCTCCATGGCCTCGGCGAAGATCTTGCCGATCGAGCCGATGGACCCGAGGGTCATGGCCAGGATGCCGGCGAACGGCCCGAGCCCGACGGCGGAGACGAACATGAGCGCGAACACGAGATCGGGCACCGACCGGATGATGTTCATCACCCAGCGGGTCGGGTAGTACAGCCACTTCGGCGAGATGGTCGACGTGGCGCCGAACGCGACGATGAGCGAGAGGACGGCCCCGAGCACGGTGCCGACCACCGCCATCTGGAACGTCTCCACCAGCAGCGCGAGGATGGTGCTGATCTTCGAGAAGTCGGGCGGGAACAGCCGCCCGAGGAACTCGCCCATGTTGACCGCACCCTCGCCGAGTTTGACGAAGTTGAACTCGGCGCCGTTGAACGACCACAGCAACAGCAAGGCCGCGATCGGCAGACCGATCAGGAAACGGGCGCGCGGCACCCGGAAGGCGCTTTCGAGCCGTGCGCGCTCGGCGCTGTCCAGCTCAGGGCGCGGGGTCGGAGCCGACCGCCGCACCCGGGGTTCAGTGGTGGTCGCCATCGCCGTGCTCCTCATCGTCGTAGAGGGATGCCAGAGCGGCAGCATCCAGATCTGCGGTCGCCCCCGACACGACCATCTCGCCATGCCGCAGGCCGACGATCCGGTCGCTGTGCGCGAGCGCCAGCGGCAGCACGTGCAGGCTCACCAACACCGGGATGCCGTCCTGCGTCGCGATCTCACGGAGGAGATCGAGCACCGAGTCGGCGAGCTTGGGGTCGAGGGACGCGACCGGCTCATCGGCCAGGATGACCTTCGGCTGCTGCATCAGGGCTCGCGCGATCGCCACGCGCTGCTGCTGGCCTCCGGACAGCGAACGGGCGGGGGCGGATGCCTTGTGCGCGATGCCCACGCGATCGAGCAGCTCCAGCGCCCGCATCCGCTGGACATGGGAGAAGCTGCCGACGACATTGATCGGTCCGGCGCCGTGCAGCCCGCCGGTGAGCACATTCGTCATGACGCTCAGGCGCGGGATGAGGTTGAACTGCTGGAACACCTGCCCCACATCGGAGCGGAGCGTGCGCAGTTCGCCACGGCGGAGATTCGTGACGTCGTGCCCGGCCACACGCACCGAGCCCGAGGAGATCGGCGCGAAACCGGTGAGACTGCGCATGAGGGTGGACTTGCCCGACCCGGAAGCGCCGAGCAGCGCCACCATCTCGCCGGGGAAGAGGTCGAGGTCGACGCCGTCGAGCACATTCTGCTCGTCGTACGCCACCGTGAGGTCGCGGACGGTCACGAGCGGAAGCGGCGGTGCGGACGTTTCGTCTCGTCGCTCCGCTCCTCGCTCAACGACCGAAGGACTCTCGGTCGTTGAGCGAGCGGAGCGAGACGAAACGCTCCCCACCTCCGCGGTCGTTGAGCGAGCGGAGCGAGCCGAAACGCTCAGCTGCGTCACTTGAGGTCCTTGAGCTCGACGCCCGCCACTGCTGCGATCTCGGCGAAGGACTCGAACTCCGAGTCTTCCGGGTCGATGGTCTGCTCGGCCGCCGCGAACGCGCCGTATGCCCCGAGCTTCTCGGCGTTCTCGGCAGAGAACACCTCCGCGATGCCGTCCTGGATGACCTTGCGCTTGTCGGCATCCAGCGACTGACGTCCGAGCACAGCACCCTGGATGTCCATGGCCGGGCTCTCGCCGACCGCACGCCACTCGCCGTCCGCGAAGGGGAACATGGGGGCGCCGAGCTCGGTGAGCATGACTGCGGTGCACGCGGCATCCACCTGTCCCTGCTCCAAGGCGGCGAAGCTGCCCTCGTGACCGCCGGCGAAGATCGCTTCGTAGTCGGTTTCCTGTTCGAGGCCCGCCTCGTGCAGCATGTACACCGGCATGAAGTAGCCGGAGCTCGACGCCTGGTCGGCGAAGGCGACCGTCTTGCCCTCGAGATCCTCGACCTCCTGGATGGGTGAGTCGTCGAGCACGACGCAGGTGGAGACGGGCTTGCCGTCACCCTGGAAGGCGACCAGCGCGTCGACCTCACCTGTGTTCACGGCGAGGGCGGAGGGGAAACCGCTCATGATGCCGATGTCGACGTGGTCGGCGCGGATCGCCTCGACGACGCTGAGGTAGTCGGGAACGTCGGTGACCTCGACGTCGCGGCCGGTCGCTTCCTCCAGCAGCTCGGCGAACACCTCGACGGGGTTCTCCGCGGTGGGGTCGTCGCCGACGGGCAGGGTGGCGATCGTGATGGGAGCGTCGGGATCGGCAGGGGCCGCCTCCGCTGTGGGGCTCTGGCAACCGGCGAGTGCGAGGGCGGCGACGCCCAGGAGGCCGACGACGGGCAGGGTGAAGCGGCGCATGATGACCTTTCGGGAGGAGACGTTCCGGAATTCCGAGAACATCGGTATTCCAACTCGCGAAGGTGACAGGCAATTACGAGACCGCCGTACTCGGAACGTAACGCTGAGTGAACGGCTGGTGTCGAGGCGCTCAGGCGACCGATCAGCGACGGCGCATACGGCGGTCGACGAGCAGGACCACGAGTCCGGCAGCGACCAGCACGACAGAGGCGATGCGGAACGGCACCGGGTCGCGCATGTCACCGCTGCCGAAACCCAGCACCGACGACACCAGACCGAGAGCCAGCAGCACCCCGGCGGCGATCACCATCCCCCTCGGCGGTCGGATGCCGCGGCCGCGGCCCCGCGCCGGGTCGGGTCGCACGAACAGCGACCGCACGATCACCACGAGGACGACCAGCGCCACTGCGACGAGCACGATCTTCAGCACGACGCCGGTGATCATCCTCTGACCGTATCAACCGCAGACATCCGCGGCACCACGAGAAGTAGGCTGAGCACATCATGCAAGAGTTCTGGCAGTGGGCGGGCAACTACTGGTGGCTCATCTTCCCCGTCATGGGGATGGCCGGTGGCGCCGCCAAAGCATGGGAGCAGAGCGCGAAGCGCCGTCACGAACGCCGCCTGGAGACCCTCCGCATGAAGGCCCAACTCAAGGCCGCCGAGATCGAGGCACGCGCCTTGACCCGCCAGGACAAGCGGCGCGGGCCGTCGGTCGTCGACACCACGGCATCCGTCGCTCCCGACGACCTGCTCGTACGCCTGTTCGCCGAGCACGATGAGATCACGGCCCGGTGGTTGGACTACGAGCTCGATGTCGCCAAGCTGATCGCCTACCCCGCCATGAGCGACGGCCGCCAGCCGCTGACTGCCGCTTTCCTGCGGGCGAAGAAGACGGCGGATGCTCTGCGCCCGGCTTCCGCCGAGAGAAAGGTGACCGAGCATCAGGTCGCCGAGTATCTGCAGGCCGTCGGCGACTACGCCGTGGCGTTCGAGATAGCCGAGAAAGACGCGCGGCGCCTGCGGGACTCGACCTTCACGGCGGCGGAGCGCAAGCGCCTCGAGCGGGCGCAGCAGCTCCTCAAGGTCGCCGTCGACGAGTCGGCCACCCAGGCTGAGCGGAATGTCGCCTACAAGCGTGTACGGGAAGAGCTCGACGGGCTCATCCTGCTGTCCGACGACGCGGTGACCGTGCTCGAGCAGCAGGTCGCCAAGGAGATCTCCGCGCGCCCCGTCACCGACCCCGGAGCCGCACCCGCGCCACCACCGGAAGCCGAGCGGATGCCGGTCGCCGAGCCGCTGCGCTCCTCCCCGCCGAAACCCCGAGAAGGCATATGACCCCTGAGAACGTCACCGGACCGATCGCTCACCACGCCGAAGCCCCCGTGTGGTGGGGTGGATGGGGCGGATTGCGCTTCGTCGACGGCGACGCCGGCGATCTGCTCACCCTGCGCTCAGACGGCGTGACCCGCCAGCACTTCGACGATGAATACCTGGCTTTCGCCCGGCCGCGCCGGAATGGCGGCCTCGTCGCCGTCGGCGCCCGAACCCTGTATCTCGCGGATGACGTCGACGGTGAGGCGCGAGAGGCCGCCCGCCTCCTCGACGACCCCGCGGTGCGCATGAACGACGGATGCTGCGACGCACGAGGCCGCCTGCTTGCCGGCTCGATGAGCTACGAGTCCACCCCTGATGCCGGCGTGCTGCTCCGGCTCGACGCCGACCTCGCCGTGTCGACCCTGGTTCCCCGCACGACCGTGTCGAACGGCATCGGGTTCTCGCCCGACGGCCGCCGCGCGTACTTCAACGACACCGCCACGCAGCGTGTCGACGTGTTCGACGTCGTCGACGGAGAGTTGCGCGGTCGACGCGCATTCGTGAAGGTGCCCGAGGAGCAGGGCGCTCCCGACGGGTTGACGGTCGCCGAGGACGGCAGCGTCTGGGTGGCCCTGTGGGGCGGCAGTGCTGTGCACGGCTATGACGCCTCCGGTGCGCTGATCGCCACGATCGAGCTGCCCGTGCCCCAGGTGAGCGCCTGCACGTTCGGCGACGACGACCTCGGCACTCTCTACATCACGACCTCGGCGCAGGGCCTGCCGGTCGACCATGACACCGCGGCGGGGTCCGTGTTCGCGGTTCGCCCCGGCGTGCGCGGTCTGCCCGTCGCTCCGTACGCCGGCTGAGAATCGGACCGCTGCGCCGCAACGCATCGCCGCCGGCATCCGCCGGCTCGTCACACCCCCGCAGCATCCGATCCGGAAGGCCTCCATGCCCCAGAAGACGATCGTCATCACCGGAGCATCCGACGGCATCGGGGCCGCCGCCGCTCGTCAACTCGCCGCATCGGGGCATCGTCTGCTGCTCGTCGGTCGATCGCCCGAGAAGACCGCCGCGGTCGCGCGCGAGATCCGGGCGGAACATCTGGTCGCCGACTTCGCTCGTCTCGATGACGTCCGGGCGCTGGCCGAACAGATCAGGGAACTCGTCGGTGACGAGGGGATCGACGTGCTGGCGAACAACGCCGGCGGCATCTTCGGCGACCAGACGCCGACGATCGACGGCTTCGAGAAGACGATCCAGGTTAATCACCTCGCCCCGTTCCTGTTGACGAATCTGCTGCTGCCGCAGCTGCGAAAGGCGGACGCTGCGGTGATCAACACGTCGAGTGTCGGCCATCGGCTGTTCGGCCGCATCGACGTCGACGACCTCGACAACCGAAAGCAGTACAGCGCGAACAAGGCGTACGGCGATGCCAAGCTCGCGAACGTGCTCTTCGCGAAGAGCCTGCACACGAAGTTCCATGCCGAGGGGCTGAGCGCGGTGGCCTTCCATCCGGGGACGGTGCGCACCAACTTCGCGGCCGAATCGTCGAGCATCATGCGGTTGGTGTACCGCAGCCCGCTGAAGCACCTCCTCCTGATCGGCAGCGAGAAGGGCGGCTCGCACCTGCGCTGGTTCATCGAGGGAACCCCCGACGAGACCTGGTTCTCTGGCGCGTACTACGACGAGCGCGTCCTGAGCACCCGGGTCAACCCGCAGGTAGATGACGCCGACCTCGCCGAGGCCCTCTGGAGGAAGAGCGCCGAACTCGTGGGCGTCGAGGCCTGATCGCCGGAAACGAGCTTCTCTGCGACGAGAGCGGGCATGAATGTGACCGGTCCACGGTTGCAGGACTCGGCAGCATCCACCACGGAGGGAACACCATGATCATCGACCTCACCGGCAAGACCGCACTCGTGACGGGTTCGACCCAGGGCATCGGACGCGCGATCGCGGCGACACTGGCGGATGCCGGGGCACGCGTCGCCATCAACGGTCGCAGCGCCGAGACCGTCGCCTCCGTGGTCTCGGAGCTCCAGACCGAGGGACCCGAGCGCCGGCTCGTCGCCGCGCCCGGCGACGTCACAAACGAAGCGGGGGCGGATGCGGTGCTCACCGCCGCAGGAGCCGTCGACGTGCTCGTCAACAACCTCGGCATCTTCGGATCGACTCCCGCGCTCGACATCTCCGACGACGAGTGGCGGCGGTACTTCGAGGTCAACGTGCTCGCTGCGGTACGCCTCATCCGCGCGACGCTTCCCGGGATGAAGGAGCGCGGCTGGGGTCGGGTGCTGAACATCGCCAGCGACTCGGCGGTCGTCATCCCCACGGAGATGATCCACTACGGCATGTCGAAGACCGCGCTGCTCGCTGTCTCTCGGGGATTCGCGAAGGATGCTGCGGGCACCGGGGTCACCGTCAACTCCGTACTCGCCGGCCCCACGCACACCGGCGGCGTCGAGGACTTCGTGTACGAGCTCGTCGACTCGACACTCCCCTGGGAGGACGCGCAGCGCGAGTTCATGCGGCTGCACCGTCCGCAGTCGTTGCTGCAGCGGCTCATCGAACCGCAGGAGATCGCCAACATGGTCGCCTATCTGTCATCCCCGTTGGCCTCGGCGACCACCGGCGCTGCTGTGCGGGTCGACGGCGGCTACATCGACTCGATCGTTCCGTAGGCGGGCCTCCCCCCTCGGTCGTTGAGCACGCGGAGGCACCGCTTCGTCTCGTCGCTTCGCTGCTCGCTCAACGACCGACAGCGGACGTCTTCGTGAGACGGAACGGCTGTCCCAGGTTTCGAGGAGTATCATGGCCGATCGGGTCATCTGACCCCAGGAGTCCGAAAGGCGGTGATGGCGATGTCCGGTGATAGTAGCGACGCCGCCACTGCTGCGTCGCGACTCTGTGCGCACTCGCGTTGAGCATCCTCTCCGCGTCCGCACGTTGTTCTTCGCAGCCGTCGGCGGCGTCTCCCGCCCCTGACGAATCTGCGCACGATGGCTCATGCCGCCGTGCGCCTGCGAGAAAGAGCTGATCATGGCGCTCATCGACAACGGCGTGTACGTCCAAGGACGTCGCGTGGAGACCCCGAAGAACCTGGACGAGACCTACCGGATGCTGGATGCCGCGGGCGGCATCGCCTGGATCGGTCTCTATCGACCCAGCCCCGAAGAGGTCGCGTCCGTCGCTCGCGAGTTCGACCTGCATCCGCTCGCCGTCGAAGACGCACTGTCGGGTCACCAGCGGTCGAAGGTGGAGCGCTACGGCGACACGCTCTTCGCCGTGCTGCGCCCCGCCCGCTACCGGGACGAGCAGGAGTCGATCGAGTTCGGTGAACTGCACCTGTTCGTTGGCCCCGACTTCGTGGTCACGATCCGGCACGCGGAATCACCGAACCTCGCCGCCGTCCGTCAGCGGATGGAGGCGAACCCGGCACTGCTCGCGATGGGACCGGAAGCCGTGCTCTACGCGATCCTCGATGAGGTCGTCGACGGGTACGAGCCGATCGTCGCCGGCCTCCTGAACGACATCGACGAGATCGAAGACGAGCTCTTCGGCGACAGCGACGACGACGCCCTCTCCCGCCGCATCTACGAGCTCTCCCGGGAGGTCATCAACTTCCAGCGCGCGGTGCACCCGTTGAGCGGGATGCTGGAGTGGCTGCAGCGCGGTTCGGAGAAGTACCGCATCGACGAGGAGCTGCAGCGGTCGCTGCGCGACGTCCTCGACCACACGATCCGCGTCAATGAGCGCGTCGACTCGTTCCGCGCGATTCTCGAGAACGCGCTGACCGTGCACTCCGCGCTCGTCGCCCGCCGGCAGACGGAGGCCGGTCTCGCGCAGAACGACGAGATCAAGAAGATCTCCTCCTGGGCGGCGATCATCTTCGCGCCCACGCTCGTCGGCACCGTGTACGGGATGAACTTCGACATGATGCCCGAGCTGGACTGGGCGTTCGGATACCCGATGGCGCTCGGCGCGATGGCCGCATTCGCCGTGGCACTGTACGGAGTGTTCAAGTACAAGCGCTGGCTCTGACGCCAGGCCGCCGGAACACGCGTCCCCGGAACACCCGTCCTCGGGACACTTGTCGGGCGATCGCACAGATGTCGGGTCGAATCACGCGAAACGGCCCTGCATCTGTTCCATCGCCCGACATCTGTGCTGCCCGTAGCCGACCGACTCGCAACTAGCGGACCGCGCCGGCGCGCACCAGGAGCCGCCGAAGGGCGATGACCACGCCGGCGACCGCCAGCTCTCCGACGATGCGTGCGAGAAGCGTGGCCAGGAGCACGGGCAGCACGAGATGCTCGGGAGAGAACACCGGCAGCGCGACGAAGAACAGCACGGCTCCGACGATCGCTCCGGCCAAGAGGATGCGCTTCGGCCCGACGCGTCGGTCCCGCACCCACGGGAGCACGAGGTCGAAGACGATGCCGGCGACGAGGAGCGGCACCGCGGCGAGCGGACCGATCGGTGAGATCGCCGACGTCAGCAGTCCCGTCACGAAGGCCGTGAACGTCGCCATGCCGGGGGCTCGGGTGACCACGCGCGCGAGCAGCGGCATCAGACTGTGCACGCCCGCCACCAGAGCGTAGGCCGGCGGCGAGGAGACGGCCAGCACCGACGTCAACGGCACGACCGCGACGAAGACCAGCGCCTGGATCGCGCCGAAGGCCGCGCTCACCAGCAGCGCGCTCGTGCGTATCGACCTGATCGCATTCGTCCGCGGTGCATCATTCACGTCTTGAGCTTAGGATGCGGGCCCTTCCTCCTCGCACCCGCCGAGTCGTGTTCCCGCCTGGACCGCTCCTCTCCGCAGAATTCCGGAATACTGTGGAGAGTCGAGAGCAATGGGGAGGGTCGATGTCGGCATCCGTCACAGGTGTGCGCACAGACGTCCCCCGCGCTCAGAGCGATCTCACCTCGCGTCCGCGAGTGACCGCGGAGCTGGAGAACGACAGCCGGCTCACCGTCCTCAGAGGAGCGTGTGGTTCCGGCAAGACGGTCGCGATGGCCGAGTGGGCACGCGAGACTGCAGCCGCCGTGGTGTGGCTGACCGTCGACAGCGACGCCGCGTCCAGCGCGGTCTTCGCCCGCGACCTGCTTCGTGCGCTGGTGCGTCACGGCAGAGGAACCTTCACCGAGGAAGCCCTCGACCGTCCGTGGAACGCGGTGTCCGAGTGCCTCCAGGACGATACGGGCTCGCTCGTCATCATCCTCGACGATGCGGCCAATCTGAGCCGCGAAAGCGTGTTCGACGTCTGCCGCGTCGTCGCCGGCAGCCGCGATGTCCGACTGATCGCGGCGACGAACCGGCGCAGCACGTTCGACAGCGACGGACTCGACCTCGTGATCGACCGGACCTTCATCGCCCCGGACACCCTCATGTTCGACGCGACGGAGATCTCCCGCGCCCTGCACGTGGACGCGTCGACAGCGACCAGGATCCTGGACGCGACCGACGGGTTCCCTGCCATCATCCACGGTGCCACGAAGCGCGCGGTTCCGGGTTCGCCGGAGGCGTTGCTGCAAGCGAGCACGGCCGCTGTCGAGGACTACATGCGCATCCGCATCGCCGATTCCGGCTTCGATTCGGACGATCTCGCGTCTCTCACCAGGATGAGCATCGCCGACGCCGTCGACCCCGGCCTCGCGCGCACGCTCACCGGCGATGCGGATGCCGCTCACCTGCTCGACGACCTCGAGACATTCGGTTTCGGACGGTGGTCCTCCGACGCGGCACCGGTGTTCGTGTTCGCGCCGTTCGTGCGGTCGCTGATGCGCCGGGAACTGCAGCGCTCGTATCCCGCAGAGGTACCGCGACTTCGGCGCGCGGCCGTCGAGGGGGCTCTGCGACGGCGTGCCCCGGCCGAGGCTCTGCGACTGGCGGTCGAGCAGGACGACCTCGCTCTCGCGTCGCACGTGATCATGTCAGGCTGGAACAATCTCCTCGAGAACGACGGCAAGACGGTGGTCAGGCTGCTGGGCCGGCTGCCCCTCTCACGCCTCAAGCACGAACCGCTCATCGCCATGATCCTCGCGATCTGCTACATCGCGAGCAAACTGCGGAGAATCCGCGGACTGCAGCTCCTGCAGGTGGCGATCTCCGCCGCGAACTCCCGGCGCAAGAACCTGCCCGCGATGGAACGGATCTACATCTGGGCAGCGGAGAGCGCCGCACTGCGGCTGATCGGGATGCCGGAGCGCGCCGGTCACGTCGCTTCGAGGGCCCTCGCACTCTTCGAGGAGACGCCCGAGTCCGAGTGGGACGCGTACATCGATGAGATCCCGCTGCTCTGCACGCACCTCGGCATCTCGCTGTATTACGGCGGCCGTCTTGCCGAGGCGATCGAGTGGTTCGACTTCGCCGCGTCGTTGGCGGCGTCGCGCGGTACACGGCATGCCCTGCACGGCGTGGCATTGCTCAGCGGCATCCACGCGCGGAACGGCGATATGCCGGAAGCCCAGCACTATGTCGACATCATCCGTCAGGGCACCTGGGATCAGGAGCAACTCGACGGCTACCGTGGCACGTTCTATCGCGTGGCCGAGGCACTGCTCGCGGTCGAGGCGCACGACCTCGACGCGGCGCGCGAGCACATCCGGGTCTTCGGCCCGCACCGTTCGACGAGCGAGCACTGGGTCGCGATGGCGCAAGTGGAGGCCTGGGTGGCACTCCACGACGGCAGGGCGGCGGCAGGGCTCGAGCAGCTGGAGTCGTTCGCGCGCCTGCGCGGACGCGAGGCCGGCAGTGCGCACGCCCGCGATGCGCTCAGCAGGTCGCGCGCGCTGTTGCAGCTCGCAGTCGGCGATCTGAATGCCGCCAGACGCACTCTTCAGAAGGATGCGCAGCACGACCGGTTCGACACGGTGCTCGAGCAGTCCCGACTCGCGCTGGCGACCGGCGAGGCGTCGGAAGCTCTGCGGATGCTGGAGCAGACGCGGTTCTCGCCGGACACGGCACGACAGCGGGCGGAGACCGCCGCGGTGCAGAGTGCCGCCCTCCACCGCACGGCAGGCGCCGCGGCCGTGCGAGCTGCGACGGAGGCACTCGGCATTCGGCTCGAGGATCGCGAACTGGCCACCCCGATCGCCCTGATGTCTCCGGACGACTTCTCCTTCCTCCGCGAGACACTGGCCGACCAGGTCACGGTCTCCCTCCCTCAGACGGCTGCGCTGCCCTCGATCGCGGCCCGGCCGCGACTCTCTTCCCGGGAGCTCGTCGTCCTGCGCGCCCTGACGTCAGGCTCGTCGCTGCAGGACATCGCCGCGGATCTGAATGTGTCGCAGAACACGCTCAAGACGCAGCTTCGCAGCGTGTATCGCAAACTCGGCGCCGCGAACAGGGCGGAGGCCGTCCAGCAGGCCGCGCTTCACGACCTGCTGTCGGAGCGATAGGCACCGCTCTCACCGCGTCTCGCTCCGCCACAGAGACGACCGTGTCTGCGCAGCCCTCGCGAGCTGCGCAGACACAGTGGCCAGTGGCCGCCGACCGCTAGGCCGAGGCCCGACGACGCAGGATCAGCAGCACGGCGCCTCCGAGCAGCAGCCCCAGCCCGAGGATCAGCGCCCACGGAGCCAGCTGCCCACCCGTCACGGCCAAGGGCGTCTGCACGGGGTGCGTGGTTCCGCTCGGCGCAGGGGTGATCACATCTCCGGCGGGGGGTGTGGCGATCGAGACCGCAACGTTCTCGAGCGTCTTGCCTGCGGCGTCGGCATGGATGGTGACCGCGTAGGTGATCGTGACGACCTCACCTTCCGCAAGGCTTCCCGTCCACCGCAGATCCGTCCCGTCGATCACGGGAGCAGCCACCTCGTGGTCACCCACTGTCGCGACCACATCACCCGTCAGGTCGGCGTGAGGGAGCACCCCGCTGAGGTCATCCGAGATGACGACCTCGTCGAGAGCCGTCTCGCCGGTGTTGACCCCGGTGAGGGTGAACGTCACCACACTGCCGGTGGCGACCATCGTTCCGGAACTCGGGTCCGACGTCTTCTCGAAGGTGAAGCCCGGCTTTCCGACGCGGTGCTCGGTGGCAGATGGTGCCGGCGAGAGCTCCGCACCGCCGGGAGCGATCGCGCTGGCCGATGCGACGTTCGCGATGGTCTCTCCACCTGAGTCACCGTCCACCGTCACCGAGTAGGTGACGATGACGCGCTGACCTGCCGCGAGTTCGCCGGTCCACATCAGTTCCTCGCCGGCGAACTCGGGCGCCGACACGGTTGCGCCGTTCACGACCGCCGTCGCGTCGCCGTTGTACTCGGCATGAGTGAGCACGTCCGACATGTCGTCGCTGATCGACACGGGAGCGAGTGCCGTCTCTCCGGTGTTGACGCCGGTCACCGTGTAGGTGATGACGCTGCCGGGGTCGACCCGTGAACCCGAAGCCGGGTCTGCGGTCTTGACCAGCTCGAAGCCGGGCTCGTTGATCGCGTGATCTGTGATGGCCGGAGGCGTCTCGATCGCGGATCCGCCACCGGGAGGCGTCGCCGTGCCGGTGACCGAGTTGGTCAGTACCGCGCCGCCGGCATCCGCCGCGATGGTCACCGAGTAGGTGATCGTCACGGTCTCGCCGACCTGCAGCGCGCCATCCCACGTGAGCATCTCGCCGGTGAGGGAGGGAGCCGGTGCCGCCCCGCCGTCGATCGTCGCCCTCGCGTCACCGTTGGGTTCGGCGTGTGCGAGAACTCCGGACAGATCGTCGACGATCGTGACAGGGTCGAGGACCGTCTCACCGGTGTTGACGCCGGTCACCGTGTACGTGACCACAGTGCCGGGGTCCACGGCCGTTCCCGGAGCGGGATCCGCGCTCTTCGAGACAGAGAAGCCGGGCTCGTTGACCGGGTTGGACGTCGTGCTCTCCGGTGACGTGATCTCGTCGCCACCGGGAGGCGTCGCGGTGGCTGTTGCCGAGTTCTCCACCAGCGTGCCGACAGCATCGGCACCGACCGTCACCGAGTAGGTGATGGTGACCGCCTCGCCGACGGCGAGCGATCCGGTCCAGGAGAGTTCATCGCCGACGAGTTCGGCCGGCGCTGCGGGAGCACCGTCGATCGTCGCAGCGGTGTCGTCGTTGAACGTGGAATCGTCCAGCACGCCCGACAGGTCGTCGGAGATCTCGACCGGGCTCAGCGTCGTCTCACCGGTGTTGGTCCCGGTCAGGGTGTAGGTGAGCACCTGCCCGGCGTCGACCGCGGTGCCGGATGCCGGGTCCACCGTCTTGGCGAAGGTGAAACCGGGTGTGTTGACGGGGTGCTCCGTGATCACCGTCGGCGGCACGAGAGGCGTTCCCGGTGTCGTCGGGCTCTCGGGGTCGCTCGGGTCCGCCGGCAGCTGAGGCGTCGCCTCGCCTGTTGCGGAGTTGCGGACGGTCTCGCCACCGGCATCCCCGTCGACGGTCACCGAGTAGGTGATCACGACGTTCTCTCCGGGTACGAGGGAGCCTGTCCACTCGAGTGTCTCGTCGGTGACATCGGCCTCGCCGCGCGAGGCGACGACGTCGTCGTTGTACGAGCCCACGGCCAGCGCAGCGGTGAGGTCATCCGCGATCGTGGCGGGGTCGAGCACGGTGTCGCCGGTGTTGGTTCCGGTCACGGTGTACTCGATCACGCTGCCGGGGTCGACGCGGCTCCCCGAAGCGGGGTCGGCGGTCTTCGTCAGCGCGAAGCCCGGATTGACGACCGGGTGCTCCGTCGACGCCGGGGGCGGCGTGACCGGAGTGCCGGGGTTCGTCGGGCTGTCAGGGTCGGTCGGGTCCTCGGGGATCAGCGGCGTGGCCTGTCCCTCGGCGGTGTTGCGCAGCAGGACGCCGGACGCGTCCTCGTCTACGGTCACCGTGTACGTGATGACGACCTCGTCGCCGGGGGCGAGCACACCGCTCCAGGTGAGCGTGGAGTCCACCAGGGCGGCCGTGCCGATCGAGGCGGCGACGTCGCCGTTGTATGCAGCATCCGTCAGCACAGCCGACAGGTCGTCGGCGATGGTCGCCGGGTCGAGCACGGTGTTGCCCGTGTTCGTGCCCGTGACGGTGTACTCGATGGTGTCGCCCGCGTTCACGGCGGTGCCGGTGGCCGGGTCGGCCGTCTTGCCGACCTCGAAGCCGGCAGCCACGACCGGGTGAGCGGTCTCGACCTGCGGCGGCGTGATCGGGGTTCCCGGGGTCGTCGGACCGTCGGGATCGGTGGGGTCGACCGGAACCAGCGGTGTCGCCTCGCCGTTCGCGACATTCGCCAGCAGGGCGCTCTCCACACCTGCGTCGACGGTCACGCTGTAGCGAATGGTGACGGACTCCCCGGCGGGGATCGAGCCCGTCCAGGTCAGAGTCGAACCGTCGACGTTCGCGGAACCGCGGTCGGCGGTGACGTCGTCGTTGTACGCGGCATCGCCCAGAACGCCCGACAGGTCGTCGACGATCTCCGCCGGGTCGAGGGCCGTGTCACCGGTGTTCGTCCCGGTGAGGGTGTATTCGATGGTGTCACCGGCTTCGACAGCCGTGCCCGTGGTCGGGTCGGCCGATTTGCTGAGGGTGAAGCCTGACCCGATCACCGGATGCTCGGTGCTCACCGTCGGAGGGACGATGGGCTGGCCGGGAACCTGCGGCCCGGTCGGATCGGCGGGATTGGGCGTCGTCGGGACGGCGCTGCCCGAAGCCACGTTGCTGAGGATCTCACCGGAGGTCGTGTCGCCCACGGTCACCGAGTAGGTGATCGTCACCGTCTGCCCGGACTGCAGCGCACCGCTCCACGCGAGGTCGGTTCCGGTGAGGGTCGCACCACCGGTCGCGAGCGGGGTGCCGTCGATCGCGGTCGCGATGTCGGAGTTGTACTCCGCGTGTGCAAGCACGCCGGCGAGATCGTCGGCGATGGATGCCGGGTTCAGGGCGGTCGCCCCGGTGTTGGTGCCGGTCACCGTGTACTCGATGACCTGCCCTGGTTCGACGACGGAGCCGGATGCCGGGTCAGCCGTCTTGGCGATGGTGAACCCTGCGACCGGGTGCTCGGTGGTCACTGCGGGCGGCTGGATCGGATCGATCCCCCCGGGAGGGGTGCCCGAAGCGGTCACGCTGTTGGCGATGCTCGCTCCTTCGACTCCCTCGTCGACGATCACGGAATAGGTGATCGTGAGGATCTGTCCGGCCTCGAGCGCTCCTGTCCACGCAAGGGCATCGCCGTCGATGGCCGCCGCGCCGGCGGTCACCTCGGTGCCGTCGATCGCGGTGGAGACGTCGCCCTGGTACTCGGCGTCGTCGAAGACACCGGAGAGGTCGTCGTTGATCTCGACGGGGTCGAGCGTCGTGTTACCGGTGTTCTCGGCTTCGACCGTGTACGTGATGCGTTGTCCTGCGCTCACGGCGACGCCAGCGGCTGGATCAGCCGTCTTTCTCAGGTTCAGACCCGGGACCAGACGAGCGTTGGAGAACGTGCAGTTCACGTCGGTGCCGAGAGCGCCGGCGGGCTGCGTCACCTGGTTGCCGTTGACGGCGACGGGAGATGTCGAGCCGTCAGGGTTCAGCTGCTCGCACACGAGACTGGCCGCATACTGGCCGAGGTTGGTCGTGCCCGAAGCCGTTTCGGCGAGCGTGAAGGTGTCGCCCTGGTTGGTGAAGATCGGTCCGGCGTAGTCCGGCTGCACTCCCTCAGCCGTCCCCGTGGTGGTGGCCACGGTCTGCAGATCCTGGTAGCCGACGGGTGCCTGCACGCTGAGGCCGAACTGGTCGGTCGCGGCCTGCCGCCCGTCCGGCAGATCCTTCTTGAGGGTGATCGTGTTCGGGAAGGTGCAGCTCGACATGTCGGTCGGCGCGAAGCTGCCCAGCGGCGTGGTGTTCACCGTCACGCCACGCGGAAGGTCCACCTCGACGATGCGGCTGCCGCCACCGGAGACCGAGACGAAGATGTGGCCCCGGTTGCCGAACGCGATTCCGTTGCCCTGCACACCGGCACCCATGTCGTGCACCTGCTTGGCCTCGATGGTGGCGGTGCTCGATTCGAGCGTCGCCGGCAGGTCGGACGAGTAGATGTAGCGGTCGGCGACGAGTACCAGCTGGCCCGAAGCCGTGAAGGCCATGTCGCCGTTCGCGCCGAAGTCGCTGCTGCCGTCTGCCGGACGAAGGGTCCCGACCTGCACGTACGTCTGCGGAGAGACGCTCTCGTCCCAGGCGTAGAGGTTGATCGCGTTACCCGCTGTGCTGCTCGCGAAGTAGTAGACACCGGTGACCGGGTTGACCGCGCCGCGCAGTACGGCGGAGTTGAGGGTGAACGGCGTACGCGTCGTCTGATCCGTGATGCGGTCGTGCTTGGCGAGGATCTTGCTGGACGAGCTGTTGGTCACCGTGTACGCATACCGGCCGCCTGCCGAGATGCCCAGGCCGTTGTCCGAATGGTTCATGCCGAAGCCCGCGGTGCCGAGGGTGCCGCCCTCCCCAGGGGCGCCACCCTGCTCGTTCACCGCGAACTCCCGGATCTCCGTGGAGCTCTGCACGAAGACCGCGCCAGGGGTGCACAGGAACGGGTCTGCCGCTGCTGCCGGAGCTGCGGTCATGGCCCCGCCGACGAAGACCATCGACGACGCGACGACCGCTGTGCTGACGAAGCCCCCCACGAGCTTCTTCAGCCCACGCCGCCAGCGATCTGCCTTCGTCGCCGAACGGCGATCCGACGATGTGTGCTCTTGCGCACCACGATTTGACACGACTGCTCTCCCCTGATCGCAACCCCGGCGCGCACTCACGCGCCGGATGGCCCGTCCCCTCAGACGTTGACCGCCGAGCGCACGCGAGCATCGCTGCACCCGGTCGGGGCCTCAGCAAGCATGGCCGTCACCAGGGTCCGGCGACGGGCGAACCGACGGATTTCACCCCCGGTTTTCACCCCTCCGGTCATGTCGTACGGAGATCCCGCACATCGGCACCTCTGGAAGTTTCTTGGTATTCGGTGTTGCTAAGTACCGGTACCTAGTGTTACTTTCTACTGGTACCCAGCATCACTGAGTACTGACACCGAAGAAAGGAGGAGTTCATGGGCAAGCAGATGACCGAGATGCTCAAGGGCACTCTGGAGGGCATCGTTCTGGCTCTCCTTGCCGAGCAGCCGGCATACGGGTACGAGATCACCACACGAGTGCGCGACCACGGGTTCACCGACATCGCCGAGGGCACGATCTACGCCCTGCTCGTTCGCATCGAGCAGAAGAGCCTCGTCGACGTCGAGAAGGTGCCGAGCGAGAAGGGTCCGCCCCGCAAGGTGTACACCCTCAACGCGGCAGGCACTCACGAACTCGGGGAGTTCTGGAAGACCTGGGACTTCCTCAAGCACCACATCGAACAGCTGAACACGACGAACACCGACATCAAGGAGAACTGACCATGGCCGCCAAGTGGATCGAAGCGATCACCGGATCGCTCGAAGAGAAGAAGCAGTACAAGCAGGCCCAGGCCCGCATCAACGCGCTCCCGGAGCCCTACCGCGAGATGGCGAAGGCCCAGCAGCGCTACAACCTGTACTACGGAGGCG
This sequence comes from Microbacterium sp. CGR2, assembly GCF_003626735.1. Lineage (NCBI taxonomy): Bacteria > Bacillati > Actinomycetota > Actinomycetes > Micrococcales > Microbacteriaceae > Microbacterium > Microbacterium sp. CGR2. The sequence goes on along the minus strand of NZ_RBHX01000001.1, from coordinate 1,141,851 downwards.
TCACGGATGGCGACGTCATCGTGAAGATGTTCCTCGACATCGCTGACCTGTGGGAGCGCGCCGCCATCGACGGCACTCCGGTCACATCGATCGTCGGCGACGACCCGGTCGAATTCGCCGAGAACTACGCCGCGGCGTACGGCGGACGGCAGTGGATCGACAAGGAGCGCGCGCGCCTCATCAAGGCGTTCGAAGACGCGAAGAAGAAGGAGGCATGACCATGACCGCCCCCGCGATCTCGGTGCAGGGCATCGAGAAGTCCTACAAGGACCTGCACGTGCTGCGCGGCGTCGACTTCGAGGTGGCGAAGGGAAGCATCTTCGCCCTCCTCGGGTCGAACGGCGCCGGCAAGACCACGGTCGTCCGAATCCTCTCCACACTGCTGAAAGCGGATGCCGGGACAGCCACCGTCCAGGGCGTCAACGTGGCGACCGACCCCCTCGGAGTGCGCGAGCGCATCAGCCTCACCGGGCAGTTCGCCGCCGTCGACGAGGTCCTCACCGGGCGTGAGAACCTCGTGCTGGTCGCCAAGCTCCGCCACCTGCCCGACGCCGGGAAGATCGCCGACGACCTGCTGGCGAAATTCCGACTGACTGATGCCGGCGCCCGCAAGGCCGGCACGTACTCCGGCGGGATGCGGCGTCGGCTCGACATCGCGATGAGCCTCGTCGGACACCCCGAGGTCATCTACCTGGACGAGCCGACCACCGGTCTCGATCCGGAGGCGCGCATCGAGGTGTGGGACGTCGTCAAGGAACTCGCGAACAGCGGCACCACCGTGCTGCTGACCACGCAGTACCTCGATGAGGCGGAGCAGCTGGCCGACCGCATCGCGATCCTGCACGAGGGTCGCATCATCGCGAACGGCACCCTCGCCGAGCTGAAGCGACTGCTTCCGGCCGCGAAGGTCGAGTACGTCGAGAAGCAGCCCACCCTCGAGGAGATCTTCCTCACCCTCATCGGCCCGGCGAAGGGCAGCAACACCTCCGGAAAGGAGAACGCAGCATGAGCACGCATTTCGTCGCCGACACGGCGACTCTCACGGGCCGCTCGATGCGGCACATCTTCCGCAGCGCGGACACCATCGTCACCACTGCGGTCACGCCGATCGCCCTGATGCTGCTGTTCGTCTACGTCTTCGGCGGTGCGCTGCAGCAGAGCACCGGCGTGGACAACTACGTGAACTACCTGCTCCCCGGCATCCTGCTGATCGCCGTCGCGTCGGGCATCGCCTACACGGCATTCCGACTCTTCAACGATCTGCAGAGCGGCATCTTCGAACGGTTCCACTCCATGCCGATCGCCCGATCGAGCGTGCTGTGGGCGCATGTGCTCACGTCGCTCGTCGCAAACGGCATCACCTTGGCGATCATCTTCGCCGTCGGATTCCTGATGGGCTTCCGCACCGGGGCGAGCCCCCTCGCCTGGCTCGGTGTGATCGGCATCCTGTTGCTGTTCACCCTCGCGCTCACCTGGCTGGCGATCATCGCCGGACTTAGCGCGAAGTCGATCGACGGCGCGACCGCGTTCTCGTACCCGCTGATCTTCCTCCCGTTCATCAGCTCGGCGTTCGTCCCGACCGAGACGATGCCCGGTCCGGTGCAGTGGTTCGCAGAACACCAGCCCGTCACCTCGATCGTCGACACGATCCAGGCGCTGTTCGCCGAACAGCCTGTCGGCGCCGAGATCTGGGTGGCTCTCACCTGGTGCGTCGGCATCCTCGTCGTCGCCTACGTGTTCGCGATCATCGCCTACCGGAAGAAGGTGAGCTGATCTCTCCCAGCGAGACGGGACGCTCCGTCCGGGTCACTCGACCCGGCCGGGGCGTTTCGCCGCGCTCGGACGCCGGTCCGTCGGGTCTTCGGATCTGGCCGGGTTGACGACGGACTCCGGTCGCACTTTCAGCCGTCTGGCCCGGTTGAGGACGGCAGAAACTGCGACCGGAACAAGAGGAGGTGACGATGCCACTGCAGAAACTGCGACCGAAACGACGGGACGGGGGGATGCTGCGACCGGAGCGAACGCGGGGGTGACCGGGGCAGCCCGGCGCCCCGACCGGTCAGCGCAGGCCGACGGGGCCCAGCACCACGCGTCGCCGACTGCGCACCCAGTGCCCCGCGCCCGCGCGTCGTTCGGCCCGGGTGGCGAAGCGGTAGCGGTAAGACACGACGCGCACCCACTGCGGCGACGCACCCTCGAACGGATCGTGGCGCAGCAGCGCGAGCGTCGGCTTGTCCGCCTCGAGCAGCCTGACGAGAAACGCTGAGAACCAGTCCTCGAGCGACCTGCCCAGCGGGAGGAACCACATCAGCCAATCGAGGCGCAGGTGGTACGGCGCGAACTGCCTCGGGATCCGCCGCACATCACCGGGCTTGCCCTTGAACTCATACTCCCGCCAGAGCATCCCTTCGTCGATCGACCCCTCGACCACGTACTCGATCCGCTCCTTGGTCACCGTCCCGAACGCGCCGTACGCGTTCGCGAGCTGCCAACGGTTGAAACTCGCGTTCATGAGCTGGCGCCGCGCGAACAGGTTCTGCAGGGCCGGCCAGCTCACGACGACATACAGCGCACCGACGAGAGACGTGAGCACGACCCAGTACAGCGGGATGCCGGAGAGGAGGTTGTCATCCGGCGGGACTCGCTCGATGGTCGGCGGCAACCCGACCGCCGAGAACGCGAGCACGATCGTCGCCCAGTTCAACCAGGCGAAGTTGCCCGTGACGACGAGCCACACCTGGGTCGCGATCACGATGGCGCCGGCGGTGGTCCCGACGATCTGCGGAACCGGGCCCGGCACCCAGACGGACAGCAGCGGTGCGAAGAGGAAGAACGGCACGACCAGTTGGGCGAAGTGGTTTCCCAGCACCTCGGCGCGATGGAACCAGCGAGGCAGCAGGTGCGCCTGGCGACTCAGCGGGCCCGGCATCGGCTGCGTCTCGTGGTGGTACGTCAGGGCGGTCAGGTCGCGCCACTCCCGACCTCCGCGGATCTTGATCATCCCGGCACCGAACTCCAGCCGGAAGACCAGCCACCAGAACAGCACGATGACGACGGTCGGCGGGGGCTGATCGTTCGAGCCGAGGAAGGCGGCGAGGAAGCCCGCCTCGAGCAGCAGCATCTCCCAGCCGAACGAGTAGAAAGTCTGGCCGATGCTGGCGATCGACATGTAGCCGAGCCACAACGCGAGGAAACAGAGCATCGCGAGCCAGGGTGGGCCGATCTGCGGAATGCCGGCGACGACGAGAGCGGCGACCGCCATGCCCGACCAGCAGAGTGCGGCCAACCGGCGGTCGGAGTAGCGGACGTGCAGGAACAGGGTCGGATGCAGCATCCGCCGTCTCGCCCTGTTCTCGCCGACCCACGCGAGGAGCGTCGGGGCGGGGAGCAGCCCGCGTTCTCCGAGGAGAGGGCGAAACTGATTCAGCGAGGAGAGGAAGGCGACGAAGTACAGCGCCGCGATGCCCCGCTGCAGGACCTCGCGGGCGAACCCGAAGTCGACCGCTGCGAACCCGTCCACGGCCACAGGCTACGCCGCGCCCGCATCTGCCCGCAGGGGGTTGCGTCGGCCCGGCGTTCCGGTCGCAGTTCGCGTCGCCACCTGTAACTCCGGTCGCAGTTTCTGCCGCTGGGACGGTGCCGAAGCGGCAGAAACCGCGACCGGAACGGATGCCGACGGTGCCGACGACTACTCCGGCACGGTCCAGTCGAGCTCGTCGCCGTGCGCGTCGAGCCAGGCGTCGATGGCCTCAGGCTCCTCACCCTCGCCGAACTCGTTGACGACGGTGTCCTCGAGAGCGGAATACTGCGCGTCGTCGATCTTGATCTTGCCGATCAGTTCGGCGGCATCGGGGAACTCCTCCGAGAACCCCTTGTGGGCGATGTAGTGCAGACCCTCCGCCTCGCCGTATCCGTCTTCGGTGTCCTTCAGCTCCTTGATGTCGTACGCGCCGTTGACCCAGTACGGACGCCACAGGGTGACGACGATCGGCTCCTTCTTGTCGATCGCATCGCCCAGCGCGGCGAGCATCGCGGGCGTCGACGACGTGACCAGGTCGTAGTCCTCATCCAGCCCATACGCGGGCATCAGGGTCTCCTCGGTGATGATCGCCGAACCCGACCCCGGCTCGATGCCGTAGATCTTCCCGTCGAACAGGTCGGCTTTCCCCTTGAGGTCCGCGATCGTGTCCACATCGACGTACGACGGCACGGCGAGCAGGCCGCTGGCGCCGGTGTAGTACGTTCCGAGGTCTTCGAGGTCGTCCTCGTACTTCTCCCAGTATCCGACCTGGGCCACGTCGATCCACGCCGAGGGGTAGATGTCGATATCACCCTCGGCGAGGGCCGTGTACAGCGGCCCCGCTTCGCTGAGGGTCTTCAACTCGACCGTGTACCCGAGCTTCTCGAGTTGGTCCTTGAGAAGGAAGCTGTTGCTGAGGGAGTCCGTCCAGGACGGCAGGTAGCCGAGCGTGATGGTCTCTCCGCTCTCCTCTCCGGCTTGGGAGGATCCGTCGCCCGCCGAGCATCCGGCGAATGCGAGGATGCCCGCGACGCCGAGTGCGCCGATGGCGAGGCTGCGAGTGCGTGTGCGAGTGGTCATGGGTGTCCTTGCTGTGTGACGTTGGTGCATGACGGCGTGGTGCGTGACGGCGTGGTGCGTGACGGCGTGGTGCGTGACGGCCCGCGGGCCGCGAAAGGGGCGCCGCAGCAGGTGCGACGCCCCTTCGATGGTGCGGAGAGCGATTACTCCGAGACGGTCCAGTCGAACTCGTCGCCGTGCTCGTCGAGCCATGCGTCGACGGCTTCCGCTTCCTTGCCCTCGCCGTACTCGTTGACCACGAGGTCTTCCAGCGAACCGTACTGCGCGTCGTCGAGCGTGATCTGCTCGATCAGCTCAGCCGCTTCGGGGAACTCGTCGGCGAAGCCCTTGTGTCCGAGGAAGTGCAGGCCTTCGGCCTCACCCATCGCACCCTTGGGGTCTTCGAGGTCCTTCATCCCGAACGAGTCGTTCGCCCAGAACGGACGCCACAGCGTCACGGCGATGTCTTCCTGCTTGTCGGTCGCAGCCTTCAGCTCGGTGAGCATCGCCGCGGTCGACGAGGTGACGAGCTCGTACTCGCCGTCGAGACCGTATTCGGGCAGCATCTTCTGCGTCTGCGAGGTGAGGCCCGCGCCCGGCTCGATGCCGATGATCTTGCCGTCGTAGTCGGCGGCCTTGCCCTTGAGGTCTTCGATCGAGTTCAGCTCGGAGTACTCAGGGACGGCGATCGTGAGCTTGGCGTTCTCGTAGTACTTGCCGAGATCTTCGATGTCGTCGCCGTACTGCTCCATGTAGTCGGCGTGGGTCAGCTCGGGCCATGCCGACGGGTACATGTCGACGTCGCCCCGTGCCAGACCGGTGTAGAGCGCGCCGGCCTCGGTGAGCGTCTTCATCTCGACGGTGTAGCCGAGCTTCTCGAGCTGGTCCTCCAGCAGGTACGCCGTGCTGAGGCCGTCGGTCCACGAGGGCAGGAAGCCCAGTGTGATGGTGCCCTTGTCGCCGGAGCCGGAGGCGTTGTCGCCGCCCGAGCCACCGGTGCCGCCGGATCCGTCGCCGCTGCAGCCGGCAAGGGTGAGGGATGCTGCGACGCCGAGCGCCGCGATGGAAAGGAGCTTCTTCTTCATGAGTGTCTCTCTCTCGGTTCCGTATGAATGTCGTTCGCTGTGTGTGCGTGTGATGCGGTGTTGCGGTGTTGCGGGTGTTACGTGTGGGACGCGCCGGCGTCAGGAGGTGAGGACAGGGGCGCGGTGCGGAGAGGCCTCGGCGCGCTCGGCCGCCTCGGCGGCCTCGGCAGCAGCGGCGGACGCGTCGACACGGCGTTGCGTGCGACGACGCGACACCATTCCCAGCAGCGACGAGCGGTTCTCACTCGGCGTGCCGAGGGCCGCGGTGACCCGGTCGAGGAACACGGCGATGAGCACGACGCCCAGTCCGGCCTCGACGCCCTTGGCGATGTTGATGGTGGCGATGGCCTCGACGACCATCTTGCCGAGCCCGTCGGCGCCGGCCATACCGGCAATTACGGCCATCGACAGCGCGAGGAGGATGACCTGGTTGATGCCCGCCATGATCGTCGGTGTCGCGAGGGGAAGCTGGATACCGCGCAGGATCTGCCCCGGCTTCGCGCCGAACGCGTGACCTGCTTCGACGGTCTCGGAGTCGACTCCGCGGATGCCGAGTTCGGTGAGGCGCACGCCCGGGGGCAGCGCGAAGATCACGGTCGCGACGAGACCGGGCACCACTCCGATGCCGAAGAACACGATCGCGGGGATCAGATAGACGAAGGCCGGCATCGTCTGCATGAAGTCGAGGACGGGTTTGATGATCGCCCGAACGGTCGCGTTGCGGGCCGACCAGATGCCCAGCGGCACCGCGATGAGCACCGCGATGACGCCGGCGACCAGCACCAGGGCGAGGGTCTGCATCGCGGGCACCCAGAGGTCCATGGCGACGATGAGGCCGAACGACACGACCGTGCCGATCGCGAGCTGCCACGACCGCACGAGCCAGGCGATGAGCGCGGCGATCACGATGATGACGGCGAAGTTCGGGCTCAGCAGAATCTGGGTGAGCCCCTCGACGAGGAAGCTGACGACGAACGAGACGAAATCGAGGAGCCCTTCGAGGTTGTCCTTGACCCAGTCGACTCCTGCTTCGGCCCACGTGCCGATCGGAATGCGGAAACCGTCCATCAGCGCACCTCCTCCTTGTGGGCGTCCAAGCCCGGGGCATCGCCCGCAGCACCCGGATCGGCCGTCCATCCGTCCTCGAGCACGGCATCGATCTCGGCCTGCGGCATCGGAATCAGCGGGAGGATGATCTCCTCCGTCGCCCCGGGCCCGGGACCCAGGGCCGCGAGAAGCGTGACGCGGGGGATGACGCCGACGAGGCGGCCATCGGCGTCCGTCACAGCGAGTGGCAGCGGCGACTCGACGGCGGGGACGAAGAGGTTCATCAGCACATCGTCTTCGCGGACGCTCTGCAGCACCGGCTTCAGCACGGATGAAAGGGTGGTGGCCCCCTGGCGCACGAGTTTGACCGCGTCCCGGTCGGTCACGACGCCGAGCAGCTGGCGATCACGGCCGACGACGTAGGTGGCCGACATGTAGGCGTCGCGCATCTGGCGCAGGGCCGTGCGCGGACCTGCGGTCTCGGCGACCACGGGGCGGGGCCGCTCCATCACGTTCGCGGCGGTGAGCACGCGGGCGCGGTCGACGTCCTGCACGAACTGCTCGACGTAGTCGTTCGCCGGGTCCATGAGGATCTCCTCCGGCGTGCCGATCTGCACGATGCGACCGTCGCGCATCACGGCGATGCGGTCACCGAGGAACATGGCTTCGTTGAGGTCGTGCGTGATGAAGACGATCGTCTTCTGCAGCTTCTGCTGCAGTTCCAGCAGCTGCTCCTGCATCTCCCGTCGGATGAGAGGGTCGAGCGCGCTGAACGCCTCGTCCATCAGCAGGATGTCGCTGTCGGCGGCGAGCGCACGCGCGATGCCGACGCGCTGCTGCATGCCTCCGGAGAGTTCGGACGGCATCTTCTCGCCCTGGCCTTCGAGGCCGACCACGGCGAGGATCTCCTCGGCCTTCGCAAGGCGTTCGGCCTTGCCGACGCCCTTGAGCTCGAGGGAGTAGGCGACGTTCGCAGCGACCGTGCGGTGCGGCAGCAGGGCGAAGTGCTGGAACACCATGGAGATGCGGTCGCGACGGATCTCGCGCAGTCGTGCACTGGGGATGCCGGTGATCGGGTCGCCGTTCACGGTGACCGTGCCGTCGGTGACATCGTGCAGACCGTTGAGCATGCGGATGATGGTGGATTTACCGGACCCGGACAGGCCCATGATGACGAAGATCTCGCCGCGATTGACGGCGAAACTGGCGTCGATGACGGCCGCGGTTCCCGCATCGGTGACAGCGGTACGGCTCTCTCCGGCCTTCAGGCGACGGACGGCCTGGCTCGGATTCTTCCCGAACACTTTGTACAGATTGCGCGCTTCGAGTGCGATTTCGGACACGTTTCCCCCGCGGCTCGCCTTCGGGTGACTGAGCCTGCTTCGGTTACGCCCGGGTGATCCTCACGAGGCCGTTCGACATGACTGCTGTGGCGGCGCGGGCGGCGGATTTCGGATCCGCCGCAGAGAGCATCGACCGTACGCCCACGCCTCTTCGCAGCACAGCTCATCGAAAGAAGGACGTGGTCGCGGACTGGTCTTCGGGCCGTCAGGCCCACAGACCAACGTAACGAAATGGCCGATCAGGGACAAATCCAGCCCCGGGTGACCATCCGCGTTTCGCTGCCTGACCGGGGATTGAGCCGATTCATAGAATTTGCGGTTCTCGGATTTTCCCCAGGTTCGCCGACCTCGATCAGCGACGGATGCTGCGCGTCACGGTGAACTTGGCGGTGCGGTGGAGCTGCTCGGTCGAACCCACCAGACGGTTCAGTTCCGATCGGTAGCCGAGAGACGAGTTGTACACGGTCCACAGCTCTCCGCCCGGGCGCAGCAGGCGCGCAGCCGCTTCGAAAAGGCGCGTCGCCGCGCCGGTGTGAACGCTGCTGCCGAGATGGAACGGCGGGTTGAGGAGCACGACGTCGGCCGCGGCATCCGGGAGCTCCGACCCCGCGTCGTCATGCGTGACGAGGACATGGTCGGCGACACCGTTCGCCGCCATCGTCGCGCGAGCGGATGCCGCGGCCGCCGCCGAGCGGTCGGTCGCGGTCACGCGCGCTTGGGGATGCGCGAGCGCGTAGGCCGCGGCGAGCGCACCTGTTCCGCAGCCGAGGTCGACGACGCGGCCCGCGTCGGTTCCGCGGGCTGCGCGAGCGGAGCCTCCGGCAAGGCCGAGCGACTCGAGCAGCACACGCGTGCCGATGTCGAGGCGCGCCCCGGCGAACGCGCCGCCGTGCGCGACCAGGGTCAACCCGTCGTGCTGCGCTGACACGGGGAACGGCCTCTGCTCGGGAACCGTTCGCGGCCCAGAGGCGACGAGCAGCCGTGACTTCCTTTCGGCGCGCTCCGCCTGGACGTGTTCGAAGCTCTGCCCGAGAACGTCGTTCTGCCCGAGCGTCATGTGTTTGACGCGCCCGCCGGCCACGAACACGACGTCGGGCGCGGCCCATCGGGCGACGGCATCGGCGATCTCCTCGAGTTCGGCCAGCGACTTCGGCAGCTGCAGCAGCACGAGCCGCGCACCCGCGAGCAGGTCGGTATCGAGTTCGTGCGCACGGAACCCCGCGAGGCCGAGCTCGTCGGCGTTGCGCCGCAGTGCTCGCCGCCCGGTGACGAGGTCTTGATGCACACGGATGCCGTGGCGGCCGGCATCCGTCAGTGCCAGGGTGATCGCCCCGTACTCATCGCCGATCACCGCGATCTCGTCGCCCGGCACATCGAGCGTGGTCGCGCGATCGACGAGGAGCACGTCGGTGGCGTCGTGCGCCTGCAGATTGTCCGCTTCGACGTCGGGCCAGCGTCGCAGGCGGCTGTAGGGGAACTCCGGCACTCGCCCACTGTACGCGTCGGCCCTCGCTGGTTCACCCGGGGGCCGCCCGTTGAGGAACACCTTGACACTCGCCGGGTTCCATGGTTACTTAGTGATGTAAGTAACCGACAAACCACTTCGGAGGACACGTGATCGAAGAAGGCAAGCCGCTTTTCCTCCAGATCGCCGAGCAGATCGAGGACTCGATCATCGACGGTTCGCTCGGGGAGGATGCGCAGGCGCCTTCGACGAACGAACTCGCCTCGTTCTACCGGATCAACCCCGCCACCGCAGCGAAGGGAGTCGCCATGCTCACCGAGAAAGGTGTGCTCATCAAACGTCGAGGCATCGGCATGTTCGTCGCTTCGGGAGCCAAGGACGCGCTCCTCGGCGAGCGTCGCGCGGTGTTCGCCGACCGATACATCGACCCACTCCTCGCCGAGGCACGCACGCTGGGCCTCGACGCCGACGACCTCGCGGCACTGCTCAAGCAGCGTGCCGCCCAGAACACCACCGCAGAAGGGAAGACCCTCGCATGACCGCCGTGATCGAAGTGCAGAATCTCACCAAGCGCTACAAGGAAAAGCGCGCTCTCGACAATGTGTCACTCACCATCGAGGGCGGCGCGATCTACGGTCTGCTCGGCCGAAACGGTGCGGGCAAGACCACGCTGATGTCGATCCTCACCGCCCAGAACTTCGAATCCTCCGGCTCGGTGAAGGTCTTCGGCGAGAATCCGTACGAGAACGCCCACGTGCTCGGGCGGATCTGCTTCGTCCGCGAGAGCCAGAAGTATCCGGATGACGCCTACCCCAAGCACGCGTTCAAGGCGGCGAGCATGTTCTTCCGGAACTGGGACCAGGTGTTCGCCGAGGAGCTGATCGAACAGTTCCAGCTGCCGATGAAACAGACGATCAAGAAGCTCTCTCGCGGTCAGCTGTCCGCGGTCGGCGTCATCATCGGGCTCGCCTCCCGAGCCGACATCACCTTCTTCGACGAGCCCTACCTCGGACTCGACGCGGTCGCGCGGCAGATCTTCTACGACCGGCTCGTCGAGGACTACGCCGAGCACCCGCGAACGATCATCCTGTCGTCGCACCTCATCGACGAGGTCTCCAACCTGATCGAGAAGGTCATCGTGATCGACAACGGTCAGATCCTGCTCGATGAAGACACGGATACGGTGCGCGACCGCGCGGTGACCGTGGTGGGCGACGCCGCCAAGGTCGAGGCCTGGGCAGCAGGCCGGGAAGTGCTGCACCGCGAGGCGCTCGGGCGGGTCGCGTCGGTCACCGTACTCGGGCGTCTGACCGCCGACGAAAGGGCGGAGGTCACGGCATCCGGTCTCGATCTCGCGCCGGTGTCACTGCAGCAACTGGTCGTCCGACTCACGCAGAAGGCGGACGCCCACACCCACACGAACGACTCCGTCACGAAAGAGGAGGTCCGCTGATGCGACGCACTATGAACGTCATCCGCCTGCAGTTGATCAACAAGGGAACCTTCGTCTGGTATCCGCTGATCATCCTCGCTTCGGCCGTCGTGATCTCGGTCATCATCTACGCGATGATCCCGTTCGACGAGCCCAAGTACGGGGGCGGAGGCCAGGCACCGCTGTGGTACTTCTTCGCGGTCGGCATGTCGGCGATGACCCTCACCTTCCCGTTCTCGCAGGCCATGAGCATCACCCGGCGGGAGTTCTTCCTCGGAACCATGCTCACCGCCGTCCTCGCGAGCGCTCTCATGGGGGTGCTGTTCCTGATCGGCGGCGGGATCGAGGTCGCGACGAACGGCTACGGAGTCAACGGCTACGTGTTCTACCTACCCTGGCTGTGGGATGCCGGGCCCGGCGGCGCGTTCGTCGTGTACTTCACCCTCGCGCTGTTCTTCTTCGTCGTCGGATTCACGGGTGCGACGATCTACAAGAGCTGGGGGCAGCTGGTGCTGATCATCGTGAGCGTCGGACTGTCGCTGCTGCTGGTCGGGCTGCTGTTCGTGGCGACGCGCCTCGACCTCTGGAACGAGGTGGGAGCAGCGATCATGGAGCTCGGCGCTCTCGGCATCGCACTCTGGGCGCTTCTGGTCACCGCGGTGTTCACGGTCGTGTCGTTCCTGGCGTTCCGCCGCACGATTCCCTGATCCGCCCTCGCATCAATCGGCGCCGGCCGTCCTGCACAGGGCGGCCGGCGCCGTCGCGTGGGCGGCACCCCGTTACCCGCGGCCCGCCTCTGGCGCAAAGGGGGTGGCAGGGGCGGATCCCGACGGCTAGGGTCTTTCCGCGTGACCATCACTCTTCGCGAACGACGCTCGGGCCTCGTGACCTCCGTCCGCGAGGCCGTCCGACCCACCCGGCTGCTGTTCGTCGCCAAGACAACGCTCGCCGTCGGGCTCGCGTGGGTGATCGCGCCGCACATGCCCGGTGTCACCGACGAGTACCCGTACTACGCCCCGCTCGGTGCGCTGGTGAGCATGTATCCCACACTGATGGGATCGGTGCGCACGAGTCTGCAGACACTGTTCGGCCTCGCCACCGGCATCGGCCTCGCCACCCTGGTGATTCTCACGATCGGGCCGACGTGGTGGACGATCCCCGTGGTCATCGGCGTCGGGGTGCTGCTGTCGGGCACCGGCTGGTTCGGCGCCGGGCGCGAGTACGTACCGATCGCGGCCCTCTTCGTCCTGGTGATCGGCGGGCAGAACCCGGACGACTACTCGCTCGGCTACCTCACCCAGATGGCAGTCGGCGTCGTGATCGGCCTTCTGGTGAACGTGCTGATCGCGCCGGCACCGCTCACCGGAGCGGCCGAGGCACGAGTCGAGGCGTTCCGTGAACAACTGAGTGCCCATCTCCATGACATCGGCGACGCGGTCTCAGAATCCTGGCCGCCCGAGACGGAGCAGTGGGCGGAGGATGCGGATTCGCTGGCTGAGACGACCGCGTCGCTGCGTGCGGCGCTGGCCGAGGCCGATGAGAGCCGCCGTGGCAACATCCGCGCGCGAGGGCGACGAGGAGACACTCACCACATTCACGAGCAGCTGACGGCCCTCGACCGGATCGCCCACCTCATCCGCGACATCTCCGAGGTCACCGCCGACACCATCTGGGAGCGGCCGACGGCCCTGCCCCTCGACCCGACGCTGCCAGAGCCATTGTCTGCGGCCTGTCACGCCGTCGCCGAGGTGATCGCGCAGGAGGACCCCGACTCGAGCGAGGGTCACCGCGAGCGTGGCCAGGCGGCTCGAGCGATCCGGCTCCTGCTGGAACAGGTCGACGACCGCACGATGGATGTTCGCAGCTCGATGGGCCCGGGCGTACTGGCGGCCATGCACCTGCGGCGCATTCTCATTCTCAGCAGTCCGCGGTCCCGTGACTCCGAGGCCCCCGAAGACGACTCAGCCGTGTGACCGGCTCCCCGCCACCTTGCGCACAGCCGCGCCCACGAGGACGATCGCTCCCACCCAGGGTCCGACGACGACGATCGGATCGAGCCAGGCGTGCCGGGAGTCCAGCCGCCCCCGCCCGAACCGCGACGACACGGGGCGATGTCCGAACTCGGAGAGGACACCGGTCTGCGTCACCGGGTCGTCTGGCCGACGGCTGGCCAGGGAGCGGATGTGGGCGCCGACCGACTCGACCCGGTCGCCCACGATGAGTATCAGCCAGCGAGTGTTCTTGGTCTCGCTGAGCCGGTCGTAGGCGAATCGGCGGATCCTCCCGGAGAGCCCGTGCAACGGCTGCGCCGTCCCGTAGACGGGCGTCAGCATCGCATGCTCGATCGATCGCTCTCGGCGCGCGTCGTTCGGCTGCCGCTCGGGGAACGTCCAGTGCGCCCCGTTCGGCTCCATGTCGTCGCGCTGCTGCCAGGTTCGACGGTGCTCCGGGGCGCGGTCCGCACCCCATCCGGGAATCCGCCCCTCCAGCACCTCCGCTGATGGCGCGAGATCGGGTTTCGCTGCTTCATAGGGCATGGTCACTCCTCTCCGACGATCACGACGGGTTTGATGCAGTCATCGAGCTTGGCCGAGAACACGTGATAGGCGTCGGCGATGTGCTCCAACGGGAATCGGTGGGTGAGGAGGTCGCTCGGACGCAGATGACCCGCCTGGATGTGCTCGAGGAGGCGCGGCCACTGACGCTTGACCGGGGCCTGATTCCCACGAATGGTGAGCCCCTTGTTCACGATGTCGCCGAGACGCACCGACGTCACGACCGGTCCGTACGCTCCGAGGAGAGAGACGGTGCCGCCCTTGCGCGCCGAGTCGACAGCCCAGTTCACCGCGACAGGCGAACCACCCTGCAGCTTCAGCTTCGCCCCGGCGATGTGCTGGAGGACGCTGCCGTCGGCTTCGGCACCCACGGCGTCGATGACCACGTCCGCTCCCAGGTGTCCCGTGGCCTCCTTCACCGCGAGGACGACATCGGCGACCTCGCCGAGATGGATGGTCTCCGCGTACGCGAAGGTCCGCGCCTTCTCCAGCCGGTAGTCGATGTGGTCGACGACGATGACCCGTCCGGCACCCAGGAACCAGGCGGATCGTGCAGCCGCGAGGCCCACAGGTCCCGCTCCGAAGACGACGACCGTGTCGCGTTCCGCGATGTCGCCGAGCTGCGCTCCGTAATAGCCGGTGGAGAACGCGTCGGTGAGCATGAGCGCATCCTCCGAGCTCAACCACTCCGGGATCACGGACGGGCCGACATCGGCGAACGGAACACGCACGAACTCCGCCTGGCCGCCGTCGTACCCGCCGGTCGAATGCGAGTAGCCGTAGATGCCTCCGACGGCGGTGGCGTTCGGGTTGACGTTGTGACAGTTGGAGAACAACCCGCGACTGCAGAAGTAGCACGTGCCGCAGTAGATGTTGAAAGGCACCATGACGCGGTCGCCGCGTTTGAGATTCTGCACCGACGACCCGACCTCGTCGACGATGCCGACGATCTCATGGCCGAAGGTGTGCCCGATGCGGGTGTCGGGCATCATCCCGTGGAACAGGTGCAGATCGGAGCCGCAGACGGCGGCCCGCGTCACACGGACGATGGCATCGTTCGGGTGCTGGATCTTCGGTTCCGGCTTCTCCTCGACGCGGATCTTGTAGGGACCGCGGTAGGCCATCGCTCTCATGTCGTCACGCGCGTGCCGACCGGGTGCCGGGCCGGTCGGTGCGAGACGAGCGCGACACGAGGAGGCCGAGCAGGATCATGCCCACGCCCAGCACGAGGTGCAGCCAGTTGTCGGCGTCATTGACGGGCAGGAAGTTCAGCTGGTCGTTGTTCACGGCGATGAGACCGTAGACCCACACGACCAGGTAGATCACACCGCCGACGATGAGGTACAACCGCGATGCCCGAGCGCGGGCCGCGACGGCGATACCGGCGACACCGAAGAGCAGGTGCACGAAGTTGTGCAGCACGGAGACCTGGAACACTCCCATCAGCATCGCCTCGGAATGGGCGCCGGCACCGTGGAGCTGGTCCTGGGTGATACCCGGGATGAAGCCGGCGATACCCACGAGAAGGAAGACGATGCCGACGACGAGCGCGGTCTTCTGAATGGCCGTCCTGGCGTAGCCGGACGAGGAATCGGTGGTTGTGCTCATGACAGTGCTCCTCAGCTGTGGCGGTGCGTCGACCGGCGGTGGAACCGGTCCGGATGGCCTGACGCTAACCATCTGCGGCATCTGTGAAGAGGGGATTGACGCCGTGGCGATCACGCTCTAGTTTCACGACGTCCGATGACGGCCATGGATGGATCCGGCCTCAGCTGACCGGGTGTCAACCCCCTCAGACCAGGGTCGAAACCTCGTTACGGTCATGATCTGGCGAGTTCGATCCGCGAGGGGGACCCGCCACCGCATTCGGATCGATTCCGCGCAGTACGAAGAACGGGGCCTCAGGTGCACGACCACTCCCCTGGCGGAGGCTCGCCGTTCGGGCAGTGGATCATGCTGCTTCCGTTCGTGGCCGCGGCGATCGTCTATGTCGCCGCCGCGGTGGGTGAGCAGCGCATCGGACGACCGTGGCCCTGGTGGCGCATGACGTTCTGGCTGCTCGGGCTCGCGACGGCGGCGATCGCGTTGTCCGGCACGCTGGCATCCGCCGACCGCCCGTTCACCGCTCACATCGTCGGCCACCTGCTGATCGGGATGGTCGCGCCGCTGTTCCTCGTGCTCGCGGCGCCGGTCACCCTCGCCCTGCGCAGTTTCGCCGTGCTTCCCGCGCGCCGCCTCAGCCGCGCGCTGCGCAGCTGGCCGGTGCGGGTGCTCATGCATCCGGTCGTCGCCGCACTGCTCAACGTCGGAGGACTCTGGGTGCTGCACCTCACGCCGCTGTACCAGAACACCTCGGAATCGTTCCTGCACATCCTGCTGATGGCGCATTTTCTTCTCACGGGCGTCCTGTTCACCGCCTCGATCCTCGCGGTCGACCCCTCACCGCACCGCGCCTCCGTCGCGGTGCGTCTCGTCGTGCTCGCGCTTTCCCTCGCCGCGCACGGCATCCTGGCGAAGACTCTGTACGCCGCGGCGGTGGGTGCACCGGGCGCGCTCGCGGGGCTCGTCCACGCTCCAGATGTGTCACCCGCCGACCTGCAGACCGGAGCGCAGATCATGTTCTACGGCGGAGACCTGGTCGACCTGACACTCATCGGCCTGCTGCTGTGGGGGTGGTACCGCAGCCCTGCGCGGCGCCGGGCCACACAGGACGGTCGGATGCCGCGGCGGCGCCCGAGCGCGCTGCAGAGAGGAATGCCATGAGCTCACCGCAGCCGACGAACCGGATGATCTTCCGCACCCGGACCTTCTGGGGCGCCGCGCTGATGGGCGTCGGCACGATGGCGGCGCTCGACGAGATCGTCTTCCACCAGCTGCTTCAGTGGCATCACTTCTATGACCGGGCATCCGGCGACGTCGGCCTGGTCTCCGACGGCCTCCTGCACGCGGCGGAGCTGGTGGCGCTCGGCGCGGGCTTCTTCCTCCTGCTCGATGCGCAGCGGCGACGGCAGTTCGCGGGACCGGTCGCCGCGTCCGGGTTTCTGACAGGCCTGGGTGCGTTCCAGTTGTGGGACGGAACAGTCGACCACAAGATCCTCCGACTGCACCAGATCAGGTACGACGTCGACCTTGTGCCCTACGACATCGCCTGGAACGGGGCGGGGCTGCTGCTGCTCGCCGCGGGGATCGTGCTCGGAGTCAGGGTGCAGCGCCGGACGACGCCGCCTCGGTGAGGCGAAGCCCCGGTAGCGCGGACAGCGCTGAGGCGACGAGCGCTGTTGTTCGCTCGTCGCCTCAGCGGTGGCTCAGCGCGTGAGACCCACGCGGTCGACCTTGCGGTGGTACCGCATGCCGGCCATGCCGCCGAGGATCGCCCCGATCAACGTGACGACAGCCGCACCGAGCGCCGTGAGGATGCCGGTGAGCGTTGCGGTCTCCGGGGTGACGGGGATGCGCGGGAAGCCCTGCAGGTTGCCGAGGATGTCCCACTGCGCGCCCGCGATGGCAGTGATGATGGCGATGACGATCGCGATGACGATCGCCCACAGCCAGACGGCGATGCCCTGCTTGACTCCGCTGAAGCGCGCCATCCGACCGGCCACGTAGCCGCCGGCGTAGTAGGAGATCAGAAGGACCAGGCCGATGACGATCAACGCGACGATCCCGCCGGTGCCCATCGCCGATTCTGCGGCCTCCTCCGGCGAGACATCGTTGCCGATGCCGATCGCCGCGCCGATGGCCGTGACGAGCGCGGTGAGCAGCACGGTGGTGCCCATGGC
Organism: Microbacterium sp. CGR2; assembly: GCF_003626735.1. Classification (NCBI taxonomy): domain Bacteria; kingdom Bacillati; phylum Actinomycetota; class Actinomycetes; order Micrococcales; family Microbacteriaceae; genus Microbacterium; species Microbacterium sp. CGR2. The sequence continues at coordinate 1,124,566 of NZ_RBHX01000001.1, read as the reverse complement.
CGTCAGCCAGCCGAAGAACGCCGAGCCGAACTTGAAACCGCCGAACTCGGCTTTCTCGCGCTGATGGACGTCGTGCTGGAGTGCGCGGGCGTCGGTCACAGGTACCGCATCGCCCGGCGCGCCGACATGGCGGGTGTCACGATCGTCGTGAACGACGACCGGCTCACGGACATCGCTGTCGCGGACATCGTTGTGATCGCGGACATCGTTGTGATCACGGACATCGTTGTGGTCACGGACATCGTTGTGGTCACGGACATCCGTGTGGTCACGGATGTCGTTGTGGTCGCGGACGCCCTGCTGATCGTGCGGGACGGTGCGAGCGTCATCTGCGGGGATCGCGGCGCCGGACGAGCTCGGGTCGTGGACAGGCGTGCCCGTATCGCGGGTCACGCGGGGATCGGGATTGCTGTTGTCGGTGCTCATGCTCTGAAGCTAGGCCCCGGGGAGCTGTGGTCGAAGGTGCTTGTCCCGCCGAGCGATAGCGCGTACTGTTCCGCCGTTTACACCGTGATCCCGTCGACCGCAAGGGTCCTGGCCGATACGGCATCCGCCGGTACACAGGAGCGATGACCAGCAACGCCCACTCCACGAACCGCACCGGCCCCGATCCTGAAGCCCCCGGCAAGCCGGACTCTCCGGATGAGATCCACAAGCGGTCCTGGAAGTACGTCCTGCAGAAGACGATCCGAGAGTTCTCGTCCGATCAGTGCACCGACATCGCCGCGTCGCTGACGTACTACGCCGTGCTGTCGCTGTTCCCCGGTCTCATCGCGATCTTCTCGCTCCTCGGGGTCGTCGGGCAGGGCAAGGCCGCCAGTGACGCGGTGCTCGGGATCATCGAGCAGGTCGCTCCCGGCGAGACGGTCGAGACCATCCGCGGGCCCATCGAGCAGATCGCGGACTCCCCCGCGGCCGGATTCGCGCTGATCACCGGTGTGCTGCTCGCGATCTGGTCGGCATCCGGATACGTGGGTGCCTTCAGCCGGGCGATGAACCGCATCTACGAGATCGAGGAGGGTCGGCCGTTCTGGAAGCTGAAGCCCACTCAACTGCTGGTGACCGTGATCACGATCGTGCTGATCGTGATCGCCGCGATCATCCTCGTCGTCTCGGGTCCTGTGACGAAAGCGATCGGCGACGCCCTCGGCATCGGTGAGGTCGCGCAGACGATCTGGTCCATCGCGAAGTGGCCTGTGCTGGCGTTCATCGTGGTGCTGATCGTGGCGATCCTGTACTACGCCACCCCGAACGCGAAACAGCCGAAGTTCCGTTGGATCAGCATCGGCGCCCTGCTGGCGATCATCGTGCTGGGCCTGGCGACCCTCGCCTTCGGCTTCTACGTCGGGAACTTCTCCAACTACGACCGCACCTACGGGTCGTTGGCGGGCATCATCATCTTCCTGCTGTGGCTGTGGATCGCGAACCTCGCGCTGCTGTTCGGTGCGGAGTTCGATGCCGAGCTCGAACGTGGCCGACAGCTGCAGGCGGGCATCGCCGCCGAGGAGGACATCCAGCTCCCGGCGCGCGACACCCGCAAGAGCGACAAGGCGGCGGAAAAGGAGCAGAAGGACATCGAGGAAGGACGCCGGCTCCGCCAGCAGGCCGCGCGGGAAGACGACGGCGACCGGAAGTGACCGCGGTCGATCGGAAGTGAGCGCGGGGAAAACGGCATCGGTCGCCGCATCACCCCCGCACGTCACCGGAATTCTTGGACCCGGACATGTATCAGGAATGTCTTGCCGTGCTCCTGGTAGGTGTGATCACAATGGGCTTCATGATCGACGGCGCACCCGGCGCTGCTCTCGATCCTGCTTCAGACGACGGACCGGCCCGCTGGAAACGCGCCGCCCAGTCGTTCGACGCATGGCGCGAGGGCGACAGCCGCGCGATGGACGAGCTCGTACGCCTCATGACGCCCGTGCTCTGGCACGTCGTGCGCGCCTACGGCCTCGAGCGCACCCTCGCCGAAGACGTCGTCCAGACGACCTGGTTGCGGTTGGTACGTGGGCACGTCTCCATCACCGACCCGCGGGCGGTGGCCGCCTGGCTCACGACCACTGCGCGACGTGAGGCGTGGAAAGTCGGCAAGGCCAGCAACCGGATCGACACGGCGGATGCCGAAGACCTCGACGTGCTTCTTCCGGAACAGGCCTCCGCCGAAGAGCACGCCGCGATCGGCGATGAGAACCGCCGTCTCTGGGCGGCCGTCCAACGCCTGGCCGAGCGCTGCCAGCGACTGCTGCGGGTGATCGCCTTCGACGACCGTCCCGATTACGCACGACTCGCCGCTGATCTGGCCATGCCGATCGGGAGCATCGGGCCCACACGCAACCGCTGCCTCGCCAAGCTGCGCGCACTTCTGGATGCGCCGCTCACGCCGCGAGAGGAGGGCTTGCCGTGACCGACCAGGATGACGCCGCGATGTTCGCGCGGCTGCGCACGCTGTGGGGGGACGTCGACCCGATGCCCGCGGACCTGATCGATCGCATGGTCGCGGCGGTCGCCGCCGACGGTCTGAACCGCGAGTATGCGCTGCTCACCCTCGTCGACGGCGACCTGGCCGCCGTGCGCGGCGAAGCGGATGCTCTCACGCTGCAGTTCAGCGACGGCAGCACCAGCATCCTCTTGCATGTCACGACGACCGCGACCGGACGCCGTCGTGTGGACGGCTGGGTCGACGCCCGCGCCGACGAGATCGTGTTGACCCAAGGGGAGCGATCGACGACGACCACGCCGACCGACACGGGGCGATTCGTCTTCGACGAGGTCCCTCCCGGCCTCACCCGCGTGCGTCTGACGACCGGGTCCGAGGCTCCCTCGCGCATGCTTTCGACGCCGCAGTTCGAACTCTGACCCTCGGGCGCTGCCCGCCGACGATACCGCGGGGTGACCCGCACCGAGAGGATGACCCATGGATCAGCCGCAGGGATGGACCTGGCAGGACCGGGCCGAAGGATCGATCCGCCGCGGCACCGCACTCGACCCGAGCCTCGAGCCGGTCGACGGCATCCGGGCTTTCCCCACGGCATACCTGCCGCAACGGCTGCTGATCACACAGACACCGGAGGACAACGAGGCCTACGACCAGGAGGTGCGGACGCTACGCGACGCCGCCGACTCGTTCGGGTGGCGGCTCGAGATCGAGTCCGGCGACCGTGCTGCCCGCGAGATCGCCCCGGGCGTCCCCGGATTCCTTCGCGCACATCTGACGACGCCGGACCAACCGGAACGGGGAGAGTCGCCGATCGCCCCGGACGCCTGGCGCGTGCTCCAGCGAGCACGTCGGATGTCGCGCTCGACGATGCCGCGCACAAGTCTCGAGCATGTGCTGTCCATCGATCCGGTGGGGCTCAACCCGTTCAGTCGCACGAATCCCTTCAGCCGGACGAACCCTTTCAGCCGCACCAATCCCGTCGGCGGAGGAACCCGCGGGGCGGGCGCCGGCGGCAGCGAAGACTATCTCGAACCCGGACGCGGAGCGCGGCAGCCGGTCAGCTGGCTGGGACCGGCACCTCAGCGCGGACCGGCGCCGAAGCGCGGACGACGGCCGGTCGTCGCCGTCCTCGACACCGGCTGCGGGGAACACGCCTGGTTGCCGGCCGACGTCGTCACCCGCCACATCGAGCTCGACGGCGTTCCGGTCGGCCTCACCGACGACGCCGACCCGGAACGCTATCCCGATCTGTACGGTCAGCTCGACGGCGAGATCGATGCGGTCGCCGGGCACGGCACCTTCATCGCGGGCATCGTCCGCCAGGCGGCCCCGGATGCCGACATCCTCTCGGTGCGTGTCGCCGGCGCGCTCGGTGTGATCGACGAGAGCACTCTGCTGCGCACGGTGGGCCAGGTCGTGGAGTTGCTGCGTCGTCATCGCGAGAACCCCAAGACCGGGTTCCCGATCGACGTGCTGAGTCTCTCGCTCGGCTACTACCACGAGACGCCGACCGACGGCCTGTTCAGCCTGACCCTGTTCGCCCTGCTCGCCAAAGCCCGGGAGCTCGGTTGTGTCGTCGTCTGCTCGGCAGGCAACGACGCCATCGACCGGCCCTCGTTCCCGGCGTCGCTGTGGCCATGGCCGGGAGCCGACAACGGCATCCGGCCCGACACCGCCGCGCCGCACATCTCGGTGGGTGCGCTGAATCCGTCGGCACGGTCGGTCGCGCTGTTCTCGAACGTCGGACCGTGGGTGCAGACCTATGCTCCGGGTGCGGCCGTGGTGAGCACATCACCCGCATTCGTCGGTGGCGATCAGGCGGCGACGCGGGCCGACCTCGACGGCCTTCGCCGCGAGACCCTCGACCCGGACGACTACCGCGGGGGCTTCGCGGTGTGGAGCGGCACGTCGTTCGCCGCCCCGTATGTCGCCGGGCGGATCGCCGCGCAACTCGGGCCGGTGCCGACGGAGGGCGTGAAGGCGGATGCCGCGGCCAAGGCCGTCGCGGCCGTGCTCACGACACTGCCCACGCCGGTCGACCGCAGCTGACGGCTGCCGCCCAGCGGTCTCGGGTCTGCTGACGGGCACACACCGCGCACTTGTCGGGTTGACGGACGGATGTCGGCCCGAAACGCGGCGTGTCTCCCGGCATCTGTACTTTCTTCCGACATCTGTGCCCCGAAGGCGGACGAGCCCCTGGACGCCGGCGCGGATGCCGGAGGGTCCCCGCTCTTCCCCGGAGCCTTGGCGCACGGCATCCTGGTCGAATGCCCCTGGCCGCGATCGAGTTGCACCGGCGCGGCGTCGAAGCGGCGAATGCACGACGGTTCACGCAGGCGAGACGCGCGTTGGATGCGGCATCCGCTCGTACCGACGACGCCGACCTGCGCGCCCGCATCGACGGCACCGCCGCCTACGTGCTCGCGCAGACCGGTCAACCCGCCGCGGCCGAACGTCTCTGCCGGACGGCGCTCCGCCGTGCGGGCCTGCTGCGCGAGACGGTGGCACTCCTCAGCGGCCAGCTCGGCACCCTCCTCATGCACGGAGGGCGGCTGGAAGAAGCCGAGACGATGCTCACCCGGGCCGTCGACGCGCTCGCGGCGGCCAGCGAGGACACGACCGAGCTGGCGAACTGCCTGATGAACAGGTCGGTCGTGCGGATGCAGCGGCACGAGCTCGACGCCTGCATCGAGGATCTCCGGCGCGCGGTCGCCGTCTACGAGGCGGCGGGTGACGAGGGGCCGCTCGCCGAGGCCACGCACAATCTCGGCTACGCGGCATTGCTGGGTGGCGACCTCGTGACCGCACTCTCGCTCATGACCCGTTCTCGACCGACGCTCGCCGCGAGCAGCGATCTGGCCGCCGCGATCAGCGACCTCGACCGGGCCGAGGTGCTCCGCGATGCGGGCCTCACCACCGAAGCCGAGGCGCTGCTCGGCCAGGTCGCCACACAGTTCGGGGCGCAGCGCATGCGGCAGGCGCGAGCCGAAGCGGAGTTCCATCTCGCCCGTTCCCTGCTGCGCCATGACTCCGCGGCCGCGGAGCGCACCGCGCGCGCTGCTGCCCGACGGTTCGCGGCTCTCGGCAACGACGGCTGGGCGGCGCGAGCCGATGCTGTCCGTCTGGAGGCGCAGCAGCAGGCTCGCCCCCGGAGCCGCGTTGACGCCGACGCGTTCGCGCATGTCGCGAAGGTCCTCGAACGCCGTGGCTTCCGCACCGAGGCCATGGCTCTGCGGCTCAGTGCCCGGCGCGACGGCACGGGCCGCATGCCGCGGATCGACGAGTCCGCGCCGACGCCGTTGCGTTTGCGGGCCCACGAAGTGCGGGCCGCGCGGGCCGCCGCTTCGGGACGGCACCGCGAGGCGCTGCGTGCCACGGCCGAGGGGCTCGACCTCCTGGCCGCCTGGCAGCGATCCTTCGGCGCACTCGACCTGCAGGCGTCCGTCGCGATGCACGGCAGTCAGCTGATGTTCGCCGGGTTGGCAGCCGCTGCGCGGCTGCGCGACCCCGCGATCCTGTTCGAATGGTCTGAGCGCGCCCGACACCTCAGCCAGCAGGTGGCGCCCGTGCGTCCGCCGCATGACGAATCTCTGGCCGACGACCTGGCCGAACTGCGGATGCTGCGCGCCGAGCTCGCCGGCCAGGATTGGACGACCGACGCCCGAGTGCGCACCCTCCGTGATCGCGTTCGTGAACGTCAGTGGGCGACGACCGGTTCGGGCGGTACGCGTGACCGCTTCGGCCTGCGCGACACCATGGTGCAGCTCGATCCCGACACAGCGGTGCTGTCGTACGTGTTCACCGGGTCGGCGCTGCACTGCGTGGTGGTGACGGCTTCCGGAGCGACGATCGTCGACCTGTCGTGGCCGCGGGTCGAAGCAGGGCTCGACGGACTGCGCGCCGATCTCGACATGGCCGCCCTCACCCGCGGCGGGCAGATGGGGCTGGTGACCGAGAAGGCACTCGATGCGCGGTTGCGGCTCCTCGACGCCGACCTGCTCGCGCCGGCTCGTCTCGCTGCCCCCGCTGCCGGACGCGTGGTGATCACGGTGCCGGGTGCGTTGGGTGGTGTGCCGTGGTCGATGCTGCCCGGCATGGCCGGCACGCCCTTCACCCTCGCCGCCTCCGTCTCGCGGTGGCTTTCCGGACGACGCCGAAGCGGGTCGAGCACCCGCGTCGTCGGTTTGGCCGCAGGGCCCCGGGTGGCCCGGGCGTCTGAGGAGGTGCGGCGCGCGGCGGAAGCCTGGGGCGGGAGAGCGGCTGCGCCGCAGATCCTCGAAGGGCAGGACGCCACGGTCGCGGCGGTGACGGCCCTCGCGACAGACACCGACGTGCTGCATATCGCCGCCCACGGGAGGCACGCGGTGGACAACCCGCTGTTCTCGGGCTTCGAGCTCGTCGACGGCACGCTTTTCGGCTACGACGTCGACCTCATTCCGCGGGTTCCCGAGGTCGTCATCCTGTCCGCCTGCGAGTTGGGCCGTTCGTCGGTGCGCTGGGGTGAGGAAGCACTCGGCATGACAAGAGTGTGGCTGCATGCCGGCGCGGAGTGCGTCATCGCCGCCCCCGTCGCGGTGCCCGACGACATCGCGTGCGAACTGCTCAGCGCCGTGCATGCCGATCTCGCCCGAGGAGTCGAGCCGGCGGTCGCTCTGAGCGCGGCATCCGCTCGCACCGGACTCCGTGCGCCGTTCCAGACTCACGGGAACGGATTCTGAGCCGTTTTTCCCTTCGATGTATCAGAACGGATGCTTCCCCCTCCTGTTCTTCGGAAGGTGTCATGCGAAGGGCCTCGAAGGCGTGAGGTGCGAGGGAGGCGCAGTCGTTCTGGGGAATCCGTCCGCTGGGGAGCACGGATACGACACGGACACCATCTGCTCCGAGGGTGCTGCGGCTGGGAGGCCGCGGCACTCTCGCAGGGCCTCGGCGATCTGGGGACGCCGGGGCCCTAGGGGGGCTCCGTCGCACCCGTGAAGGACAGCCCACAAATTGGTGTTCAAGCCGCGTGGCCGTCCCGGCTCAAATCTCGGAGCGCCTGCGGGGCGGCGGATATCGCGCGTTATATTGCCATATTGGCGTGAGCACGTGATAGTTTCCCACCGCGCTGACCCTGACCCTAATCAAAAGAGAGCAGCGCCTAAACCACGCTCGCGGAGCAACGCTCCACGAATAGAAGGTGCACTTTCTGGACCTGGGTGAGGATCCGTGGAACCCTTACGTACTAGGCAGTTCAGGGGGTTGTGTGCAGTGTCATCACGTGTCATGAAAATCGTTTCGAGAGCCCTTAGGGCTTATCGCGAGTGCTGCAAGCGCTCGAAGGCGCGATCACATCAGAGATCGATGGTTCCCATGTCGCTCCTCGACGGCGCCTGAGTGATGAAGTACGCAAGGGCTGAAGGGTGACAGACACCCTTTTCGTTATCGCAGCAGGATTTTTTCTCACGGCGGTTATCTTCGGTTCCATGAGTCGTGCGATGAAGAACGAGTCCTTCGACCGCAATCGCGCCTTGGGTATTCGTACCCGCGCGACGCTCGCCTCCGATGAGGCGTGGTCTCGCGGGCATATAGCTCCAGTCCCGTGGGTGTGGTCTTCGGCAATCGCGGCGACCGTTTTCGGCTTGGCATTGGCGTCCCTCGGTTTCATGGGTGCGGAAGCTTCCAATCCCGCTGTCATCGTCATCACCTTGGGAGGCTTCGCCTCCGTCCTTGCCTGCCTAATAATCAGCGGCATCGTTGCCAACCGGGCTGCGAGGGCAACTGGTACCGGCCACGACAATCACAAACAGAGAGACGTAACCAATGAAGCGGATTAAGCATGCAGTAGTTGCGATGACGGGGGCATTCGCTTTGGCCCTGGCATCCGTCGCCCCGGCGGTCGCTGAGAGCCAGAGACTTCCACAAAGGTGACGAAAGCCGTTCAGACAGGGGACCCCGCCCGTGTCGATGCTGGCCTGGCCCTGTTTGCCGACACGTTCAACCGGTACGTGTCGGATCTGTACGCGAATGCCGCGACAGAGGTGGAACAGCGCGGTCCAGGCGTCCAACCGCTGGGGAGCACGTGGGCGGTCACCGAAACCTGGCTTGCGGCCGTGACCGCCGTCGCTGCTGGTGGATGGGCAGTTGTCTTCGCCGCGGTCGCAGGCTTCCATCTCGGCGCTGCCGTAACGGTGATCGTCGCCGTCTATCTTCCCTCGATGGAAGGCGGATTCTCCACCCTCGAGCAGGACAACGTCGTCGATCAGATCAGCAGCGCCATTGGCTGACGTCGATTCGTTTGCGTTGCGGACTCGGCGAGTGTTCACGCAGTCTCACCTGAGTGGAGTAGTTGGCTTGATCGGCCTAGTGACGGTCGGTGCAGTGCTTGCCATCGCCATCTTTGTTGGCATGCCGAGCAACGTACTCTCGCTCCGCGATGGATCCGCGCTGAGGTTAGTCTTCAGGGGCTTCATGCCACAGGGGTGGGCGTTCTTCACCAAGCCTCCAAACGATCCAGAGTTCCATGTCTACGCTGTGGTCGATGATGAGGCCATCGCCAGCGCGATGCTGTTCCCGAACGCGCGGGTCGAGAACCTCTTCGGATCGGGCGAAGCCAGCGAGCGCAAGGACCCGAGCTTGCGAGCCTGGGGCTAGGCATCCTTGACTGGGTCGACTGTGACGAGCTACTCGAGGGCGAGGATTGCCTCGTGGAGGCTGCCAAGTTGTCTCCGACGTTCGTCGATACGCCTGCTCCTCATCCCACGGTTTGCGGATCCATCCTGCTCGCCGAGACCCGGCCCGTCCCCTGGCAGTTCCGCGACGACTACGTCGGCTGGCGTCAAGAGTCCCGTGTCGCACATCTCCAAGTCGGCTGCTCATGAGAGGTGTCATCGCGCGCATCGATGCCGCTGTAGCGCGCTTAGATGCGCGCACACGATGGTTCGCCGTCGGGCGCGCGGTGCTCGCGCTATCCCAACTATCGCTCTTGCTGACCACCCATACCAGCGCGATGTTTGTCCCGGTGGGGTCAGAGCCTCCCCTCGCTAAATGCGATCAGCCGTTGCGTGGGTAGTCTGCCTTTTGTTGGGCGGAGACCGAGCCTGTCCGCTGGGTATTAGCGGTTCTACTCGTCGCCATCGGTGCGGGGCTCGCGCCCCGCTATCTCAGCTGGATGCATTGGTACATCGCCCTCAGTATCGGGATGGTCATCGACCTGCCTGAGGGCGGTGAGGCGATACTCATAGTCGCAACTTTCTGGATTGCGATTGTCTCCGTAGCTGACGGCCGATGGTTCGCGTGGAGGCGACGAGCCCATACCCCCTCTCCTGTCCTTAACGCGATCGCTTGGGCAGCACTGTGGGGTTTGCGCATACAGATGCCTTACGTGTATATCAATAGCGCCCTCGCCAAGCTACCCGTCGAACAATGGAGCGACGGGACGGCGCTGTACTACGTCGTCCGTATGGAGTTTTTCGGTGCAGTGGGGCCTCTCGGCGAGCTTGCTCGCTTCCTCACCGGCGTGCCCGCAATCAGTGCCACCCTTACGTGGGGCACCATCGCCTTGGAAGCCGCCATCGCGATACTTTTGCTCGGCTCGACCAAGATGCAGCGCTACGCGCTCTGGGCTTGCATCGCACTCCATCTCGCGATCGCGGTCCTTCTCGGTCTCGTCAGCTTCGCGCTGGCGATGGTCGGTGCCGTAACGTGCGCGACCGCCGCGGCGTTCACGCAGAAGGCAGTGCTCCGCCAGACACACGCTGCCGCGCAAGGTGCGGGGTCACAAACGCTTCGCCAAGAGCCTTCCGCGATGCGTTTCTGACCTTGCACTCGACCGCAGGCCCGTCCCGGATGCGTTTGTGGCCTCGCACACCGGTCAGCGTCAGAGACCGTCTCAGGCCAGAACAACCTCGTGCCCGGCTTCGCGCAGCGCGGCGACAGCGGCGGCATCCGCTTTCTCGTCGGTGATGACGGTCGGAAAGAGCTCTACGCCACCGACGGATGCGAAGGCCACGACGCCGAGCTTGCTGCCGTCGGTGACGACCACTGCACGGCGGGCGCGCTCTGCCATCATCCGGTTCACCGCAGCTTCGCGCTCGTCCTGGGTGGTGGCGCCGGCCGCAGCATCCATCCCGTTCACGCCGATGAAGGAGATGTCCAGACGCACGCCCCTCAGCAGCTGTTCGACGAACGGTCCGACCAGTTCGTAACTGCGCGAATGGATGACACCTCCGGTGACGACGACCTTGATGTCGGGGCGGGTGGCGAGCTGCGCCGCGATGTTCACCGCGTTCGTCACGACCGTGATCCCGATGTGTGCGGCCAGATCGTCGCGCGCGGCGAGCGCGGCGGCGATGGCGGTCGTCGTCGTTCCGCCCGACAGCCCGACCACCATGCCCGGCTCGACGAGCGAGGCGGCGACCTGGGCGATGCTCGCCTTCTCGTGGGTTCTCAGGTGGCTCTTGTAGCGGATGGGCAGTTCGTACGCGACGGTCTGTGCCACCGCCCCGCCGTGTGTGCGTGTGAGCAGCCGCTGCTCGGCGAGGGTGTCGAGGTCGCGGCGGGTGGTCGCTGCGGAGGCGCCGAACTGCTCGACGAGTTGATCGACCGTGACCTCGCCGGTCGCAGCGAGGAAGTCGAGGATCGCGTTCAGCCGCGCCGCGCGCTTCACCGCGACACCGCGTCGGTCGCCGCCGGCCCGGCACCGGCCACCGCATCGACGTTAGCGAGGGCGAACAGACGGAGCATCCGCGCCGCCTCGTCAGCCAGCGCCTCGCGAGCCGGCGAAAGATACTTCCGCGAATCGACCAGAGACTCCTCAGCGGCGAGCTTCTCGCGGATCGCGCGGGTGAAGAACCCGTTCAGGTGCGTGGAGACGTTGATCTTCGTCATCCCCGCACGGACGGCATCGGCGATCACCGCGTCCGGAACGCCTGACGAGCCGTGCAGGACGAGCGGCACCGTCAGGGCTTCGTGCAGTCTCGTGATGAGGTCGAGATCGAGAGACGCCGAGCGGTCCGTCATCGCGTGCGAGGAACCGACGGCCACCGCGAGAGCGTCGACACCCGTCGCGCTCACGAACTCCCGCGCCTCCGCGGGGTCGGTCCGCACGCCCGGCGCATGCGCGCCGTCTTTTCCGCCGACCTCGCCGAGCTCACCCTCGACGTACACGCCGGCTGCGTGCGCACGAGCGGCGACCGCCGCCGTCATCGCCACGTTCTCGTCGTAGGGAAGGGCGCCGCCGTCGAACATGACGGAGCCGAACCCCAGGGCGATGGCCTCGTCGACCAGTTCCGGTCGCTCGGCGTGGTCGAGGTGCACCGCGACCGGCGTCGCAGCCCTCCGCGCCACGGCCAGGGTCGCCAGGGCGATCGGCTCCAGAGCGCCGTGATAGTCCGCGCAGTTCTGAGAGATCTGCATGATCACCGGCAACTGCGCGAGCGCCGACGCCCGCACGAGCGCCTCGGCGGTCTCGAGGTGGATCACGTTGAATGCGCCGATGCCCGTTCCGGCGGCGGATGCGGCGGAGACGAGGTCACGAGCGGAGACGAGGGTCACGAAGGATCCTTCCGAGACGCTGATCCGTACGACGCAGGATCAGGATGAGAGACGAGGAGGTTCTGTTCGAGCTCGGTCCACCGCGGCGAGATGTCGCCGGCCAGGGGCATCAGGACGGCAGCGGCCGACCATGCGGTGGCCCGCCGGAGGATCTGCTCAGGGTCGCGCACCCCCGCGGCGTACTGCACCGCGCACGCAGCCACGGCGGCATCACCCGCACCGGTCGGATTGCCGGCGAGCGGCTCGGCGAGGCGAGCATGGACCAGGGCGGATGCCGTCACGGCGAGCATGCCGTCCGCTCCGAGCGACAGCAGCACGAGTTCGGCCCCGCGGCCGATCAGCGACCGCGCTCCCTCGACAGGGTCGGCGATACCGGTGGCGTCGGCGAGTTCGGCCGCGTTCGGCTTGAGGACCGCTGCTCCGGCATCCGCGGCGCGCAGCAGCGCCGGACCAGAGGTGTCGACGAGCACGGGGATGTCGGCATCCCTGCCCACCGCGATCAGCATGGGCAGCAGCGCGTCGGGCGCGCCCGGGGGGACGCTGCCGGAGATGACGAGCACGCCGGCGGTCGGCAGGCGATCGACGACCTCGGCAAACAGGGCGGCCCACTCGGCGTCGTCCGGGTTCGCCCCCCGCTCGTTGACGATCGTCGTGTCGCCACGGGCCTCGTCGACGATCGCGATGCTGCGGCGGGTCTCGGCGACAACGGGGATCAGCGCATGGGGCACACCGCTCGCTCCCAGCTCCTCGGCGAACTCGTCGCCCACACGACCGCCCGCCGTGGTGATCGCGAGCACTTCCGCGCGCTCGGCGTGCGCGACGCGCGCCACGTTCAGGCCTTTGCCGCCGGCGCGCGCAGCTCCGGCATCCGCTCGGTGAGTGCCGCCCTCGACCAGGCGATCAACGTGCCAGGTGAGATCGAGCGCAGGGTTGAGGGTGACGGTGAGGATCACGCGACCTCCCGTGCGCGGAGCGCAGCGCCGAGCAGGCCGGCGTTGCCGGAGAGTTCTGCGGGGACCAGCACAGGCAGGCGGTGGAAGCTGAGCCGTGCGGCGAGCCGAGTGCGCAACTCGTCGAACAGCGCACCGCCCGCGCGCGAGAGTCCACCGCCGATCACCACGGCCTCGGGGGCGACGACGGCGGTGAGCTGGGCGAGCGACAGAGTCAGGGCGTCGAGAGCGGAGTCCCAGATCTCGCCGGCGACCGGGTCACCGGCAACCGCCCGCGCGATGACGTCTTTCGCGCCGTCGGGCACCACGCCCGTCGCGTCGGCATAGCGTCGGGCGATCGCACCGGCTGAGGCGACCACCTCGAGGCACCCGCGCGCGCCACACGCACACTGGGGGCCGTCGGCGATCGGGGAATGTCCGATCTCGCCGGCGTATCCTCCGGCGGTGTAGGGCACGCCGCCGACGAGGAGCGCTCCGGCGATGCCCGTTCCGATCACCAGCACGACGGCGTCGGCGTAGTCGCGGGCGCCGCCGAGCCGGCGTTCGGCCCAGCTCGCCGCGCGCACGTCGTGGTCGAACGCCACCGGGAGGCCGAGTCGGGCACTGGCGAGATCGCGCAGCGGGGAGTCGTGCCAGCCCAGGTTGCTCGCAAACACCCCGAGCCCGGCATCCGCGTCGACGATCCCGGGAACGACCAGTCCCGCCGCGCCCGGCACCACGTCGGGATGCGCCGCACGGAGTTCTGCGGCGAGGATCTCGAGACGGTCGAGGAGCACTTCGGTGCGGTCGCCGTCGGCGGTCGGCGTGGGCGTCCGGCGCAGACCCAGAGCGCGGCCGTCCGCGTCGAAGAGGGCGGACTTGATATCGGTGCCGCCCACGTCGAACGCCAGCACGGGCGCGCCGGCACCGAGCGGTCGCACAGCGGCGAGCGCGTCGCCTGCAGCGTCACGTGCGATGTCGGGCACGGATGCAGCGCCCTCAGGTCCGGTCATCATCGATTCCGCTCGGTGGTCGCCGTCACGCGTCCAGAATGACGGATCGTGTCAGGTTGCGGGGCTGATCGGGATCGAGGCCGCGGGCTACGGCACGATCGAGAGCGAGACGATGCAGGCGCACGAGGTCGGCCATCGGATCGATCGTTCGCTGCTCGAACCGGGCCCCGGTGGCTTGGACCTGTGCGGCGAGGCCTTCCGGCGCTGCCCCGAACTGCCAGGTCACTCGGCCGGGCGCCCCGATCGCGATCGGACCGTGTCGGTAGTCCATCGACGGGTACGACTCGGTCCACGACTGCGACGATTCGCGCAGCTTCAAGGCGGCCTCGTGAGCGAGTCCGATGGTCCAGCCGCGACCGAGGAAGGTGTACTGCTCCGCGTCGCGCAGTTCGTCGTCGCCGGGCTCGGTGAGCACCGCGGCAGCGTCTGCGATCGCCGCGGAGAGATCTTCGCCGAGTGAGGCGCGGAAAAGGGCGAGCGCCGTCGTGGCGAAGCGCGTCTGGACGACGGACTGCTCGTCGGCGAACGGCAGCAGCACAGCCTCGTCGACGAGCGAGACCAGCGGAGAGGTCGCGTCACCGATCACGCCGATCGTCGGGATGCGCCCCTTGATCCGCTCGACGAGTTCGAGCACTTCGGTGGTCGTCCCCGAACGGGTGAGAGCGACGACAGCGTCGTAGCCGCGGTCGATGAAGGCTTCGGATGCCGCGAACGCGTCGGTCTCACCGTGGCCGGTGCTCTCACGCAGCGCGGCGTAGGACTGCGCCATGAACCACGACGTGCCGCAGCCGACGACGGCGACACGGGCGCCGGGCTGGGGCAGCAGCGCCTGCTCTGCCTTCAGGTCTGCTGCTGTCGCCCAGCTCTGGGGCTGCGAGTTGAGTTCTTCGCGCATGTGTGCGCCGGGGAGCGATTCGGTCATGAGAGTGTGCCTTCCTGGCGAGAAGTTGCATACTTGTGATTGTTTAGATGCTTGGTCGATCATAGTATGGCGTTCGTAGACATCGAGGTGCGATCTACCTTGATTAGTTTGTTCTCCTGACAAATAATCTAACGAGTTCCATCCCTGCGTCGATTCCGATCTTCGCAGGAGCCCTGGGTCCCGACTCAGACGATCGCGGCTGCCGCCTTGGCGAATCGATCACCACGCACTGTCGCGTGACGTTGTTGCGACTGTGCACCACCCCGCCCCCAGACGATCCACGCCTGACGGAGCGGACTCACAGTGAGGAATGCAATACACATGAAGAAGTCACTGCGGTTCGGCACCGCCGCCATCGCGGCCGTCGCCACGCTCTCGCTCGCTTCGTGCGGGTTCGGAGGATCGTCGGGCGACAGCGGCGACGCGGAAGGTTCGACCACACTCGACCTGCTCGTCCCCAGCTACTCCGACCAGACCAAGGGCCTGTGGGAAGACGTGATCGAAGGGTTCGAAGAGGCGAACCCCGACATCAAGGTCAACCTCGAGGTGCAGTCCTGGGACAACCTCGAGAAGGTCGTCTCCACGAAGGTCCAGGCGGGCGAGGCCCCCGACATCTACAACGGCGGCCCCTTCGCCGGCTTCGCCGCCGACGAGCTGCTCTATGACGTCGAAGAGGTCACCAGCCCGGAGACCTTCTCCGACTTCCAGGAGTCGTTCATCAAGAACGAGCAGCTCGAGGGCACCACCTACGCACTGCCCTTCATCGCATCGGCCCGTGCGCTGTTCGTCAACAACGCCCTGCTCGAGCAGGCCGGTGTCGAGGCTCCGACGAACTGGGACGAGCTGCTGGATGCCGCCACCAAGGTCTCCGAGCTCGGCGGAGGCGTCGCCGGCTACGGCATGCCGCTCGGCTCGGAGGAGGCGCAGGCCGAGGCAGCCGTCTGGCTGTGGGGCGGCGGCGGATCCTTCGGCGATGAGTCCGAGATCACCATCGACACCCCGGAGAACCTGGTGGGCGCCGAGCAGATCAAGAAGATGATCGACGCCGGCGCGACGCAGGGCGACCCCGGCTCCACGCAGCGTTCACCGCTGATGGACATCTTCATCCAGGGCAAGATCGGCATGCAGGTCGGCCTCCCGCCGACGGTGGGCCAGATCGAAGAGGGCAACCCGGAGCTGGATTACTCCATCGTTCCGATCCCGACGAAGGACGGCGAGCCGTTCACCCTCGGTGTCGCCGACCAGCTGATGGCGTTCCAGAACGACGGCGACAAGGCCGAGGCGATCACGACCTTCTTCGACTACTTCTACTCCGCCGACGTCTACGTGCCGTGGGTGCAGGCCGAGGGCTTCCTGCCCGTCACGAAGTCGGGTTCCGAGGAGCTCGCCGGCGAGGAGGCCCTCAAGCCGTTCCTCGACGTGCTGCCCGACGCCCAGTTCTACCCGTCGACGAACGCCCAGTGGTCTGCCACGGACGGTGCGTTCAAGTCGCTGTTCGGTCAGATTCAGGACAAGCCGGCGGCTGAGGTTCTGACGCAGATCCAGGCGCAGGTCGACGCGGGCTGAGCCCGCTGATCGGAGAGGTTCGAGTACACCATGAGCCAGACGACACAGTTCTCGAACCTTGAGGGGGCGGCCTCCACCGGCCGCCCCCGCACTCCGAGCACCGCACCAGCCGTTCGCGGCCGTTCCAGGGGAAAGGACCTCCTCGAGGCCCTGCCCTGGATCGCACCCGCACTGCTGCTCATCATCGGGGTGGTGCTGTTCCCCGCCGGAGTGATGTTCTACAACTCCACCCGCGACATCTCCCTCTCGGGCCTCGACAAGGGTTCGGTCGGGTTCGACAACTTCGCCACGGTGTTCGGCTTCGCGGAGTTCTGGCCGATCTTCTTCCGAACGATCGTCTGGGTCGTCTCGGTCGTGCTGTTCACGGTCGTGATCTCGCTCGGGCTCGCACAGATCCTGAACAAGGCCTTCCCCGGGCGGCAGATCGTCCGGATGGCCGTGATCGTGCCGTGGGCGGCATCCGTCGTCATGACCACGATGGTCTTCTACTACAGCCTCGAGCCGTACTTCGGGGTCTTCAACAAATTCCTCTACGACATCGGTCTGTCGGACGACGCCGTCGGCTACGGGTGGACCAAGAACCCGACGACCGCGTTCATCTGGTCGATCGTGATCGCGATCTTCGTGTCGCTGCCGTTCACGACGTACACGATCCTCGCCGGGCTCCAATCGGTGCCCGCGGACGCGATCGAGGCCGCGAAGATGGACGGCGCCGGCCCCGCGCGCACCTACTGGTCGATCGTGCTGCCGCAGTTGCGCAGCGCCCTGGCCGTCGCGATCCTCATCAACATCATCAACGTCTTCAACTCGCTCCCGATCCTCAAGGTGATGACCGGCTCGATCCCGGGCTACGGCGCCGACACGATCATGACGATGATCTTCAAATACATCGAACTGCAGAAGAAGGTGGACGTCGCCAGCGCGCTGTCGGTCGTCGCCTTCCTCATCGTGATCGTGATCGTCGCCATCTACGTCAAGACCGTCAAGCCCATGAAGGAGGTCTGATCGTGACCGTCACCGAGACCGCCCTCGTGACCACCGCCGGCGCCGACAGCGCCCCGCGCATCCGCGGCCGCAAGCGCCGCTACACCGAAGACCAGGTGACCCTGCCCCGCGTCATCCTTCGCATGGCCGCCGGGTTCCTGGTGCTGGCGATCTTCGTCCTGCCGTACCTGATCATGTTCTTCGGCTCCGTGAAGACGAAACCGCAGATCCGCTCCGTCGACCCGACATATCTCCCCACCGAGTGGCACTGGGAGAACTACTTCTCGATGTGGTCGACGCCGGAGACGCCGCTGCCGTACAACCTCATCTCGACGATCGTCATCTCGGTCTTCGCGACCCTGCTCGTCCTGGCTGTGTCGCTGCCGGCCGCGTACTACACGGCCCGCTTCAAGTTCCCCGGCCGGATGGTGTTCCTCTTCCACGTGATCGTCACGCAGATGCTGCAGCCGGCAGTGCTGACCTCGGGCCTGTTCCGCCAGTTCACCGTGCTGGGCCTCAGCGACACGTGGGTCGCGATGATCTTCATCAACGCCGCGTTCAACCTGTCCTTCGCGGTCTGGATCATGCATTCCTTCTTCGCCGGCATCCCCAAGGAGGTCGACGAGGCCGCGCAGATCGACGGCGCCGGACGCTTCACCGTGCTGTTCAAGATCAACCTGCCGCTCGTGTGGCCGGGGATCGTCACCGCGATCGTGTTCACCTTCGTCGCCTGCTGGAACGAGTTCGCGGCATCCCTCGTGATCCTGTCGACCGACAAGAATCAGCCGCTGTCGGTGGCGCTGACGAAGTTCGTCGGCCAGTACGACACGAGCTGGCAGTACGTGTTCGGTGTGTCGATCGTGGCCATCCTGCCGGTCGTCGTCCTGTTCATGCTCATCGAGAAGCGGCTCGTCGGCGGGCTGACCGCCGGAAGTGTGAAGTAGCTCTCCGGGCCCGACCTCTTGACAGAGTGGCGAATCGGTGAATAGATAGGCAAATGCCTAACTATTTGGACGATGTGGATGCGCTGTTGCGCGCACTCGCGGATCCGACGCGGCGGGCTGTGGTGGAGCGGCTCGCGAAGTCACCGGCCGTCGTGTCAGAACTGCTGCGCCCGTTGTCGATGGCATTGCCTTCGCTGCTCCAGCACCTCCGCATTCTCGAGGACGCCGGCGTGGTCACGTCACACAAGCAAGGTCGGGTGCGCACCGTGAGCCTGCGGCCCGGGGCACTGGACGTGCTGCATCTGTGGCTCGATCAGCAACGCACGCCGGCCGAGACCCGGGCAGACCGACTCGGCATCCATCTTTCCCGCTCATCCTTCGAGGAGATCTGACATGACTCGCGTTCGCATCGACCTTTTCTCGTCGCTCGACGGCTTCACCGCCGCCCCCGACCCTGCTGTCGACAACCCGATGGGCGAGGACTGGGATGCTCTGACGGCCGCCTACGCGAAAACGCGCACGTTCCGGGAGAAGGTCTTCGGCGACAGCAGCGGCGCCGGCTCGAGCGGAATCGACGACGCCTACGCACGAGCCTCGTTCGAAGGCATCGGGGCGGAGATCATGGGGGCGGCGATGTTCGGCCTGCACACGCATCCTGAAGACGGATGGACGGGGTGGTGGGGAGATGAGCCGCCGTTCGGCTACCCCGTCTACGTGTTGACGCATTCGGCGCCCCGGCCGCCCATCTCCATGAACGGGGGGACCACCTTCCATTTCCGAAGCGGAGAGATCGAGGATGTCCTCCGCGAGGCGACCGACGCGGCCGACGGTCTCGATGTGCGCGTGGGCGGCGGCATCCGCACAGCTCGGGCATTTCTCCGCGCCGGTCTCGTCGATGAGCTGCACGTGGGGATCGCGCCGATCATTCTGGGTCGAGGCAACCCGGTATGGGCAGACCTCCGCGGCCTGGAGCGCACGCACACCGTGACGACCGAGGTCGCCGAGAGCGGCACGATCCATCTCACCTTCACCCGATAGGACGCGGCCATGACACACGATCGCCGACTCGCACATGCCGACTTCACGCTCACCCGCGACTACCCCGCTCCGGTGGGGAACGTCTGGCGGGCATTCGCGGAGGAAGACCGCAAGCGCGACTGGTTCGGTGACGGCGAGGCGTTCGACCGCTCCGCCTGGGCCTTCGACTTTCGCGTGGGCGGACGCGACATCGACGAAGCTCGCTTCCACGGCGGCCCGCTCTCCCGGTACGAAGGCGTCTACACCGACATCGTCGACCAGGTCCGCATCGTCATGACCTACGACATGTGGATCGACGGCATCCACATGTCGACATCGCTCGTCTCCTTCGAGTTCGAGACGATCCCGGAGGGAACGCGGCTCACGCAGACCGAGCAGGGGGTCTTCTTCGACCAATTCTCGGCCGATGCGCCGCAACGGGAAGAGGGCACGCGCGGCCTCCTCGACGCTCTCGCACGGCATCTCGACTGACGCGCAGCCAGGCGATCCGGAAAAACCCTCCTTCTCTCGGAATAATCGCGTACCCTGTACGTTATTAGTCTCGAGAGAAGGAGATTCAATGTCCGATGTGACCCGAGCAGCAGAGAACGGCGCGGCATCCTCCGCTGCGATCCAGGAGATCTTCGATTGGTTCGCTCGATACGACGACCTCGTTCGAGCGGGCGATCTGGAAGCGATGGCCGACATGGCCGCGTTCCCACTGAACGAAGTGACGGATGACGCGGCGGGGCATGGCGTGACGGCGCCGTGCGACCGCGAGAGATTCATCGCGCAGATGCGAGAGGTCGTCGGAGCGGACGGAGGGGGCGAGATGACCTCGACCCGGCATCCGATCTTCCTTTCGCCATCGCTCTGCTTCGTCGTGACGGACGCCTCATTCACCGTGGGCGGCGAGGAGACGGCGATGCGCTACGGCGATCTGCTCATCCGAACGGCGGACGGCTGGAAGTTCCAGACCATGGTCGCCGGCGGATGGCACGAACAGATGTGATCGACAGCGGGGGATGAAGGTCTCACGCCAGAGGAGTCAGCCTCGCGGCAACCGGCAGAATGGGTGGATGACCGACGCCACCAGCTCCGGCGATCCCGCCGCGTCGTTGCGACTTCTCTGGCGTGGGCATCTTCCACAGGAGTCGAGTCCGAGGCGGGGGCCGAAGCGCGCGCTCGACCTGGACTCGATCGTCGAAGCAGCGACCACCCTCGCGGACGATGATGGTCTGGCCGCACTGACGATGAGACGTCTGGCGGAACGGCTGGGCGTCAAGCCGATGGGTCTCTACACCTACGTGCCCGGTCGCGCCGAGGTCCTCGATCTCATCCTCGACGATGCTTTCGCGAAGATGCCGCGACCCCCCTTCGCCGGGGAGCCGTGGCCCGTTCGAGTCCGTGCCGTCGCCGACGGCAATCTCGATCTCTACCGGCGGCACCCCTGGGCCGCTCAGCTGTCCACACTCCGCCCACCGCTGGGCCCCGGGCAGATGGCGAAGTACGAATACGAGCTGACCGCTTTCCGCGGTTCCGGTCTGAGCGATCTCGAGACGGATGACGCGCTCACGTTCCTCCTCGGCTTCGTGCGAAATGCGGCCCGCGACATCGAAAGCGGACGCCAGGCATCCGTCGGGGGTGAAGACGATCAGCAGTGGTGGGACAAGGCGGGGGCCCTCCTCTCAGAGATGATCACCGCAGAGCGCTACCCCCTCGCTGCTCGCATCGGTTCGGCGGCCGGCGCTGCCCACGCCAGCGCTCATGACCCGGACCACGCGTATCGTTTCGGGCTCGAACGGACGATGACGGCGTTGGAGTCGCTGGCCGGCTCCGGCGGCGCCCTGCCCGATTCGCAGCGCTGATCGTCGCGGTCCGCTCAGAAGAACGGCATCGTCCACTCGCCGCGACGATCGCACGGGGCGAGGACGGTGAGGCGCCCCTCTGCATCCCGCCACACAGTCACGGCGCCGTCTTGCTCCGCTCGTAGTATTCGCGCACGCGGTTCCGGTTGCCGCAGTCCGCGGACACGCACCACCGGCGATTGTGGCGCGGGGAGGTGTCGAGGAAGACCCATCCGCACTCCGCATCTCGGCACTGCCCCAGCCGCGACAGGTCGTCGCGGCCGAACAGGTCGAACGCCGCGAGCGCGATCCGACGACGCGGAAGAGCGAGGTCGACGAGGAACTCCCACGTCCATTCATCATCGATCCGGCTCAGTCGCCCCTCATTCACGGCGTCGCGGTACTCGTCCGTGACCGCCGTCGCGTCATCGGTGTGGAAGAGCGTTTGGTAGATCGCTTCGCGGAGTGCTCGCACGTTGGCGGCCTCTTTCGCGGCGTCCGCCGCAGACCGCGATTCGAGTGTCTCGAGAGCGTCAGCTTCGTCGTCACTCACAAGCGCGAGTTGCCGCGACCAACGGACGACGTCGTCGTAGTCCACGAGATCTTCCTCGAAACGAGCTTCAGAGAGACGCCATTCGACCGTGTTCACCAGATCGAGGGCAGGGTGACCGGCGATCTGAGAGAACGCAGCGCGTCGCTCGCGGATGGCATCCATGACTCGATTCTAATGCACCTGGGGTTGTCAAAGCATTATGAATGCGGCATCCTGAACGGGTGAACACGTCATCACCCATTAGCAAGCGCGAGCGTCCCCGTTGGCGGCATGACTTCGGACTCTTCTGGTTCGCGCAGGGCACGTCGGTCATCGGAGACCAGGTGCGGGAGTTCGCCGTCCCGCTGATCGCGGTGACGGTCCTCCACGTCTCGTCCGTCGACCTCGGCGTCCTGGGGGCGGCGCAATGGTTGCCCTTTCTCGTCCTCGCCCTCCCGCTCGGCGTGGTGATCGACCGCTATCGCCGCCGCACTCTACTCATCGTGTCGGAGTTCGCACGCGGCATCCTCACTCTCGGCCTCGCTGTGGCTGCCGCCGCCGGGCTCCTGGGCTTCCCCCTGCTGCTCATCGCCGCCATCCTGTTGGGCACCTTCACCGTCGTCTACGAGATCGGGCATCAGTCAGCCATCCCTTCCCTCGTCCCCCGCGACCGGCTCGGATTCGCCAACGCACGGATCCAGGCCACCGCAGCCGCTGGAGAAGTCGGTGGCCCGGGGCTCGGCGGCGTCCTCCTCCAGATCTTCGGAGTGACGGTGACGCTGGCTGTCAATGCCGCCACCCACCTGCTGTCCGCCGCCGCCCTCATCGCCATGCGGTCGCAAGAGACTCGGCCGCCGACCGCGAAGAGACACTTCTTCGGCGAACTCCGAACAGGTGCGCTGCACGTCATGCGTGATCCCTATCTGCGCGCCAACGTCGGCTTCTCGGCGATCTACAATCCGTTCGCCCAGTGGGTCACCCTGCTGCTGACGCTGTACGCGATCCACGATCTCGGACTCGAGGCCGCCCAGGTCGGGGTGATCTTCTCGGCCGGCGCGGTCGGCGCTCTCGTCGGCGCCGCCAGCGCATCGCGCCTCGCGCGCCACGCGAGTGTGGGAAGGATCATGGTGCTCTGCGCGGTCGTCGAGTGCACGATGCTCGTACTGATCCCCGCGGTCGCACCCTCGTGGCCCGCGCTGATGTCCGTCCTCGCGCTGGCAGTCATCATGGGCGTGAACGGCGCGGGGACAGCGCTGTCGAGCGTGCTGCTGATCACCATCCGACAGCTGCGCACGCCCGACGAGCTGCTCGGTCGCGTCAACGCCACCATGCGCTGCGTCACGTACGGCACCATTCCGCTCGGAGCGCTCGCGGGCGGTTTCGTCGGGGAGTGGCTGGGGGCTCGACTCGGCATCCTCGTCGGCGCGGTGCTCTGCCTGTCGACGATCGTGTGGGTGGCGCTTTCTCCCCTGCGTGGGGTCCAGAGCCTGGACGACCTGGCGCTCGACTTCGCGGCGACCGAGCGCCAGGCACCCGCCGGTGGTGCGAAGGCGCCCTCGGAGGTGAAGTAGGTTTTGCGGAGGATCGCACTTTCTGCGGTCCGATACTCTCAGCGCGAAGGGGATTCCCGCGGGGCAACCCTCGAGGAAGCGGATGCTGCGCGCAACTGCGCCGCGCTCCAGCGCACACCGAGCGCGAGGGTGAGCGCTGCCTGCGCAGCACCCGCTGACATCGAGACGCGGGGGTCGGCGTAGCGGATGGGCACCTGGGAGGTCCCGCGGGCGGGGTAGTCGGTCTGCTGACGCACGTGATCCAGGAAGGCCGCACCGAGGTAGGTCGCCGGCCCCCCGATCACCACTTCGGCGGGGTCGAGCAGAGCGCTGAGGAGCTTGATGGCCCTGGCCAGCGCGTCTGCCCCCTCGGCGAGCGCGCTCTCGTCGGCGTTCGCGACGAGTGCGCGGATCGACTCGGCATCCATCGCATCCGAGAAGCTCTCGCCGAGCATCGGCCCCAACGCTGCGGCGGACTCGAGGCAGCCGCGCTGTCCGCACCGGCAGGGTCTCGCAACATCGCCGAAGATCACCTGCACATGACCGATCTCGCCCGCCCGATCGCGCGGCCCGGGGGCGAGCTCGCCGTCGAGGGTCACAGCAGCGCCGATGCCCCCGCCGATGTGCAGGAACAGTCGATATCCGGAAGGCGAATCCTCCAGGCCGGTCTCGGCGACAGCCTCGGCGTCGACGTCGTTGACGAGCAGCACCGGCGCGCCCAGCATCCGCTCGAAT
Source organism: Microbacterium sp. CGR2 (assembly GCF_003626735.1). Taxonomy (NCBI): domain Bacteria; kingdom Bacillati; phylum Actinomycetota; class Actinomycetes; order Micrococcales; family Microbacteriaceae; genus Microbacterium; species Microbacterium sp. CGR2. The sequence continues at coordinate 1,100,559 of NZ_RBHX01000001.1, read as the reverse complement.
CGTTCTGCGAGAGGGACGTTCTGCCACCGCAGCTGCACGCTCTCGAGCACGGAGCGGCCGTCGGTGGTTCCCGGCAGTTGCACCGCAGCGGCAAGGAGACGGTCCCCGAACTCTGCCGCGACTGCCGCGACGGCGTCGTCGAGCGCACGGTCGCGATCTTCGACCGTGTACGTGACCACACGCGCGTCGAGCTCGGTGCCGTCGAGGGTGACGAGCGCCACGTGCGCGCCGGTCGGCTGGATCACCAGGACGAGGATCAGGTGGTGCGTCGCGTCGATGCTGAGCGTCGTCGCGCGCTTGCCCCCGGTACTCGCAGCCTGTTCGCCCTCCACCACCAGGCGGTTCTCGATGAGCTCGGCGACGAGGGAGGACGCGGTCGCTGCGGTGAGCCCTGTCGCCCGAGCGATCCCGGCACGGGTCTGGGTGCCAGGGCTGGAGAAGACCAGTTGCAGCGCCCGCCGCAGATTCGCACGTCGAACGGATGCTTGCGTGTCGAGGGCGTCGTCCGTGTTCAGCACGTCACTCCTCCCCGGCGCTCGGCGACGGACTGTTGACAGATCGCGGGGCGATCCGTAGTCTCTCCGTAAGTTTATTCATTGAACTTAGTTGGCCTGCGGGCCTCTCTCAACTCCGGACGGGCGAGTGCTGCACACACCGTCGCCCGTCCGGCACCTCTCTCAGCGCCCCTCGGCCGCTTCGGTGTGGTGCCGGATGACCTCCGCCACCACGAAGTTGAACCACTTCTCTGCGAATTCCGGATCGAGGTTCGCCTGCTCGGCCAGCGCGCGAAGGCGTGCGACCTGTTGCTCCTCGCGATGGGGGTCGGATGCCGGCATCTCGTGCTCGGCTTTGAGCTGGCCGACCTGCTGCGTGGCGCGGAACCGCTCGGCGAGCAGAAAGATCAGCGCGGCATCGATGTTGTCGATACTGGCGCGAAGTCGGAGCAGTTCGGCCTGCGGGTCCTCAGCGGCTGTCATGCCCCTACTCTAGAGCCGCGAACAACCCCGCTTCAGCTGTCGCTCACCGCTATCGTGAGCACATGAGCAACGAAGAGCCGTCGGTGACCGCGCCCCTTCCCGACGACGCATCCAGCGCCGCGACGAGGGCCTCGAACCGCGCCGCTGCAGATGTCGGAGGCTCTACTCGCGATCGTGCCGTGGTCGGCTCCGAGTCAGCGACAGCATCCGCGCCCACACCCGCCGCCGCGCACCCGCCGACCAGCGTCGACCCGCAACCGACCAGCCGCTCGTTCTGGACGCGCATCGACCGACCGTTCGTGTTCGGACTCCTCGTGACACTCGGGGGTCTCGCCGCCATCGCCATCGGCCTGGCGCTCACCAACCTGTCGACCGTGCTGATCTACATCGCGCTCGCACTGTTCGCCGCCCTGGGCCTCGACCCGTCGGTGCGGTTCCTCGAGCGGCGCGGTCTGTCCCGGGCGAAAGCTGTCGTGGTCGTGATCCTCGGACTCATCGTCGTCGTCGGTCTCGTGCTGTGGATGATCATCCCGACCGTCGTCGAACAGATCGCGACCTTCGTCCGCTCCGTGCCGGACATGATCCAGGACTTCACGCGCAGCGACATCTACGCAACGCTCGAAAACCAGTTCGGTGAGCAGTTCGAAGACTTCGTCGCCGAGATCCAGGCGTTCCTCTCCGACTTCGGCAACCTCGCCACGATCGGAGGAGGAGCCCTGAAGGTCGGCGCGGGCATCGCCACCGGCATCTCGGGCGGGATCATCGTCTTCGTGCTGACGCTGTACTTCCTTGCGAGCCTTCCCTCCATGAAGACCGGGATGCTGAGCCTCGCCCCCGCCCGCGACCGTCACCGTGCCCGCGACATCACCGACCAGATCACCGACTCGGTCGGCGGCTACATCATGGGCATGGTGATCCTCGCGTTCTTCAACGCGATGCTCGTGCTCGCGCTGTACCTGATTCTCGGGCTGCCGTTCCCGCCGCTGCTGGCGGCGATCGCCTTCTGCATCACCCTGATCCCGCTCGTCGGACCGGTGCTGTTCTGGGTCATCGGCACCGGCATCGCGCTCCTCTCCGACCCGCTCGGCGCCCTGATCTTCGCGGTCATCTACCTCATCTACATGCAGATCGAGGCGTACGTCATCACCCCGCGAGTGATGAACAAGGCCGTCGCGGTCCCCGGCTCCCTCGTCGTCATCGGCGCTCTCGCCGGTGGAACATTGCTCGGGCTGCTCGGTGCCCTCGTGGCGGTGCCCGTCACGGCGTCGATCCTCATCATCATCAAACAGGTCTGGGTGCCGCGCCAGGACGCCCGGGTGTAGCCCGTCCGGACCCGGCCCCTGCCTTCCTCCGGAGCAGATGCATGACCGGATGCCGTCTGCAGGAGCCGAACCGGCAACCTGGTCATGCACCCGTCGTCCGCTCATGCAGGAACGGATGCTGCAGACAGCAGGAGGCTGCCGGCAGACGGACGGGGCGCACAGACAGAAGTGCCCGGACCATCAGGCCCGGGCACTTCTGCTTCGACGACGACTCAGCCGAGGTCGTTGTCGGCCAGCCACTGCTCCGCGATGTCGGACGCCGACTTCTGGTCGACGGTGCTCTGCACGTTCAGAGCGACGAGCTCCTCGGCAGTGAGCTTGGCGCTGATCTCGTTGATGACGTCGGAGACCTCGTCTGCGACGTCGTCCGAGACGATCGGCACCACGTTGGAGGCGAGGATGATGTTCTCCGGGTCTTCCAGAGCCACGATCTCCTCAGTCTGGAATGCAGGGTCGGCCGAGTAGATGTCGGCGACCTGGATCTCGCCGGCCAGCAGCGACTCGAGCGTCGTCGGGCCGGTCGCCGAGAAGGCGAGGTCGACACCGTAGACCTCCTTGGCCGCGGCCGGGCCATACGGGCGCTGCTCGAACTCTGGAGGCGCGCCGATCGTGACCGGCGTGGTGACCTTCGAGAGGTCGGCGATGCTGGTCAGCCCGTTCTCCTCCGCGAAGCTCTTCAGCACGGTGTAGGTGTCCTGGTCAGACGCTTCGGCGTAGTCGAGTGCGGTGAGCCCTTCGGGCAGCGCCTCCTGCAGCGCCTCGTAGACGTCTTCGGGGCTCGTGGCCGTCGCGCTGTCATCGAGGTACTCGAGGAGGTTGCCGGTGTACTCGGGGAACACGTCGATCGCACCGGACTCGACATCCGGCATGTACGCGTCGCGCTGCCCGATGCTGAACTGGCGGTCGACCGTGAAGTCGGCGCCCTCGAGTGCCTGCGCATAGATCTCGGCGATGATCTCGTTCGAGTAGTACGCCTGCGAGCCGATGACGACGGTGTCGCCTCCGGAGCCGGATTCTTCGGTCGGAGCATCCAGCGGGTTGCTGCCGGAGCAACCGGCGAGGACGAGCGCGGCGGCGAGCGAGACGCCACCGGCGAGAGCGAGTCGTGAGGTGCGTGCTGTGAACATGGGACTTCCTCTTCTTGGGGACAACGGGGACGCTGTGGGTAGGTGTCAGGCGGGGGCCGCAGTCGCGACCCTCACGGCTGTTCGGGAGCGCCGCTGCGGCGTGGAGCGCACTCCGGCCGAAACGGCGGCATGCTGCGCGATCGCGAGCAGCAGGTCGACGGTCAGGGCCAGCACGGCGACGAGGATCGCGCCGCCGAGCACCTGATCGAACTTGCGCAGCGGGATGCCTTGGATGATCGGCCAGCCGAGGCCGCCGAGGTTCACGTAGGCCGCGATGGTCACTGTCGCGATGACTTGGAGAAGCGCCGCACGGATGCCGCCGACGAGGAGCGGGAGCCCGAGGGGGACCTCGACCTTCCAGAACACCTGCCACTCGGTCATGCCCATCGACCGCGCGGAATCGAGCACGCGACGGTCGATGGCTTCGAAGCCGGTGTATGCGCCGGCGAGGAGCGACGGGATCGCGAGGAGCACGAACGTGATGATCGCCGCCTCCGGAATCCGCAGCACGCCCAGCAGGAGCACCAGCAGCACCATGAGCCCGAAGGACGGGATGGCCCTTGCGGCGCCGGAGACCGCGACGGCGACCTCGCGGCCGCGGCCGGTATGCCCGATGAGCCAGCCCAGCGGGACCGCGATGGCCGCGGCGATCACGACGGAGACGATCGTGTAGAACATGTGCTGACCGAACAGGATCGGCAGCGAATACGGGCCGTCCCACCGATCTGGCGAGAAGAGCCACGCGAAGGCGTCCGTGAACACGTTCATGCGGCGGTCCTCAGCGTCATCGTCTGACGCGGTGCGGTCGGCACTTTCGCGGCGCGCGTCCACGGCATGAGGGCACGACCGAGCAACAGGAGCAGCAGGTCGATCAGAAGCGCGATCACCACGACGGCGACGATGCCGGAGAAGACCTCGACGAGGATGCGTCGTTGCAGACCGTCGGTGAAGAGATAGCCGAGATTCTGCACCCCGACGAGGATGCCCACGGTGGCCAGCGAGATCGTGCTGACGGCAGCGACCCGGAGGCCCGCGAGAACGACGGGACCGGCGAGCGGGAAGTCGACGGTCCAGAATCGTCGGAACCCGCCGTACCCCATCGCCGTCGCGGATTGCCGGATCGCAGGGTCGACGGAATCCAGACCATCGGAGACGGCGCGCACCAGGATCGCGACGGCGTAGATCGTGAGCCCGATCACGAGGTTCACCGGGCTGCGGGCCGAGTACCCGGCGACGGACGGGAGCAGGATCAGCAGCGCCAGGGACGGAATCGTGTAGAGCAGGCCGGTGAGGACGATGACCGGCCCCTTCACCAGCTGGTAGCGCCAGGCGACCCAGCCCAGGGGCAGTGAGAGTACGAACCCGAGCACGATCGCGATCGCGCTCTGCTGCAGATGAACCGCAGTCAGCTCGAGGATGAGACCGAGATTGTCGACGACCCAGCTCACGGGGCGCCCTTCGTCACGCTCTCCTCGCTCAGCAGGGCTTCGGCGACGGCGTCCGGGGCATCGACGATCGCACCCTGTGTGCGCCCCTCGGAATCGACGACCACGGTGCCGCGAGGCGTCTGCTTGAGGTGCAGCGCGCGGCGTCCGCGGTCGGCGCCGATGAACGCGGCCACGAAGTCATCCGCCGGATTCTCGATGATCTCGCTCGGGCTGCCGACCTGAACGATGCGCGCACCCTTGTCGAGGATGACGACCTGGTCGCCGAGGAGGAAGGCCTCGTCGATGTCATGGGTGACGAAGACCACCGTCTTGTCGAGTTGCTGCTGCAGTCGCAGGGTCTCCTGCTGCAGATCGGCCCGGACGATCGGGTCGACGGCGCCGAACGGCTCATCCATGAGGAGGATGTTCGGATCGGCGGCGAGACCCCTGGCGACACCGACGCGCTGCTGCTGACCGCCGGAGAGCTGACTCGGATACCTGTCGGCCAGGGCCTGGTCGAGGCCGACGGTGTCGAGCAGCTCACGCCCGCGCGCATGCGCCGCCGCCTTCTTCACGCCCGTCAGCCGCAGAACGGTCGCCACATTGTCGATGACCGTGAAGTGGGGCATCAACCCGGAGTTCTGCATCACGTATCCGATACGGCGCCGGAGAGCCACCGGATCCCCGCCGAGCACGCTCTCGCCGTCGATCTCGACGTCGCCCGATGTCGGCTCGACCATGCGGTTGATCATTCGGAGCAAGGTCGTCTTGCCGCAGCCGGATGAACCGACGAAGACCGTCGTCTTGCGCGACGGCAGCACCAGGCTGAAGTCGTTGACGGCGACGGTGCCGTCGGGGAAGCGCTTGGTGGCGTTGCGGAACTCGATCATGGGGTGGACTCCCGTCGGTCGATCGATGCGGTGACCCTCGGGCTACGGCGCGACGTCAACCCTCGGGTCGAACGCCACGTAGCCGGAGAAGTCTTTGCCCACACGGTCGAAAGCCGACGGGAACGGGGTCGGGTAGGACCACGCATAGTCGGTGTGCAGCTGGCCGTCGGCCTGCACCGAGTAATACTGCGCCGCGCCCTTCCACGGGCAGGTGTACGCCGTCGGGCTCTCGACGAGCGCGTCGGGCGTGATGGATGCGGGTGGGAAGTACCAGTTGCCTTCGATGCGGACGAGATCGCTCTCGTCGGCTTCGGCGATGACGGTTCCTGCGAGTACAGCCTTCATGATCGTGCCTCCTCGGATGTGGGTTCGAGCGTATAAGACAGCAGGGACATCCGGGGCGGGCTGTCCACAGGACCGTCAAGGGGCGAAACATTCCGCGAGCTGTTCGGCGCCGCGGGCCGAACGGATTGCGGGACGGGGGAACCACTCATGCGCATCGTCATGCGGAATCCCGTCCGTAGCCTTCCAGCAGCCGGAGCCAGACCTCGCTGATCGTCGGGTACGACGGCACGGCGTGCCAGAGTCGCGCGATCGGAACCTCGCCGACGATGGCGACAGTGGCGGTGTGCACCAGCTCGGCGACCTCGGGGCCGACGAAGGTGGCGCCGATCACGACGTCGCGCTCACTGTCGATCACGAGCCGCGCCTGGCCGTCGAAGCCGTCCTCGTAGAGGCTTGCACCGGCCACCCCGCCCAGGTCGTAGTCGACCACCTCCACGTGGGGCCCCGCCTGGCGGGCGGCGGCTTCGGTGAGGCCGACGGAGGCGACCTCGGGGAACGAGAACGTGACCTGCGGCACCGCGGCGTGATCGGCTGTGGCGACGTGACGACCCCAGGCGGTGTCATCGACCCCCGCGCCCTTCGCCCTGGCGACGATCACATCTCCCGCAGCGCGCGCCTGGTACTTCCCCTGGTGGGTGAGCAGCACCCGACCGTTGACATCGCCCACCGCGTAGAGCCATTCGGAACCGGGAACGCGCAGCGTGTCATCCGTCTCGATCCACCGACCGGGCTCCAACCCCGCCGTCTCCAGGCCGATGTCGGCACTGCGCGGCGAACGACCGGTCGCGACCAGGACCTCGGTCGCCGTGATCTCCCGACCGTCGTCGAGCGTGACCGTGACGCCGTCGGCATCTCGATGCACAGCCTTGGTGCCGGTGGAGATGAGCACCTCGACGCCGAGTTCTTTCAGTCCGGAACCGACCTTCGCACCCGCGAACGGTTCCATCGAGGCGAGCAGGTCGCCGCGCGCGATGAGCGTGACCGTCGAGCCGAGCGCGGCGTATGCCGTCGCCATCTCGACCGCCACCACACCGCCGCCGATCACGGCCAGGCTCTCCGGGAGCTCCTCGGCGCTGGTGGCCTCGCGGCTCGTCCACGGCGACGACTCCCGCAAGCCTTCGATCGGCGGGACGACGGCATCCGACCCGGTGCTGATCGCCACAGCGTGACGGGCACGCAGCACGCGGGTCGCGCCGTCGGCATCCGTCACCGTCACCTCACGCTCGCCCGTGAGCCGCCCGTGGCCACGCGCCAGGTCGATGCCGGCCGAGTCGAGCCAGCTCACCTGCCCGTCGTCGGACCAGTTGCTCGTGAACGAATCCCGACGGTCGAAGACGGCGCGCACGTCGAGTGTGCCGGTCACGGCCTGCGCAGCCCCGGCCACGTGCTGTGCGGCGCGGAGAGCCTGCGCTGAGCGCAACAGCGCCTTCGAGGGCATGCACGCCCAGTACGAGCACTCGCCGCCGACGAGTTCGCTCTCCACGATGATCGCCGTCAGCCCTCCCTGGACCGCGCGATCGGCGACGTTCTCCCCGACCGGCCCTCCGCCCAGCACGATCAGGTCGTATTCGTCAGTCATCTCCGCAGCAGCCATGGGTCACACCTTTCCGTCGCCCAGTCTTGCTCATGACCAACGCCGAGTCACAGGCCAGTTGTTCCCGGCGGCGTGGCGGATGCCCGGCAGGCGGGGCGGATGCCGGCGGCGTGGCACCGCGGATGCCGTCGGCGTGGGCACCGCGGATGCCGTCGGCGTGGGCACCGCGGATGCCGTCGGCGTGGGCACAGGTGTCGGGAGAAGTCACAGATGTCGGGCCGGACCGCGGCGTGTCGCCCGGCATCCGTGATTTCTCCCGACAGGTGAGCCACGCGGCCCAACCCGCACCGACCGAACCGACCGAACCCGGCTCACGAAGCGTCCGCTTCCGCACGTACTCGCGGCGCCAGCACCGCGGCCGCCATCGCCGTCACCGCCGCCAGAGCGAACACCGCAGTGAACGGATCGATGAATGCGGCCACCGATGTGAACAGCGTGCCGGTCACGGCGAGCGCCAGAGCGCTGCCGAAGGAATCCGCCACAGTCATGGCGCCGCTGTTGAACCCCTGATTCTCCGGGCTCGACATCGCCAGCGTCAGAGCGCTGGTGCGCGGGCTCATCAACCCCATGCCCGCGCCGGCGATGACCCAGGCGACGGTGACGACGGCGGCATCCCAGCGGAACGCGGCAGTCGCGACCGTCACCAGGATGCCGGCGGGGACCAGTGCCGTTCCCCACCGCACCGCCGCCACGCTCGACAGGCGAATGCCCATCCGCCCCTGGACAGTCGCTGCGGTGGACCATGCCAGCGCTCCACCGGTCAGCGAGAGTCCCGCCACGGTCGGTGAGAGCTCGTAACGGTCGGTCAGCAGGTACGGCAGGTACACCTGCGCACCGAAGAAGGCTGCCGCTGCGAGGCCGCGGACGAGGATCACTGCGGGGAGGCCTCGAACGGCGCGCAGTGTTCCGCGCGGGACCAGGGGGCGGACGGCCACGAGCGCGACGACGACGGCGGCCGCGGCGAGAATCGGTCCGACCGCGGGGATGTCGCCGACCAGGTTCAGTGCCAGCACGGCCACAGCGGCGAGCACCGACCAGCCGAGGCGCCCGAAGGCCCACGGCGTCGTCACGTCGCCCTCGGCGGACAGGCCGCGCAACGCGGGGACCACCATCAGTAGAGCGACCAGCACCAGGATGACGACGCCGAGGAACACCCAGTGCCAGCTCCACAGTTCGGTCACGGCTCCCGCGATCGTGGGGCCGATCAGCGACGGAACCACCCAGGCGGCAGCGAATCCCGCGAAGATCGCCGGGTGCAGCTCCTGCGGGTAGACGCGCGCGACCACGACGTACAGCGCCACCATCAGCGCTCCGCTTCCGAGGCCCTGAGCGAAGCGCCCGACCACGAGGATCTCCATGCTGGGCGCGAGCCCCGCGATGAGGAGCCCGGCGACGAACACGACCACCGCCGTGTACAGCGGCGTGACCGGTCCGCGGCGGTCGGCCCAGTTTCCCGCGATCACCATTCCGATCACACCCGTGGCGAGAGGGCCGGCGAACGCGAGCGCGTACAACCGGCCGCCGTCGAGATCGGCGCTGACCGTCGGCATCACGGTCGTGACGGCGAGCGACTCGAACGCTCCCAGGAACACGAGCGCGCACGCGCCGATGGTGATCCAGAGGTGCTCACCATCCAGGATGCGTGGCGGTGTCGCATTCTTCGTCGGCAGCTCGCCCGTCTCAGTCGTCATGAGGATGACGCTAAGACTTCAACTATGGTTGAGGTCAAGTCGCGCAGATGACGAGGAGGCGGCATGCCCCAGCTGGACGGCGACAAAGACCGGCGGCTCACGATCGGGGAAGTCTCCGCCCGGAGCGGAGTGGCGACCTCGGCGCTGCACATCTACGAGCGCAACGGGCTCATCGCGTCCGAACGCTCCGCCGGGAACCAGCGTCGCTACACTCGTGACACGCTGCGACGGGCGGCGTTCATCCGGGTGTCGCAGCGCGTCGGCATCCCCCTGAAAGACATCCGGTCGGCCCTCGAATCGCTGCCGGAAGGGCGCACCCCCACCAAAAAGGATTGGGCCCGTCTCTCGCAGCGGTGGCGCGATGAACTCGACGCCCGCATCCGCCAACTGGAACACCTCCGTGGCGACCTCGATGGCTGCATCGGGTGCGGATGCCTGAGCCTCACCTCCTGCGCACTGCAGAATCCCGGCGACGTTCTCGGCCGCAAGGGTGCGGGGCCGATCCGCTGGCTGTCGACCGGAGCGTCCGCCGCGGAATGACGGCCCATGCCCGCGGTGTGGGCACAGATGTCGGGAGAAAACACACCTGTCGGGCCGAATCGCGGCGTGTCGCCCGAAATCCGTGAGACCTCCCGACAAGTGTGCGGACCCGCGGGAAGCGGCGGGCCCGGGCACGGGTGGCGGGCCCGGGCAGCGGCGGATGCCGGCGGCGCCGGGCGCGCGTCAGCGAACGAGCAGGAAGTGCGTCGGCGTCGGAACCTGCGCCTCGTGGCGGATGCCGAGGGGCGCGCCTGTGCGCTCGTCGAGGTCGAGCAGGGTGATCGTGTCGGAACGCTGCCCGGCGACGAGCATCTTGCCCTCGTGGATGAGGTGGTGGCGCGGCCAGTCGACACCGGCGTCGGCAAGTGCCACCGATTCGAGGGCCTCCCCGCCGCCGCGCACACGAAGGGCCGCGATCGTATTGCTGCCACGGAGTGCGGTGTAGAGGAACTGCCCATCGCGCGAGCGCGCGAGCTCGGCAGGGAAGTCGGTGCCGACCTGTGCGATCGGACTCGCCATGGTCGACGAGACGACGCTCCAGGTGCCGTCTGCCGCGGAAGCGAGCGTGAACACCTCGCACGAGTACTCGGTGACCACGTGCAGGTGCCCGCTCGGGTGCACGACCATGTGGCGCGGGCCGGTCCCGAGCGGCAGCACGACCTCGTGGTCGAGTGCGAGTCCGTTGCTCGTCTGCCGCCAGAACCGCACGAGGTCGAAGCCGAGATCGGTGGTCACGATGCGGCCATCGGGCAGGAAGGCCGCGGAATGCGCGTGCGAAGCTCGGTCAGGGCCCGCGGCATGCGGATCGGATGCCGCCACCCCCACTCCCGCGGGAGTCGCGGCTGCGGCATCCGGATCATCCTCGCCGAACAGGGCGGCGCGCAGCGCAGCCGCGGCATCGGTCTTCTGGGGGACCATTCGGCCGGCCGCGTCGAGGCCGACCCGCACCACGCGTCCGTCACCGTAGCAACTCGCGACCAGTGCGGAGCCGTTCGGGGCGACGGCGAGATGGCACACGCTCTCACCGACCGGCATCGGCGAGCCGAGCGGCGAGAGCGACGCGTCACCGGTGCGCGCGAACGCCTGCACCGCCGCATCTCCCTCGAGCGCCGCATAGACGACGTCGAGCGACGGATGCTGCGCCAGCCAGGACGGCGACGGCGTCTCGGTGACCGCCCCCCGGTAGGCGAGCGTCGAAGCCTCGCGCCCCTCGTCACCGGCGAGCAGGCCGATGCCGTCAGCCGACCCCTCCATGGTGGAGCCGTAGCCGCCGAGCCAGAATCGTGTCACGCGCCGTCTCCGCCAGTCAGTCGAGCAGGTCGTGGCGGACGATGACCTGGTCGCGCTCGGGGCCGACGCCGATCACCGAGATGCGGGTGTTGCTCATCTTCTCGAGCGCCAGCACATAGTCCTGTGCGTTCTGGGGCAGGTCGTCGAAGCTGCGCGCGGTGGAGATGTCTTCGCTCCAACCGGGGAAGTACTCGAGCACCGGCTTCGCGTGGTGGAAGTCGGTCTGGTTGACCGGCACCTCGTCGAAGTGCTCGCCGTCGACGTCGTACGCCACGCAGACCGGGACCTGCTCGAGGCCGGTGAGGATGTCGAGCTTGGTCAGGACGAGGTCGGTGATGCCGTTGATGCGCGTGGCGTACCGGGTGATGGGTGCGTCGTACCAGCCCACGCGGCGGGGGCGGCCGGTCGTCGTACCGAACTCGAAGCCCTGCTTGCGCAGCCACTCGCCCTGCTCGTCGAAGAGCTCGGTCGGGAACGGGCCGGAACCCACGCGCGTCGTGTACGCCTTGACGATGCCGACGATGCGGTCGAGCGCGCCAGGGCCCACGCCGGAACCGGTCGAGGCGCCACCCGCGGTCGCCGACGACGAGGTCACGAACGGGTAGGTGCCGTGATCGATGTCGAGCATCGTGGCCTGGCCGCCTTCGAACACGACGACCTCGCCGCGGCCCAGGGCCTGGTCGATCAGGTAGCCGGTGTCGGCGACCATCGGACGCAGACGCTCGGCGTACGACAGCAGGTCTTCGACGACCTCGTCGGCGGTGATCGCGCGACGGTTGAAGATCTTCACCAGCAGGTGGTTCTTCTGGTCGAGCGCACCCTCGACCTTCTGGCGCAGGATGTTCTCGTCGAAGATGTCCTGCACGCGGATGCCGACGCGGTTGATCTTGTCGGCGTAGGCCGGGCCGATGCCCCGACCGGTGGTGCCGATCATGCGCTTGCCGAGGAAGCGCTCGGTGACCTTGTCGAGCGTGCGGTGGTACTGCGTGATGATGTGCGCGTTCGCGCTGACGCGGAGCCGCGAGACGTCGATGCCGCGGGCGGCGAGCGCTTCGAGCTCGAAGAACAGCACCTCGAGGTCGACGACGACGCCGTTGCCGATAACGGGGGTGACCCCGGGCGAGAGGATGCCGGAGGGGAGCAGGTGCAGCGCGTACTTCTCGTTGCCGACGACGACGGTGTGTCCGGCGTTGTTGCCGCCGTTGAACTTCACCACCCAGTCGGTGCGCTCACCGAGAAGATCGGTGGCCTTGCCCTTTCCTTCGTCGCCCCACTGCACGCCGACGATCACGATTCCTGGCATGGGTGTCCCCCCTGCTTTCGCCGGGTTTGCACCGGCCGATGAGCTGGCCCTCTTCGGGCGCCCCCATCCTATCGGGAGGGGTCGGACAGCCCTCCTCTGGACGCCGCCCTGATCGCGATGGTGCGCCGTGGCGGAAAACCGACGGATGCTGTCGCTCCAGCCGGTCGCCCGATGTCGGTTGCCCCTGTCAGGATCGAAGAATGCCAGAAGCCGTATCCCACGATCCCGGTGCCCGCACCAGCGCTGCGGCGCCGAAGGCGCAAGGACCCCTCGTCCTCATCGCAGCGCTCGTCACCGTCGTGCTCTGGGCGTCGGCGTTCATCGGCATCCGCGGCGCCGGCCCGCACTACGACCCCGGCGCGCTCGCCTTGCTGCGCATGGCCATCGGCACGGTCGTGCTCACGATCATCGCGCTTCGCCACGGCATCCGTCTTCCCGAGCGTCGTCACTGGTGGCTGATCGCCGTGTGGGGCGTGGGGTGGTTCTGCGTCTACAACCTGGCTCTGAACAGCGCCGAGCGCACGCTCGATGCGGGCACCGCAGCGATGGTGGTGAACCTCGCGCCGCTCATGGTCGTCGTCTTCAGCGGGTTGTTCCTCCGCGAGGGCTTCCCCAAGCCACTCGTGATCGGCGCGCCGATCGCCTTTCTCGGTGTCGTCCTCATCGGCATGAACTCCTCGACGAGCGCCGGACCCGACATCACGGGTCTCCTGCTGGCGCTCCTCGCCGCCGTCATGTACGCCGGCTGCACCCTCGTGCAGAAGCGCCTGCTCAGTGCGGGCGTAGACGCGACGACGCTCACCTGGCTCGGGGCGGGCGCCGGCACCATCGCCCTGCTCCCCTGGGCCGGCAGTCTCGTCGGCGCACTGCAGACGGCACCGCTCGACGCCACGCTGTGGGTGGTCTACCTCGGCATCTTCCCCACGGCGATCGCCTTCACCACCTGGCCTACGTGCTGCAGCGGAGCACCGCCGGCCAGACCTCGGCGACCACGTACGTCGTCCCCGCCATCGCGATCCTGATGTCCTGGGCCATCCTCGGCGAAGTGCCCACCCCGATGATGTTCCTCGGTGGTGCGCTGTGCCTGCTCGGGGTCCTCGTCACGCGGATGCGGTGGGGGCGGCGTACCTGATCGTTCGCACCCCCGGCGTCAGCGCCGACGCCGGATCGCCCGCCCGCTAGAGTGACCGGCGGAGGCGAAGATGACTGTGACGACCTGGTGGCCCTACGCGCGGCTGGCGGCATCCGCACTCGCCATCGCGGCGATCGTCACCCAGCTCTCCCGGTCGCTCGACGTCGCACGGAACGCCGAGACGGACTACGGACGTCACATGCCCACGGTGATCACGAACTTCTTCAGCTTCTTCACCATCGAGTCGAACGTGCTGGCGGCGGTCGTGCTCGCCATTGCGGGCATCTGGGCGCTTCGCCAGAAGAGCGCCACGACCACGGAACCGCGATGGCTTGCCGTGCTGCTCGTCTGCGCCAGCACCTACATGATCGTCACCGGCGTCGTGTACAACCTGCTCCTACGCGGAATATCGCTCCCGCAGGGAGCGACAGTCCCGTGGTCCAACGAGGTGCTCCACGTCGTCATCCCCGTCGTGATGCTGGCCGACGTCCTCTTCGCACCGCGACGGCGGGCCCTCGGCTGGGGCACGGTGGGAATCGCCGCGATCTTCCCGATCGTGTGGGCCGTCTACACCCTGATGCGAGCGAACCTCGTGACGGCACCGTCGACGGGAAACACCTGGTGGTACCCGTATCCGTTCCTCGACCCTCGGGTGAGCGGCGGCTACGGCGGCGTCGCCCTCTACGTCATCCTGATCGCGGCTATCATCATCGGTGCGGCGGCTCTCGTGGTGCTCGTCGGTCGGCGGCGCGGCATCCGATCCCCTGACCTCGCCCCGCCTCTGCCGGCCATGTGACGGTTCCGGTCGCGACGTCTGCCGCCATGAAGACGTTCAGACGGCAGAAACTGCGCTCGGAGCGCCCCCAAGGACGAGCGTCCCGACGGAGTGAGGGGCACGCGGAAGCCGTTACGCTGGTGCGCGGGGATGGCTGCGAGATGTGTCCCCGTGTGAACGAGGGAGCCACCACATGAACGAGCCCTACGCGCAGAATCCTCAGGGAAGTTCCGCACCGCCGCCGCCTCCCGCGCCCGCGGCTCCTCCGGCACCTTCCGCGGCTGCTCCTCCGTCCGGCGCACAACCGCAGGCGGCGCCCTCCACGGCCGAGATGTCGCGAGCGGCCGAGGTGCTCCGGATCATCTCCGACTCGTACTCGGCGAAGATGGTCGGCCAGGACCGCCTGCGCATGAGCCTGCTGGTGTCTCTCATCGCGGGCGGCCACATCCTGCTGGAGAGCGTGCCGGGGCTCGCGAAGACCACTGCGGCCAGCACCCTCGCCGACACGGTCAAAGCGCAGTTCAAGCGCATCCAGTGCACCCCCGACCTGCTGCCGAGCGATATCACCGGCAGTCAGATCTATGAGTCGGCCACGGGCTCGTTCCGCACCGTGCTGGGTCCGGTACACGCGAACTTCGTGCTGCTCGATGAGATCAACCGCTCGAGCGCCAAGACCCAGAGCGCCATGCTCGAGGCCATGCAGGAGCACCAGACGACCATCGGCGGCGAGATCCACCATCTGCCGAAGCCGTTCCTGGTGATCGCGACGCAGAACCCGATCGAGCAGGAGGGCACCTACGAGTTGCCCGAAGCGCAGATGGACCGCTTCCTGTTGAAGGAGATCGTCGAGTATCCGAGTCCTGCCGAGGAGTTCGAGATCCTCAGCCGTATCGACTCCGGCGTGCTCGACCCCGACCGCCACGTGACCAGCGCGGTCACCCTCGACGACGTGAATCTGCTGCAGGATGTCGCGAGCCGCATCTACGTCGACCCGGCGATCCGCAACTACATCGTCTCGCTCGCCTACGTGACGCGGAACCCGGCGCCGTACATCGGCGAGGAACGCGCCCGCTACATCAAGTACGGCGCGAGCCCGCGGGCGAGCATCGCGTTCCTCCAGGCATCGCGGGCACTCGCACTGCTCAACGGCCGTGCGCACGTGCTGCCCGAGGACATCCGCTCCCTCCGCCACCTCGTGCTGCGCCACCGCGTGCTGCTCACGTTCGAGGCCGACGCCGAGGGCATCCGCAGCGAGGAGATCATCGACGAGATCTTCGCCAGCGTGCCCACACCCTGAGGACGCGGACACCGCCGTGGCCAGCCTGATCACCCAGGTGAAGAGCAAGCTCTTCATCCACTCCGCACGCAAGTCGCTGCATGCGCTCGACGGCGCATACGCGTCGTTGCTGCACGGGCGAAGCCTCGATTTCGAGGATCTGCGGGCGTACGAGTACGGCGATCAGGTGCGGGACATCGACTGGCGGGCCACCGCACGGCTGGGAGCGCCGCTCGTCCGTCGCCACCGAGCGATGCGCATGCACACCATCATGTTCGTGGTCGACACCGGCCGCTCGATGGCGGCGCTCGCGCACGATGAGAGGTCGAAGAAGGATCTCGCCATCCTCGCCACCGGCGTGCTCGGCGTCCTGGCGCTCCGCCACGGCGACGACTTCACCGTGGTCTACGGCGACGCGGAGCGCGTGCGGCGACGCGCGCCCGGTCGCAGCGAAGGGGCGCTCGAGCATGCGCTGCGCACCGTCGACCACGCGATCGACCACAGCACCGCGCCCAGCGATCGCGACGCCCTGCTCTCGTTCGTCACGCGCACCATCTCCCGCCGCATGATCGCCGTCGTGATCACCGACGAGGCGCCCATCACGGACGAAACCGAACGGATGCTGCGCCGCCTGCGCGTACAACACGATGTGCTGTGGCTCACGGTGCGCGACGCCGATCCCGTGCTCGACCACAGCACGCGCACGATCCGCAGCGACGTCGACAGCCGCTGGGACGTCCCGGATTTCGTGCAGGGAGACCTCGGCATCGTCGGGGAGTTGGCGGCGCAGACCGAGGCCGACGCCGCTCACCTCGCCGAGACGCTCAAGCGCATGGAGATCAGTCACGCCGTGCTCGACAGTCAGGACGACGCCGTCTCGCAGCTCCTGCGGCTGCTGAACCGGAGGTCGCATGCCCGGCTCTGATGAGCTCTATCCGCCGGCGCAGTACGGCTGGGGATGGATGCTGCTTGCCTTCGGCGTTCTCGCGCTCCTGGTTCTCGGTGCCTGGCTGCTGATCGTGCTCACGCGACCGCGACGGGCCGTGTCCGCGCCTCCGGACCACTCGGGGCAGCAGCTGCTCACCGTCGACGTGCTCTCGCAGCTGCGCACCGAGTACCTCGACCGTGTCCAGCTGATCGAGACGGACTACCGCGAGCGCAGGCTCTCGGCTCGGAACGCGAACCTCGAGCTGAGCCGGGTCGTCCGCACGTTCGTCAACGAGTACAGCGGACTCGAGGCTCCGGTGCTCGCGCTCGACGACCTCGTGGCACGCGGCGTGCACCCGGCGCTCATCGACGCGATGGGCCGCCACTACTACCCGAGCATCTTCCGCCAGGGTCCGCCGATCGACCCGATCGCCGGTGCTGAGGCCGCGCGGACGGTGGTGCGCACATGGCACTAGCGAACTTCTGGATGATCCTCGTGGCGGTCGGCGTGGTGCTGCTCGCACTCGCGATCGGGCTGATCCTCGGCCTGCGCCGCCCGGGGGGGACGAACGCCGGCGAGCGGGCTCGCGTCGCTCGGGCCGAACGCCTGCGCCGCCTGCCGGCGTTCCGGCAGGCGCTGCGGAAACGAGTGCTCGCGTTGTCCGGCATCCTCGCTCTGGGCGCCGTCGCCATCCTCGTCGCCGGCGTCGTGGCGGCTCGGCCGATGTCGTCTCAGACGATCCAGCCGGTGAACACCAGCCGCGACATCATGCTGTGTCTCGATGTGTCCGGTTCGATGACCGAGGTCGATATCGAGGTGCTGACCGTCTTCGAAGAGCTGCTCGACGGCTTCGAGGGCGAGCGCATCGGGCTGACGATCTTCAACAGCTCGCCGGTGCAGATCTTCCCGCTCACCGATGACTACGACTTCATCCGCGAGCACCTGGCGAGCCTCAAGGCGAGCTTCGACTACGTCGACGAGATCCCGGAGCACTGGGTGGGGACGCTCAACGGCGAAGGGGCTTCGCTGATCGGCGACGGTCTCGCGGCGTGCACGATGGGTTTCGATCGTCCTGACGACGAGCGGTCACGCTCGGTGATCTTCGCCACCGACAACGAGGTCAACGGTGCCTCGATCGTGACGCTCGAAGAGGCGGCCGGATATGCGGCAGCGAAGGACGTGCGTGTGTTCGCGTTGAATCCCGTGCAGGGAAAGGACGCCGACGTCAGCGCCGAACTCGCCGCAGCGGCGGAAGCCACCGGGGGTGCGGCCTACGGCCTCCGCGACACGACCACCGTCGCCGACATCGTCGAGCGGGTTCAGGAGCAGGAGGCCACAGAGTTGCGCGGCGAGGCGCAAGTCGTCTGGACCGACACCCCGAACCTCTGGATCGTGGTGCTGTCGATAGCGGTTCTGTCGCTCATCGTGGTGCTGTGGAGGGTGAGACTGTGATCTTCCAACCCGCACTCAACCCGCTGCTGCTCGTGCTGCTCTTCACGCCCGCGATTGCTCTGGTCGTCTGGCTTCTCGTGCGATCCGGACAGCGCGCGCTCTGGGCACTCCGCCTGGTGATGGTGCTCGCCTGCCTCATGATGCTGCTGCGCCCAGGGATTCCCGGAGGCGCCACCCAGACGCTCGCGACCGACACCGACATCGTGCTGGTCGTCGATACCACGGCGAGCATCGTCGCGGAGGACTGGGACGGCGACCAGCCCAGACTCGACGGCGTGAGAGACGACGTGCGGGCACTCATCGAGCAGTATCCGGGTGCGCGTTTCGCCCTGATCACCTCCGACGCCGCTGCTCAACTGCGGATGCCGCTGACCACCGACACCACTGCGCTGGTGGGGTCGCTCGACGTGCTGCGTCCCGAGGTGACCAGCCAGTCCCGCGGCAGCTCGATCGGTATCGCAGCTCCGCTGCTGACGGAGACGCTCGCCTCGGCCGCCGAGTCATCGCCCGACCGTTCGCGGATGGTGTTCTACTTCGGCGACGGCGAGCAGACCGTCAGCACCCCGCCGGAACCGTTCTCCTCCAGCGCGGAGTACACCGATTCGGGCGGCGTGTTCGGCTACGGCACCGCCGAGGGCGGGCCGATGCGCATCAACAGCGGCGGCGTCGGCACAGACGAGGGCTACATCGAGTACGAAGGCGAGAGCGCCTTGTCGGTGATCGACGAGGGCAACCTGCAGGCCATCGCCGACCAGCTCGGGGTCGAGTACCAGCACAGAACGGCGGATGCTGCGCCCGAACTCCCGGCGGCACCCTCCACCACGACCAGCTATGCCGAGTCGGGCGAGGTCGGCAATGTCACGGAGCTGTATTGGATCGCCGCGCTGGTGGTGCTCGGCCTCCTGGGCTTCGAGTTGGCCCGGGCGACGATGCTGATCGCGCGGCTTCGGCAGCTGCGAGGTCCGCGGGCAGCCGCGGAGGGCGTTTCGTCTCGCTCCGCTCGCTCAACGACCGAAGCTCCGGTCGTTGAGCGAGGAGCGCAGCGACGAGACGAAACGTCCCCCGCCACGCCCGCCCGCACCCCGGTCGTTGAGCGAGGAGCGCAGCGACGAGACGAAACGTCCCCCGCCACGCCCGCCCGCACCCCGGTCGTTGAGCGAGGAGCGCAGCGACGAGACGAAACGTCCCCCGCCACGCCCGAAGGAGGTGCGCAGTGAGTTCCTCAGACACCCGGGATGACGCGGCCGCCCTCCTTCGTGCGAACCGCCGACGGCGCAGCATCCGTCGTTGGGTCGCGATCGGGACTCTCCCGCTCACGCTGGCGGCGCTGTTGTTCGTGGGCAAGCTCCTCGGCATGTACGCCTTCGCGCATCAGGCGATCAGCGCCTACGTGGTCGATGACTACGCCGGTTCCGAGGCGTCGGCCCGGGGCCAGGAGTTCCTCAACTGGTTCGAACCGTATAAAGCACCCTTCAACGTCGGCACCGCCCTCGCCGGGGCCGATGAGCTGCCTGAGGCGCGCGCGGAACTCGAGGAAGCCCTCGACCTGGCGACCGGCCTCGAGGTGTGTGGCGTGCGGATCAACCTGGCACTCGTCGTGGAGCGGATGGGCGACGCCGCCCGCGCTGACGGCGACGGCGCCGCGGCGGCGGAACTGTACGGCGAGGCTCTGACGATCACGGTCGAGACTCCGGAGGAATGTCACAGTGACCAGGCGCAGGAGCAGTCCTCCGACCCGGAGCGCGACATGTCGGACACTCTGGAGGGCACGGAGGAGCGGCTGAAGCAGAAGCAGCAGGAGCAGGAGCAGCAGCCGCAGCCGGAGGAGGAGCAGCCGGCCGAAGAAGAGCCGCAGCCGTCGGAGGACAAGCTCGAAGACCTGCAGGAGAAGCTCGAGCAGGGCACTCAGGAGCGCGACCAGCAGCAGGGCGACGACCCGGGCGGCTCGGGAACGGACAAACCATGGTGAGCGATCACGAGAAGCAGCGGGCGCGCTACCTCGCCGGAGCCGAGGGCGCCCCGCCCGTGCCACCGCCCGGCGGGTATCGCGGTGCCCGGCGACAGCAGACCCCGGCGGTCGCCGGGCCTCCGGCCCCTGGCGTCCACGCGAACGCCACGGCCGACGGCGCGAAGAAGCCGGCGAACGCGCTCGGCTGGACCGCGATCGTCACCTCTGTTCTCTTTGCTCTCACCCTGCTCGGCACGCTCCTGGCCGGCGGAACCGACATCCTCTACGGCGTGACCATGCTGGCGTTGCAGCTGCTGACCGTGGCCGTGATCGTCGCCGCCCTCTTCTCGCCGCGAGGACGGATGCTCGGCGCGATCGCTCTCGTCGTGGCGCTGCTGTTCAACGTGGCGACGGTAGGCGGAATGAGCGCTCTGCAGACGTCGGCGTCGGGGAGCTACGAAGGCCGGAAGTCGGACGAGCAGAAGCACGCGGAGGCATACCCCGCGATCAAGGACACCGACCCGCAGCAGACCCTGAGCCAGCAGTCGCTGGAGGAAGTGCGGGCACAGGCGGACGAACTCTTCGCCGACATCCGCACGCGGTTGACGGAGGAGTTCGGATACACGTGGACGCAGGTGCGAGATGAGGATCTGCGTCCGGAGCGCAACGGGTACGGCGGTGAGTCGATGCTCGCGGAGTACACCTCGGCGGGGTGGGCGACCAACGAGCCCATCCAGGATTACGCACGCAAACTCGAGGTGATGGATGTGATCGATGAGGTCGTGCTCGAACACGGTCTCTGGAATCTGTACGCGTTCAACGACCCGGCGATCTCCGGCATGGACCCGGCTGTGATCGCGAAGCTGTACGGCAGTGACGACCCGCGAACGCAGAACACCTGGGAGTACTACACAGAGAACTATCCCGACCCGTTGCGGTTCTACGCGAACATCTACGATCTCTCGAATGACCCCGACGGCGGTTTCCGCACCGCACGCGAGGCGCAGAACGCCCGTACGGGCGAGCCGCTCGAGGGCTTGCAACTGGTCGTGATCGCCAGCGGTGTGCTCAGCGAGGCGGACCGCGCGGAGTTCGAGGAGAAGTTGAAGGACTACCCGGGATTCTGAGTCGCGCCGCCGACTTCGACGGTGCTCCCGCCCCTCAGCGGGCCAGCTGCCCTGCGAGCCAGGCCGCCTGCCGTTCCCACTGCACGCCCTGCCCGCCCTCGTGCCGGTTGAAGGCGTACTCGATGACCTCCGCACCGCACAGGTGGCGGTTCGCCGCGGCATAGACCGTCGACGGCGGGCAGACCGGATCCATCAGCGCCACCGAGTACAGCGCCGGGGCCGTGGCGCGCGCCGCGAAGTTCGCACCGTCGAAGTACGAGAGCGTGGCGAACGTGCGGGCAGCGGCATCCCGGTGCACCGACAGATAGCGCACGATCTCCTGGTACGGGTCGGAGTCGGTCAGACCCACCGCTCGTTCGAAGTGGCAGAGGAACGGCACGTCCGGCATGACGGCGACGAGCCCCTCGGTGAGGCCGGAAGCGGCGATCGCGATGCCCCCACCCTGACTCGCGCCCGTGACGGCAACCCGCGCCGCGTCGACCTCGTCGAAACCGCGCACGGCATCGACGAAGAGCGCGGCGTCGGTGTACACGCGCCGGTAGTAGTACTCGTCGGGGTCGTGAATTCCGCGTGTCATGAAGCCGGGCGTCGCCGGCCCTGAGCCGTGCGGGTCGGGCGTCACCCCGCCGGCACCCCAGCCGCTTCCCTGCCCTCTGGTGTCCATGCACGCCCACGCGTAGCCGGCGGCGGCCCAGGCGAGACGCTCATGCGGAAGTCCGCGACCGCCGCCGTAGCCGTTGAACTCGACCACCGTCGGCAAGGGTTCCGTCGCGTCCTTCGGGACGACGAGCCACCCGCGCACACGATCGCCGGCGAATCCGCTGACTTCGATGTCGTAGACGTCCACCAGCGCGAGCGGCGAATCGACCGCCGCGCGGGTCGGCTCCTGGGCGGCGGCTCTCGACTCCGCCAGCGTGCGCTGCCAGAAGTCGTCGAAATCGGAGGGTTCGGCGATCTGCGGACGGTACTCGCGCAGTTCGGCAGGAGCGAGATCGAAACGGGGCATGAAGGCTCCAGCGTCAGGGCAGATGGACTGCGATCACGCTACCGGGTTCCCGGGGCTGCGCGGTTCAGGCGACCGCGCGGCGCGATGTGGCCAGCCACGCGGCAAGGCCCAGCATCACACCGCCGCAGACTCTCTCGATCCAGACCGTGCCGCGCTTCTTGAGCAAGCGGATCGCCTGCGAGCCGAGCATCGCGTAGGCGAACATGATGGTGAAGTCGAGGGCGCAGAACAGCGCTCCGATGACGAGATACTGCAGGATCGGCGCGGTACCCGGCCCGATGAACTGGGGCAGCAGTGCCCCCACGAACAGGTAGCCCTTCGGATTGGTCACGGCGACCAGGAAGCTCTTGGTGAACAGCGCTCCGCGTGCGCCGCGCGGGTCGGCACCGGGGTCGCCATGCAGGAGCGCACCGCGCGAGCGCAGCATCCGGATGCCGAGAAACGCCAAGTACGCGACCCCCACCCACTTCACCACCGAGAACGCCAGCTCGCTCGCCAGAAGAAGAGCACCGAGGCCCAGCCCGACGGCGACGACCAGCACGATGTCGGACGCGACCGCTCCCAGCATCCCGAAGGTCGCACGGCGGACGCCGTAACGCGACCCGTTGGCGAGGGCGAGCAGCACCGTGGGCCCGGGAATCGCGATCGCGACGACGGCGGCGATCGAGAAGGCGAGAAGAGTCGCGAGTTCCACAGGGGCCTCCGAAGGCGATGAGAGTGTCGCCGAGTGTAGCGGGACGCCGCGCCGACCGATAGTGCGCGAGCGGACGGATGCCGCTACGCGCCGGCGGGAGCCGAAGTCACTCCTGAATCGCGAGCGTCCGGCCCGCCGTCATAGGTGCTGCGGGCTGCGGCGATGGCGTCCTGGTTGCTCTCGGTCCAGACGACGAGAGACTGGACCGTGGCGTGGAGCGAGCGACCGAGTTCGGTGAGGGCGTAGTCGACGCGAGGGGGAACCACCGGGTGCACGGTGCGCTGGACCATGCCGTCGCGTTCGAGCTGTCGCAGGGTGACCGTCAGCATCCGCTGGCTGACGCCGTCGATGCGGCGCTTCAACTCGGTGAAGCGCATCGTCCGGTCGTCGAGCAACGCGATCACGAGGAGCGACCACTTGTCGGCGATCCGGTCCAGGATCTGGCGTACCTCACAGTCCTCCCGGGAATCCCACTGGAACGCGTCGTTCCAGTCGGTTCCTTCGTGGTGACCGAGTGACTTGATAGTGCCTTCTTCCGCCATACCTCAATGGTGACGCATGATGTGGTCAGTATCAAGAAGTAACCGATCAAGGAGTCGCAGATGTCGACCAGCACGAGTTCCCTCCCCAGCACCCCGCCACCTGCCGGTCGCTTCGACGAGCGCATCCGGGGGCGAGCGCTCGGTTTGCTCATCGTCCTCTGCGGTGCCGCTTTCCTCGAGGGCGTGGACATCGCGATGTTCGGCGTCGCCCTTCCGGCCATCCGTGCCGATCTGGGCCTCACCACCGGCGAGCTGCAGTGGGTCGTGAGCGCGTACATCGTGGGTTACGGAGGCTTCATCCTCCTCGGCGGCCGAGCAGCCGACCTTCTCGGCCGTCGCCGGGTCTTCCACGTTTCCCTCGGCGTCTTCATCGTGTTCTCCGGCCTGGGCGGGCTGGCGACCGAGTCCTGGCTCCTACTCGCCGCCCGCGCGGCGACCGGCGTGGCTGCCGCCTTCATGATGCCCGCCGGACTCTCGATCATCACGACCGGGTTCCGGGAAGGGCCAGTGCGAACCCGCGCACTGCTCATCTACGCCGGTATCGGTGCTGCCGGTTTCTCGATCGGCCTCGTGATCGGCGGCCTGCTCACCGTGTTCGACTGGAGGTGGGTCTTCTTCGCACCGGTGATCGTGTCGTCGATCCTGTTGGCACTCGCCATCCCGTTGATTCCTCGGCCGACGCCGGACCAGGCCCGGGCACCACGCGGCCGAGCCGACGTCGCCGGTGCGGTGCTCGTGACCGTGGCCTTCCTCACCCTGATCACGGCCATCGAGCGCTCCTCGCACGGGGAGCCACTCGTCACCTGGTCACTCGTCGGCGCGAGCGCTCTGCTGCTGGCCGCCTTCGTCGCCGTCGAACGCCGCGCCGCCGCGCCTCTGGTGCGTCTGTCGTTCCTGCGCCAGATCCCGCAACTGCGCGCTTACGCCGGTGCCGCCTCCCTTGCGGCCGGTTTCATGGGCTTCCAGTTCCTCGTCGTCCTCTACCTGCAGGAGCAGCGCGGATGGAACAGCCTGGTGACGTCACTGGCCCTGCTGGTCCTCGGCATCGATGCGATCCTCGCCCCTCTTCTCACGCCCCGGCTGGTCGCACGGTTCGGCCTCTGGCCTGTCACGCTGGTCGGGCTGGGGGCTGCCGCGGCATCGTTCCTGCTCTTCCTCCCGGTGACGGACGACTGGACATACGCGGCGATGTTCCCGAGCTTCCTCGCTCTCGGCCTCGCTTTCACGCTCGCATATGGCCCGTTGACGGTGGCTGCGACCGACGGGGTGCCCGACGAAGACCAGGGGCTCGGTGGCGGACTGCTGTACACGGCGTTCCAGTTCGGTGCGGCGATCGGTCTGGCGGCGACGAGTGCAGTGCTGACGCTCGCCGCAGAGGACAGTGCTGCCCCGATCGACGCCACCCGGCTCGCTCTGGCCGTGCCGCTGGCGGCATCCGTGATCGGAGTCCTGGCCGCGATCTCTGGCGTCATCGCGTCGCGCCGAGCAGGTCGACGTTCGCCTAGCCTCGGAGGATGACGGAACTGAGCATCCTGGTCGATCGATGGGTCGAGGGTTGGGGCGATTCGCGGGGGATGACACGTCGCCGCAACGGCGACACGTGGACCGTCGAGGTCGCGAGCGCCCTGCGCACTCGGGAGTATGTCGCCGCCTCGCCGTCACGCGATGTGTTTCACGGACTCGTGAGCCAGATGACGGCGCCCGACATCTGGCTCACGATCGTCGGCGGCCTCGATCCATGGCTGCGGGATGCCGCCGCCGGGCTCCCCGTGGTCAATCGTGATGAGCGCCTGATGACCTCGGCCCTGGGTCCCACCCCGATACCCGCCCAGGTCCGTATCGACGAAGAGGGGCGCGTCGGGCATGCCCGGATCGCGATCGATGGAGAGATCGCCGCCCGGGGTCAAGCGGCCGTTCGAGGGACTGACGTGATCTTCGATCGCATCGAGACTTCTCCACCGTTCCGCCGGCGCGGTCTTGGCCGGCTCGTCATGGGCGGCCTCTCCGGCTGGGCCGCGGCGAACGGTGCAACGACGGGTCTCCTTCTGGCCAGCGTCGAGGGGCAGCAGCTCTACCGCAGCCTCGGCTGGCAGGAAGTGGCGCCGGTCGTGACGCTGTCGGGGCGGGCAGGCATCTAGAGGGGCGATCCTTCGAGTTTTCGTCACTACTGAGTCGTCCCCTCGAAAACACGGCAAGCGCGTTGTGCCGCCGCTTAACGAGCCCGCCGCGGTGACCGCTGACGATGCTTCGGTGGCTCCGACTACGCAGGTGGAGACGGCACGGTACTTAACCACCGGAATAGCGCAGAGGCGCTCGTCGCACTCGGACACGATTGGTGGCGCCATCGTTTCGGTGGCATCGACCGCTGAACAGGCGCCGCGACAGCGCCTCGAAACTTGGAAGGAAATAAAGCATGTCTCCCATCGAAAGCATCGTGTCCGAAGTCAAGAGCAGCGTGCCGGAGTTCGTCAGCACCATCACGTTCACCTGGAACCACGGCGGCGGAGTAGCGACTGTTTGAGTTCGCAACAACTGCAGGCGGCAGGCCCGCGAGTGAAGCTCGATCGTGCTCGCGGCCCTGCCGTGTTGGACAAAGGGAAGTAGTCATCAACAACAGCGCACTCAAGGTTCCCAGGCACACCGTGAACCCGATAATCCGGGTGCTTACCTCACCGAAGCAACTCCTGCTGCGCTGCACCGCAGCATCTCAAAGGGTTGCCCACGCTGGGGTGCTGCCGAGTCTCATCTGGATGCCGCGATCAATTTCGCGGGGCTTTGGGAGCTCGCCGCGCAGGTCGCTCCTCTTGTGATCGACGATCCTCAAACGCATGGCGGTGGTGCCATCACATATGCAGCATCGGCGATGTCCGGTGTCGGAGATCGTAGGGCGGGAGACGCTTTCGACCTTTCTGCGCGCTTCGCCCGTGGTCCATTTCGGTGAAGCATGGCCCTGATCCGGAAAGCGGCGTGGCTGGTCAAGCGGGCGAACGACCTCAGCGCTGGTGAGGCGGTTCTCGATGAGCGGGCGCGGACGATTCACGATCTCGCCACCCAGCGCCAGATCAGTCAAGGGGACAGCGAGGTGATGCTCGGCGTCGGTGAGAACTTGCGGGGGCTGATCTGGACGAAGCGTCGAGAGAGTGGACAGGCTCGCAAGGCGCTGGAACGGGCGACGGAGATGCTGCGCGCTACTGGGTTGCTCCGTGTCGGGGAAGACGAGCGCAACCGGTATCGGGCCCAGGCGAACGTCAATCTCATTCAACTCGAAGCCATGAACGGCGACATCAACACCGCACACCGAATGGCGCAGAAACATATGGAATGGGCGCTGAGTGATGATCGTGGCTCAGGCACCGAGGCGATCATTCTGTGCGGGTATATGGCCTTTCGAGCTCAGTCACATCCCGAGGCGCTGGCCCTGGCTCAGCAAGCCGAGACAATCGTGTGCCGCGACGGCGCGGTCACCCAGATCGCCGCTACGAGGAAACTCCTCCTCTCCATTCACCACGAAAGAGGCGAAATCGAGATGGCTCAGTCCGTGTACGACTCTTTGGAGAACGATCCCGTCGGTCTCAAGGCCTGGGTGGGAGGGAGAGACTGGTGAGCGGTGGCGACACGACTCTCCTCGCGCTGGAGAACGTCAAGAGAACGTACAGTCAGGGCGGTCAGAGTGTCCATGCCGTCCGGGGTATCACTGGCACTATCGGTGCGGGCGAGGTCGTCTGCTACCTGGGGCCGAATGGCGCAGGCAAGACCACTCTCATCAAGATGATCTCCACGCTTCTGACCCCGACCGCGGGCCGCATTCTCTTCCAGGGCCTAGACGTCACCAAGCACCATCAGCACGTTCGATCCCGGATGAGCCTGGTCCTCGGCGGCGATCGCGGCTTTTACATGCGCGCATCTGCCGTGGACAACCTCCTTTTTTTCGCCGAACTGCAAGGCGTCCAGCGCAGCCAGCGTGAAAACCGCATCGCCGACGCGCTGGACATGGTCGGCCTTTCGGGGAGACGCAAGGACCGCGTGGAACAGTTCTCGCGGGGCATGCGGCAGCGGCTCCATATCGCACGAGCGGTCGTGTGCGACCCGGAACTCATCCTGCTGGATGAGCCTTCGATCGGGATCGATGCGGAGGGTGCACGGCAACTGCGCGCACTCGTTCGGACTCTCAGTGCGGCGGGCACCGGCGTCCTCCTCACCACCCACTACATGCAAGAAGCGGAAGAACTGGCCGACCGTGTCGCGATCGTCGATCAGGGGCTGATCGCTGTCGAAGGCAGCGTTCACGACATCGCTTCAGCGGCCGGCTTGAGTGGGGTCGCGAGCTTTCGGACTCCCGCTATCTCCGCTGACCTCGAGGCATCTTTGCGACGGGTCGCGGGTGTCGTCGAAGTCTTGACGACACAGACGTACGGGGGGTGGAATGTGGACGTCGCGTGGTCCCGGACGGAGCCGCACTCGGCATTCGCCACCGAATTGGGACTCGAGCCCCTCGGGTTGCGGCAGCCGACCCTGGAGGAGTCGTATTTGGCATTCCTGGCCAAGAACCGCCAGCCCGCGCGCGAACAAGACACCGACGCATGAGCACGTTCTTCCTGCTTGCCGCATTCCATGCTCGACAACTGTTGCGCGTGCCCTTCTTCCTGCAGACCGCATTGTTAGCGCCGGCAAGCTTCCTCATCCTGCGTGCGCTCGGTTCGCTGAATACGGAGACTGCTCTCGCGCAATCGGCCTGGCTTGACGCGACCTTCGCCGGCATCTGGGCGACGACGACGACGGCCGCGGGCCTGATCATGTATCAGCGATTTCAGGGGACCCTCGAACCGCAAGTGCTCAGCATCCACAGGCCGGGAATCGTGTTCGGCGCGTTGACTGCCTCTGCTGCTCTCATCGGAGTGGTGGGAATCCCACTCGCGCTCGCACTGCAGCTGATGATCGCTCAGGAACTGGCTGTGAACATCCGCTCGCTGATCGGGATCGTGACGGCCCTCATTGCGTGCATCGGATCCGCGTCCTTGCTTTCGTCACTCTTCGTCGTCAACCCCGCAGCAGTCGCCATCGAACCGCTCATCATCGTTCCGGTCTGGATGCTCGTGGGTATCGTCGTGCCCTATATGGCCCTTCCCGGCTGGCTCGCGCCCGTAGCGTTGGCGCACCCTCTTACCAGCGCCGTTCTGGCCGGGCACGCTGAGTCCGTGGAGGTTGCGGTGCGGTGGGCCGGGCTGTCTGTCGCCGTTTCTGCGGCGTGGTTCGTGCTGGCCGGTTTCGGACTGCGCGGTGCCATAAAGCGTGCTCGCGTCAACGGCACACTGGCGATCTCGTGAACACGGCTTTCGGTGTCGGCGCCCGCATCTCCTACGTCTCCCTCCCCGGCGTCTTCCTACGCCCTGCTCCTGCTGACCGGTTCACCGCTGTCGCCGGTGACATGGTTCCTGGTCCCGCTGTTCGTGTCGGCCGCAGTGTTCGCCAGCGCGGGAATGGGTCTGGTCGTCGGCGGGCTGAGCCTCGGGATGCGAGACCCACTCCTTGCGTCGAATATCGCGGGGTATCTGCTGCCTCTTGTGTGTGGCGTCATCGCGCCGATCGCACTGCTGCCCGTGCCCGCTCAGGTCATTTTCGGGTGGCTGCCTCTGACACATATGACCAACGCCGCCAGGACGATCATGTCCGCCGGGAGTGCTTCGTCTGCAGCATTCGAGCTCCTTCTCGGCATCGCACTGGGCGGCGCCTGGGCTGCCGCGGGCGTCGCGGTGTGGAAGGTTCACGAGCGGCGCATCGCTCGCGAAGGCGCATCAGAGCAGGTGCTCTAGGCGGGCACAGATCTGCGGAATCGTCAGGATGCGAGGGACAGCCCCGCGGCGAGCGCGAAGCCGAGCACCGTCGCCAGGCCGGTCGCCTGTTTCGCCTTGGATTGCGCCTCGGGGATCATCGAGTCGACCAGCATCACCAGAAGGGCGCCGGCGGCGAAGCCGCTCGCCGCGGAACGGAAGGCGTCGCCGGTCACGCTCGCCACCGCGAAGCCACCGACGGTCGCGAGCGCACACACCACCGCGACCGCGCCCCAGAGGAGCAGCACCTTGCCGCGGGACATGCCGGACTCCCGCAGGTCGGATGCCGAGCCGATCGATTCCGGCAGGTTCGACACGAGGATGGCGACCACCAGCGCGACACTCACCGGCTCTCCCGACGCGAGCCCGATGCCGAGCACGAGTTGCTCGGGGATGCCGTCGAGCAGGGCGCCGACAGCGAGCTGCCCTCCGCCCGCCTGACCCTTCGCTTTCGCCTCACGAGCCTCCAGGATGCGGTCAGCGATGTAGTAGCTGAACGCTCCGGCCACCACTCCGATGAGGAGTGGGACGGGGCCAGCGAGTTCGATGCCTTCCTCCCAGAGCTCGAACGCGATCGACGCCATCAGCGCCCCGGCACCGAAGCCGAGGACGATGCCCAACCACCGCGGCGGCCACTTCCGAATGAGGGCGAGCACCGCACCGACGAAGAGGGGTGATGCGGCGACCACTCCCCACAGCACCGCTTCAGCCATCTGCCACCTCCGCCGAACACTCTTGCACGACGCGGCGCTCGGCGGGAGACGCAGACGGGCCCGCAGCCGGAGCCGACCGCCCCGACCCCCATCCGTCATGCGGCACAGGGCGACACGCCGCCCGCGGATAGACTGGAAAGCATGTCCAAGGTCCTCCAGTCCCTGCCCGTCGGCGAGCGCGTCGGCATCGCTTTCTCCGGAGGACTCGACACCTCCGTCGCCGTCGCGTGGATGCGCGACAAGGGCGCCGTGCCCTACACGTACACAGGAGACCT
This sequence comes from Microbacterium sp. CGR2, assembly GCF_003626735.1. Taxonomy (NCBI): domain Bacteria; kingdom Bacillati; phylum Actinomycetota; class Actinomycetes; order Micrococcales; family Microbacteriaceae; genus Microbacterium; species Microbacterium sp. CGR2. The sequence continues at coordinate 1,070,357 of NZ_RBHX01000001.1, read as the reverse complement.
CGGGCAGTACGACGAAGACGACATCGAGTCGATCCCGGGGCGCGCGCTGGAGTACGGCGCCGAGAAGTCGCGGCTCATCGACTGCAAGACCGCCCTGGTCGAAGAGGGCCTCGTGGCACTCTCCTGCGGTGCGTTCCACATCCGCTCCGGCGGGCGGACCTACTTCAACACCACGCCGCTCGGCCGGGCGGTCACCGGCACGCTTCTGGTTCGCGCGATGAAGGAAGACGGCGTCGACATCTGGGGCGACGGCTCGACCTACAAGGGCAACGACATCGAGCGGTTCTACCGCTATGGCCTCCTGGCGAACCCGCGTCTGCGGATCTACAAGCCGTGGCTCGACGCCGACTTCGTCACCCAGCTCGGTGGGCGCAAGGAGATGAGCGACTGGCTCGTCGCCCATGACTTCCCCTACCGCGACTCCGCGGAGAAGGCGTACTCGACCGACGCGAACATCTGGGGTGCCACCCATGAGGCGAAGACGCTCGAGCACCTCGATGTCTCGCTCGAGACAGTCAACCCGATCATGGGCGTCAAGTTCTGGGATCCGTCGGTCGCGATCGAGACCGAAGAGGTCACGGTCACCTTCGAAGCCGGTCGCCCGGTGGCGATCAACGGCGTCGAATACACCGACCCGGTCGCGCTGGTGCAGGAGGCCAACGCCATCGGCGGACGCCACGGCCTCGGCATGAGCGACCAGATCGAGAACCGCATCATCGAAGCGAAGTCGCGTGGCATCTACGAGGCTCCGGCGATGGCGCTGCTGTTCATCGCCTACGAGCGGCTGGTCAACGGCATCCTGAACGAAGACACCCTCGCGACCTACCACGAGCAGGGTCGCCGACTCGGTCGCCTCATGTACGAGGGACGTTGGCTCGAGCCGCAGTCGCTCATGCTGCGTGAGTCGATCCAGCGCTGGGTCGGCCTCACCATCTCGGGTTCGGTCACGATCCGGCTGCGCCGCGGCGACGACTGGACCATCCTCGACACCGTCTCGCCGAACCTGTCCTACGGTCCGGAGAAGCTGTCGATGGAGCGCGTCGGCGATGCCGCGTTCGGCCCGGTCGATCGCATCGGCCAGCTCACGATGCGCAACCTCGACATCGCCGACTCGCGTGCCCGCCTCGAGCAGTATGCCGGACTCGGCCTGGTCGGCGGAGCCACGGGCGAGCTGGTCGGCCGCGTGACCGCGGGCGAGTCGGGTGAGATCACCGGGTCGGTGGAAGACATCGACGAAACCTTCGCGGGTGCGGTGGACACGGCTTCCGAGGGCGCGGCCTTCGACTCCGGCACCGACTGACCGTACGTTGATCAAGGGGGCGGATGCTGCGGCATCCGCCCCCTTTCATGTGCTCTCGATCAGAGGATGCTGAGAGTCGACGAACTATCTTGCACAGTGCTGTGCATGATACGTACCATGGAGGCATGACCACTCGCCCGATCCGACGCGACGCCGTGCAGAATCGCGCCGGCATCCTCTCCGCGGCCCGCACCACCCTCGCGAGCGACCCGTTCGCCTCCGTCGACGTCATCGCGCGCAGCGCCGGCCTCTCCCGCCGCACGCTCTACGGCCACTTCATCGACCGTGACGCCTTGATCCGTGAGCTCATCTCCAGCGGCGCGCAGCGCTTCAACGCAATCGCCGCCTCCGTGGACGACGCGGATTCGCGCATCGCGCTCGCCCGCCTGACCGCGCTGCTCTGGCAAGAGGCGTCGCACGTGCAGGTCGCCGCCGCGCTCGCCCTCGATGAGGCACATGTCGAGCACACCGCCGACGCACTCGCCCCGCTGCGCCGCACGGTCGCCACTCTCGCCCGCCGTGGCCAGGACGACGGCAGCTTCCGGACCGATCTCGCCGCCCCCACCCTCGCCCGCCTGATCGAAGAGATGGCGCGCACCGTCGTCGCCCGCACGGATGCTGCCAGCACGGGAGCCTCGAATCTGGCGGTCCGCACGGTGCTGAGCATCGCCGGACTCTCGTGGCGTGAGACCGATGAGCTGCTCGCCGCGCACCCCGACATCGTGGCGCCCGACGCCGCCCAGGGGGCGTCAGAGTGAGAGTCACGTTGCAGGACGTGAGCAAAGGACGCGGCGGAGAGGCTCTTCCCAAGACGAGCCTCGAGTTCCACACCGGTGCTGTGCGCTACGCGATCGCCGAAACCGAGCAGCGTCCCACCGTTCTCGGGCTCATCGCGAGCGGTCGGATGCGCTCGGACAGCGGCCTGGTGACCCTCGACGGCGCCGAGAACGCAAAAGCTCTGCGGCGCCGGGTCGCCCTCGTCGACGCGCCCGACGCCAGCGACCCGCACGCCGACATCACCCTCGCCGGCGTCGTGGGCGAAGAGCTGATGTTCGCCGGGATGGCTGCCACTCCTCTGAATGCGCGGCGCTGGCTCACCGGACTCGGGTTCGCCGAACTCGCCGCCGTGCCGATCGGCAACGTCGATCCTGCCGCGCGCGTACGGATCCTCTGCGAACTCGCGGTGCTGCGTGATGGGGTCGACGGCATCGTGCTGGTCTCCCCCGACCGCCATGGCGGGAGCCCCGACGGCTGGTGGCGTATCGCCGGCGAGTTCGCCGACCGGGGCTACGCGATGCTCGTCATCGTCGGTGGTTCCGCGGCGGTCGCGTTGGAGCGGATGCAGGAGTTCGACGCGATCAACGCCTCCGGCGCGGTGAAGCCGCTGCGGGTCGCGGCATCCACATCAGGGGCCGACAGGACCCGGAACGGAGGCCTGCAGTGAAGGTCCCGTCGATGATCGCCGCCGAACTGCGGCGGCTCACGGCCAGCAAGATGGGCTTCATCGCGCTCGTGGCACTCGTCTGCGTCCCGATCCTCTACGGCGGCCTCTACCTGTGGGCGAACCAGGATCCGTACGCGAACTTCCCCGACGTGCCCGTGGCCCTCGTGGTCGACGATGAGGGCGCGCCGAACCCATCCGCGAGCGCAGAGCCCGCGACCGTCAACTACGGCGAAGACGTCGCAGAGAACCTCATCGAGGGCAACGCCTTCGACTGGCAGCGGATGACCGATGACGGAGCCGCCGACGCGCTGCGCGACGGTGCCGTCGACTTCACCGTGACCATCCCCTCCGACTTCTCGAGCGCCCTGACGTCCGCCTCGGGCGACGAGCCCCAGCAAGCCCGCATCGAACTGGCGACCAACGACGCCAACAACTACCTCGCCTCGTCCATGGGCACCCAGGCCGTGGAGAAGATCCGCAGTTCGGTCGCGGAGATGGTCGGGAGCGAGGCCGCAGAGCGCCTGCTCACCGGCCTCAGCGATGTGCGCGACAAACTCTCCACGGCAACCGACGGCGCCACGCAGCTCACCGACGGAGCCAACAGCGCGGTATCCGGCAGCTCCACCCTCGCCGACGGCACGACACAGCTCGCCGACGGCACCTCGAAGCTCGCAGCCGGCGCGCAGACCCTCGCCGACGGCGCGCAGCAGGTCAGCGACGGCAACCGTCAGCTCGCCGATGTCGCCGACCGCGCCGGCTCCGCCGTGCAGCAGGCGACGGATGCGTTGCCGGAGGCGCGCACCGACATCACGACAGCTCTCGCCGAACAAGGGTTGACCGACGAGCAGATCACTCAGGTCCTGGCCCGCCTCGACCCGGTGTCGGCGCGACTCCAGGACGGGAACACCCAGGTGCAGGGCGCGGTCGACAAGGTCGACGCGCTGGCAGCGGGCGCGGCAGCCGTCGCTTCGGGTGCCGCCGACCTCGCCAGCGGAGCCGACACGGTCGCCACGGGCGCGGCGGCCGCAGAGTCAGGCGCCGCACAATTGCGTGACGGTCTGGGCACTCTCGCCTCCGGCACCACCGAACTGCGCGACGGGTTGGCCGACGGCGTCGAGGCGATTCCGGCATCCACGCCCGACCTCCGCTCCCTCCAGGCCGACACGATCGCCGACCCGGTCGCGGTGTCCAGCGACAAGGTCGCCTCCGCCGAAGACTACGGCGCAGGCCTTGCCCCGTTCTTCGCCGCGCTCTCGGCCTGGATAGGGATCTACGCCCTCTTCCTGATCGTGAAACCCATCTCCCGGCGCGCGATCACGGCGCTCCACTCTCCGATCCGCATCACTCTCGCCGGCTGGCTCACCCCCGCCGCGCTCGGCGCCGTGCAGATGCTCGGACTGATGGGCGTCCTCGCGATCACGCTCGGGTTCACGTTCGACAATCCGCTCGGAACGCTCGGGATCATGATGTTCGCCTCGGCGACGTTCGCGGGGATCATCCTCGCGCTCAACGTCTGGCTCGGATCGGTGGGTCAGTTCCTCGGCCTGGTGCTCATGGTCCTCCAACTGGTCACCGCCGGTGGCACCTTCCCGTGGCAGACTCTGCCGGCACCGCTCGCCGCCCTTCACCACGTGCTCCCCCTGGGCTATGTGGTCGATGCGATGCGCCAGCTCATGTACGGCGGCGACCTCGCTCGCGCGGGGGGCGACCTCGTGGTTCTCGGGATCTGGCTGATCGGCGCGTTGATCTTCGCCATGATCGGGGTGACGCGGATGACGCACCGCCGCACGCTGCGCGACCTGCAACCCAGCCTGATCGGGTGAGCGGGAGGCGCCGGACAGCGCCCGCCGCACGCGTCATGCGGATATGATGCGAGGGCGCGACCCTGAGACGCGCACTGGGGCTCGGTGGAACTGAGTTCCTCCGTGCTACCCGAAAGAGTTCTCGACGATGACAACCGATTCGCCGGCGTCCGCCGTTCCCTCCCGACCCTCACGGGGTGCTCGGATCGGGCGCATCGCCTTCCTCGTCGTGGCCGCGATCGTGGTCATCGCGGTGGCCGCGGCATTCTTCGTGACCTGGACGATCCAGCGATCGTTCCCCCAGACCGACGGAACGGCCGAACTCGACGGGCTGACGGCCGAGGTGACGGTGCAACGCGACGAACGCGGCATCCCCACCATCACCGCGGACTCGACCGACGACCTGTTCTACGCCCAGGGGTTCGTGCACGCGCAGGACCGCTTCTTCGAGATGGACTTCCGGCGGCATGTCACCGCGGGTCGGGTGGCGGAGATGTTCGGCGAGTCACAGGCCGGCACCGATGCCTTCCTCCGCACCCTCGGGTGGCGGAAGGTGGCCGAAGCCGAGGTCGAGGCGATGGATGACGTCACCCTCAGCTACTACCAGGCGTATGCCGACGGCGTGAACGAGTACCTGCAGTCGCGATCCGGCGCCGAGCTCTCCCTCGAGTACGCCGTTCTCGGACTGCAGAACGCGGACTACACACCCGAGCCCTGGCAGCCGGCGGACTCCGTCGCCTGGCTGAAGGCGATGGCCTGGGACCTCCGCGGCAACGTCGAGGACGAGATCGACCGATCGCTGCTCGCGGCGGAAACCCGAGCCGCGGCAACGGATTCCGATCAGCCGGATGCCGCGGGCGACACCACCGCGCTGCTGCAGAAGCTCTACCCGGACTACCCGTTCGACGAGAACCCCGTGATCGTGCCGAAGGTTTCGACGGTGCCCGCACTGAGCACAGATGCCGAACCCGCCGCCTTCACCTCGGAAGAGAGGGACACCGAGTTCGAGTCCGCCGCCTCGACGGTCGAGTGGCAGGAGACATCGAACGTGGTCGAGGCGGTGAGTGTGCTCATCGGCGACGTCGGCGAGGGCATCGGTTCGAACTCCTGGGTCGTCTCCGGCGACCTCACCGAGTCGGGCATGCCCTTGCTCGCCAACGACCCGCACCTCGGCGCCTCACTCCCCTCGGTCTGGTACCAGGTGCAGCTGAAGTGCTCCACCGTCGACGAGAGCTGCCCGTTCGACGTCGGCGGATTCTCGTTCTCGGGCCTGCCCGGCATCGTGATCGGACACAACCAGACGGTGGCGTGGGGCTTCACCAACCTCACGACCGACGTCACCGACCTCTACATCGAACGTGTCGAGGGCGATCAGTACTGGCGTGACGGAGCATTGGTGCCGCTCGAGCAGAGCACCGAGACGATCAAGGTCGCCGGCGGTGAAGACATCGAGCTGACGATCCGCTCCACGGTGCACGGCCCGATCGTCTCCGGGTTGACCGGTGACTTCACTGACATCGCCGAAGACCCGGCGCCCGCCCTCGAAGCCGGCGGCGCCTCCGGCGCATCGCCCGGAGCCGACACCGCGGAGACCGACGGTGAGACCGCGCACGCCGTCAGCCTGCGCTGGACGGCCCTCGATCCCGGCACTGCCGCGACGGCGATCTTCGCGCTGGCGACAGCCCAGGACTTCGACGAGTTCCGCTACGCCGCTTCGCTGTTCGACGTGCCGGCGCAGAATCTGGTGTACGCCGACACCGAGGGCAACATCGGCTACCAGACGCCGGGGCGTCTTCCCATCCGCGGTGCAGGCGACGGATGGATGCCGCAACCCGGGTGGGACAGCAGCTATGACTGGACCGGTTTCATCCCCTTCGAGGAGCTGCCGGTGTCGTACAACCCGGAATCGGGATACGTGGTCACCGCGAACAACGCCATCGTCGCCGACGACTACGAGTACTTCCTCTCACGCGACTGGGACGACGGCTACCGGGCGGCTCGCATCACCCATCTCATCGAGCGCCGCGCCGCCGTCGCACCGCTGACCGCCGAGGACATGCGCAGCATCCAGATGGACAGTGAGATGTGGATCGGGAAGCAGCTGGCGACGGCGATGGGGGACGTGGACGTCTCCGGAGCCGGCCCCGAGGAGGCGGTGGAGCTTCTCCGATCGTGGGATGCCCAGAACACGGCATCCTCGCCCGCGGCGGCGTACGCGAACGTCCTCTGGTCGAACCTTGTGCGGAACATCTTCGCCGAGCGCGAGCAGCCGCTGCCGATCGACGGTCACGCGCGCCTGTTCACGGTCGTCTCGACGATGCTCGACGATCCAGAGGACCCCCTGTGGACGAACGAGAGGATCGAGGTCGAGGGGATGACGGAGATGCTGGCCCTGTCGGCCGAAGAGGCGTACGACGAGCTCTCCGCGATGCAAGGACCGGATGTCGTCCGCTGGAACTGGGGCGACCTGCACGCGATCACGCTGACCAGCGACACCTTCGGCACATCGGGGATCGCGCCGATCGAGGCACTCTTCAACCGCGGTCCGATCCCGGTCGGTGGCGGCGCCTCCATCGTTAACGCGACCGGGTGGGAGATCGGCGCGGGGTACGCGACCACGACGGTCCCGTCGATGCGCATGGTCGTCGACCTCGCCGAGTTCGACGACTCGACCTGGCACCACCTCACCGGCGCCTCCGGCCACGCGTTCCACGAGCACTACGTCGACCAAGCCGCCGACTGGGCCACCGGCACCCAGGCTCCCTGGGCATTCTCTGCGAAGGCAGTGAAAGCTTCGACGGTCGACACGCTGGTCCTGACGCCGAAGGGGTGACCTCGGAGGCAGCTCGACTACCGTTGACGGGTGCCATCCAGTTATCTCGCCCCGAAGGGCACCCCGGTCACACTGCTCGAATTCGAGCGCAGCGGGGCGACCCTCATCACCGAGACGTTCGGCGACGGCGACCACACCTTCCTCCTGCTCCATGGCATCGGCATGGGACGCAGCGTGTACCTCGACCTGGCGCAGCGCCTGCGGGGTCGTGTCATCGCGATGGACCTGCCCGGGTTCGGCGAAGCACCCGAGCCCGAGCGCACCTTCACGATGGAGCGGCACGCGGACTTCGTCGCGGCGTACCTGCGACATGTCGATGCCGGCCCGGTGGTGGTGATCGGACATTCGATGGGAAGTCAGATCGCGGCTGAGCTCGCCGCCCGGCATCCGTCTCTCGTCGAAGCCGTCGTGCTCGCCGGCCCCACCGTGAACAAGGCGACCCGCAACATCTGGGCGCAGGCGCGGTACCTTCTCGTCGATCTCGTGGGTGAGCGACCACTGGTGATCTGGCGTGGCGCGCGCGAGTATCTCCGCGGCGGACCGCATCTGCTGCGGAAGATCCGTGCGACCATCGTGCACGAGCCGGAGGATGCCTTCGTCCGGATCGACTGTCCTGTGCTCGTGCTGCGTGGCGAAGACGACCCGCTCGCTCCGATGAGCTGGTGTCGGGAGATCATCGACGCGATTCCCGGTGCCGACCTGGAGGTCATCCCCGACCACGGTCACGGGACCCTGATCAACGACTCGGAGCCCGCAGCACGCCTGATCCACGAGTTCGTCGGCCGCGTCTGAGGCGTCTGAGGCGTCTGGTTCCACGAGAGCAGGCGAGCGCACCGGATGGTGCGGGGATGACTCAGCCCGCGGCGGGCGGGGTCTGCTTCGACTCGGCCAGTTCGTCGACGACGAGACCCCGCTGATCGGCGGTACCGTTGCGATACGCCTGGCGCCCGACCATATGCGCCGACAGCGGTGCGGTGGCGAACTGCATCAGGACGACCGGCGCGACCAGAGCGAGCCCGACCAGGAAACCGCTCACTGAACGCTGCGACAGGGCGATGGCTATGCAGATGAGCACGAGCCCGAGCACCTGTGGTTTCGTGGCCGCGTGCAGACGGGAGAGCACATCGCGGAAACGAAGCAGCCCGACCGCCGCCGAAAGGCACAGGATGGCCCCCAGAAGGATGAGGATGAGGACCGTCGCATCGATGACGGCATCCGGGATCACCAGACCGAAGACGTTCATGATGTCGTGTTGTCCCTTCGCGCCACGAACCGGGCGACCGAGATCGACCCGAAGACTCCGATCGCGGCGATGATCAACAGCACCGGGATGTTGCGGGTGTGCCCGTTGATGGCCATCTCGGCGCCGATCACGCACATCACCTCGGTGAGCAGCACGTCGGATGCCACCGCGCGGTCCAGAATCGAGGGCCCCTGCACGATGCGCACCACCGTGAGGATGGCGGCGATGCCGAAGACGATCGAGATCGTCAGAAGCAGGATGTTCATCTATCGGCCCCCTTCATCGACGCCTTGCCGGCTGCGGCCCGCTCGTCGGCCTTGAGGGCACGGTACTGCGTGGGGTCGCCCAGCGCTCGCACGATACGGCGCTCCCAGCGGAGCACTCCCGCGCGCTGCTTGTCGACATCCGCAGTGGTCCGCACACCGATGACGTGCAGGTAGAGGATCCGTCGGTCGCGATCGGCTTCGACGATGAGCGAGCCGGGGATCAGTGAAGCTGTGACAGCGACGTGGGTCATCACCAGGTCGTCGGCGTATCTGAGAGGTACCGCGACGATCGCCGTTCCCGGCTGACGGCGGAAGTCGAAGACCTGCGCGGTCACGGACAGCGCGCCGCGCAGGACGGCGAAGAGGAACCTCCCGACGAACAGCGCCGCGTACCAGAGGTTGACCCGTCCCGAGAGGGCGACAGTGGGGAGACGGAAGACTCGCGTGACGAAGACGGCGACCACGAGCCCGGTCAGGAAGGCCAGCGGCGTGAACTGCGCCCACAGCAGCATCCACAGCACGACGAGCCAAGCCAGGAACGGCAACTGCAGGCGGACGTCGCGCCAGAGGTGTCGACGGGTGTCTCTCATCCGTTCACCTCGTCTTCCAGCTGCACGAGGCTGACCGGCTCCAGGAGAGCCGCGCCGATGCGGTCGCAGAGTGCATAGAGCGGGCCCGCGAAGATCGTCAGCGCGACAGTCACGCTCACCATTCCCGCCGTCGCGAGGGTCATGATCTTGGGGATGCGGCGGGTCTTCTGCTGTTCGTCCGCCGCGGGGGCGTTGCCGAGATGGGAGATGCGGCCGTCGGTTTCGACGGAATCCTCTTCTTCTCGCCAGAAGGCCAGGTTCCAGGCACGCATCAGCGCATAGAGCGTCAGCAGCGAGGTCACGATGCCGCCGAAGATGAGAGTGATCATCAGCGGTGTGCCGACGGATGCCGCGGCCTCGAACAGCGCGAACTTGCCGATGAACCCGGAGAACGGGGGAATACCGCCGAGGTTGATCGCCGGAACGAAGTAGAGCACGGCGATCACCGGGGCGACCTTGAGAAGCCCCTTCACCCGCAGGATCGACGTACTGCCTGCTCGACGTTCCACGAGGCCGACGGCGAGGAAGAGCGTCGTCTGCACGACGATGTGGTGCACGATGTAGTACACCGTCGCGCCGATCGCGGCCGGCGTGGCGATGGCAAGCCCGAAGATCATGTAACCGACATGGCTCACCAGCGTGAACGACAGGATTCTCTTCAGCTCCGCCTGCGCGACCGCGCCCAGCACGCCGACGATCATCGTCGCCAGCGCGATGATGAGCAGGACGGTGTCGATGCTGTTGGAGGCGAAGAGCTGGGTCTCGGTGCGGATCAGCGCATAGACGCCGACCTTCGTCAGCAAGCCGGCGAAGACCGCCGTCACCGGCGCGGGGGCGGTCGGGTAGGAGTCGGGAAGCCAGAAGGAGACGGGGAAGATCGCCGCCTTGATACCGAACGCGATCACCAGCATCAGGTGCAGCACGAGCTGCGTCTCCTGGGGGAGTTCCGCCATCCGTTCGGCGATCTGCGCCATGTTCACGGTGCCCAGCGCCCCGTAGATCATCGCGATGGAGGCGAGGAAGAGGATCGAGGAGACGAGCGACACGACGATGTAGACGGCGCCGGTGCGGATGCGCGACTCGGTGCTGCCGAGAGTGATCAGCACGTATGACGCGACCAGCAGGATCTCGAAGCCGACGTAGAGATTGAACAGGTCGCCCGCGATGAAGGCGTTGAAGACTCCGGCGGCGAGGATCAGGTACGACGGGTTGAAGATCGAGGTCGGCGTCTCTTCTATGCCGTCTGCGACTCCTTGACCGACGGAGAACAGCAGCACCGCCAGGAGCACGATGCTCGAGACGAGCACGAGCAGGGCCGCGAGGCGATCCACGTAGAGCACGATCCCGAACGGCACCGGCCATCCGCCCACCGAGACAGCCAGCGGTTGACCCACGTCGACGACGACGAGCAGGACGGCCGCGATGACCGAGACCGCCGCGAGGGTCGCGATGGTGACGAACACCTGCAACCGCGCGTTCCGTCCGAAGATGAGGGTGACGGCCGCGCCGAGCAGCGGAAGGGCGACGAGCAGGGGGACGAGCGCGGTCATGGCCGGTCCTCCGTTCCCTCGGTCGGTGCATCCTGCGCGTCGAACGGCGCATCGTCATCGATGGCGGGGTGGTCACGCATCTGCAACACCGTGATCGGCGCGGTCTGCACTCCGACGAAGTCGGTGGTCGCCTCGTCATCGGCATCCGCCTCGTCGTCCATGACGTCTTCGTCGGCGTCGGTACGGGCACGCAGGGCGATGTCGGCCTCGTCGTCGAGGACGATGTCAGCCTGACCGAGTTGCCACGAACGGTAGATCAGGGCGAGGAGGAACGCCGATACGGCGAACGTGATCACGATGGCGGTGAGGGTGAGCGCCTGTGGGAGCGGATCGCTCACTTCCCCTTCCACGCCGTAGAACGGCGCGGCTCCGGGTACGCCCATCACGATGAGCAGAAGGAGATTGGTGGCGTTTCCCAACAGCAGGAACCCGATCAGCACACGGGTGAGGCTGCGCTCGAGCATCGCGTAGACGCCGCACGCGAACAGCACCGCCATCACGACGATCAGGGTGAGCGAGACGTCCATCAGCGGGCCACCTCCCCGTGTGCTGTCGGGTTCGACGTCGCCCGCACGGACGCCTGTCGATCGACCTCGGCGCCCAGGCTGCGAAGCACGTCGAGGACGAGTCCGATCACGACGAGGTACACGCCGATGTCGAAGATCGTGGATGTGACGAACTCCATGTGGCCGATGCCCGGGATCTCCCATTCCCAGAAGTTGCTGGTGAGCGGGGCGAGCCCGAAGAACAGGGGGATCACCGCCGTGCCGACGGCGAGGATCAGGCCGGCACCCAGGAGCCGGCCGGCGTCCGTCGGCGCCGCAGCGCCCAGCTCCCAGCGACCACCGGCGACGTAACGCATGACGAGCGCCATCCCACCGACCAGACCGCCGGCGAAGCCGCCGCCGGGAAGGTTGTGGCCCGCGAACAACAGGAAGATCGAGACCACGATGATGGTGTGGAAGAGGATGCGGACGATCACTTCGAGCAGGATCGACCGATTCTCGGGCTTCATCCTCTGCCCGCCGACGAGCCAGGCACGCGGGCTGTCTTCGTTCTCCGACGTCTGGAATCGGATGCCGTCGGTCGTCTCCACGAGCGGCCGGCTGCGAGCGGCTTTCCGTGTCGCCCGCGGCAGCGTGTGGGTGGCGGCGAGCAGGTCGGCGCGATGTGTGACGAACACGAGGGAGGCGACACCGGTCGCCGCGAGCACCAGCACGGACAGCTCGCCCATCGTGTCCCACCCACGCATATCCACCAGGGCGACGTTGACCACGTTCTTGCCGTGCCCGATGTCGTAGGCGAGCCTCGGGAACGCCGTCGAGATCGGCTCCGCGATGCGGGATTGGGTCGCGACCACCGCCACGAAGGCCATCGTCACACCGACCCCGATCGCGAGCAGCGCACGAGGTATGCGGCCGACGGAGGCGTTGTGCTGGCCCATCCGCGCGGGAAGCCGGCGGAGCACGAGGGCGAACGCCACCATCGTGACGGTCTCGACGAGGATCTGGGTGAGGGCAAGGTCGGGCGCGCCGCTGGTCGCGAACAGCACGACCATCCCGAGGCCCGTGACCGAGACCAGCACGACGCCGGTGTACCGCTTCTGTGCTCGGACCGCGAAGAGTCCGGCAGCGGCCATGATGGGCGCGACGGCGATCTGAGCGGGCGTGTGCCAGGCCGAGAGGTTGTATCGGTCGACGTCACTCGCGATCAGCGCGGTCGCCTCCGCGGCGACGAAGACCACGAAGATCGTGCCGACGTAGACGGGGAGCGAACCACGCTGGGTGAGTGTGGTGCTGAGCACGGAGAGTCGGTCGATCCCGCGCATGACGAGGTAGTAGGCATCGGCAGCGGTGAACGGGAGCACCCTCGACTTGCGGTCCCAGCCGGTGCGCCGGGTCAGCACGAACAGACCGAGCCCGAGCACGATCGTGAGGACCGAGATGCCCAGCGCCGGTTCGAATCCGTGCCAGAGGGCGAGGTGGCCGGGACCCTCGACGGCCTCGCCCGCGGCATCCAGCCCCGGAGCCGCAGTGAGGGCGTAACCCTGCAGCGGAATGTCCAGCGCGGAGGAGCCGATCCCTGCGGCGAGCGTGACTCCGGCGAGGACGATCGGAGCGGAGAGGAAGCCGACGGGCGGGTCGGGCCAGGCGGTGTCCGGCATCCGCTGCCCCTGCGCGTCCCGCTTGGTCCAGAACGCCCCCCAGAGGAAGCGTGCCCCATATGCCGCGGTGAGCATGGACCCGAGTGCCACACCGATGATCGCGATCAACCCCCAGGGCGAGCCACCCTGGGCATCGTCGAGGAGCGCGGTGAGCGTGGACTCCTTGGCGACGAATCCGATGGTCGGCGCGACGCCGGCCATCGACGCTATCGAGATGAATGCCGCGGTCGCCATGACCGGAGCCTGACGACCGACCCCGGAGAGTTCCGTGATGTCTCGGGTGGAGAGCTGGCGGTCGATCACGCCGACGATGAGGAACAGCGCGGACTTGAAGAGAGCGTGACTGATCACGAGGGCGAGTCCGGCGAGCGCGGCGGCCTGGGTCCCGTACCCGGTGACGACAGCGAGGAACCCCAGCTGGCTGACCGTGCCGAACGCGAGGACACGCTTGAGGTCCGTCTCGCGCAGCGCTTGAATGCCCCCGAGCAGCATCGTCAGGATGCCGAGCGAGATGACGATCGGTCGCCATGGCGCGCTGAACGCGAAGATGGGGGCGAAGCGGGCGATCAGATAGATTCCGGCCTTCACCATCGCGGCGGCGTGGAGGTAGGCGCTCACGGGGGTGGGAGCGGCCATCGCGCCGGGGAGCCAGAAGTGGAACGGGAAGAGCGCCGACTTGCTGACGGCACCGATCAGGAGCATCACGACGGCGGCGTCGACGATGGGTCCGGTCGGTGCGAGTTCGAGGATCTCCCGGATGCTCGACGTGCCGGCATCCACCACCAGGAGGACGACGCCGACGAACATCACCAGCCCGCCCAGCGTGGTCACGAGCAGGGCCTGCAGGGCAGCACGACGGCTCGCGGCGCGACGGCGATAGTGCCCGATGAGGAGATAGGACAGGATGCTCGTGACTTCCCAGAACATCACCAGCACCACGAGATCGTCGGTGAGGACGAGCCCGTACATCGCGCCGGCGAAACCGAGGAGCACTCCGGCGAAACCGCCGATGCCGGCAGCGTCGTCAAGGAAGTACCAGCGGCAGTAGAGCAGGACGAGCGACCCGACACCGGTGACGATCAGGGTCATGACCCACGCCAGCACGTCCATGTGCATGGAGAGATTCAGCCCGAGCTGTGGGATCCAGGAGATGGCGACCAACGGTGCGGGGCCGTCGATGACCTGTGGTGTCAGCACCAGCGCATGGATGAATGCCGCGGCCGGAATGAGTGCCGCGACGGCGAAGGCCATCGACCCCAACCACCGCACCAGCACGGGCATCAGCAGCGATCCGAGAAGGAACACGGCGAGGAGAGTCAGCATATGCGCGGCTCCCTCGGGGCTCGTCGGCCATACGGCTCAGGCGGGCGGGTGTCCTTCGAGTTTACCGGTGCGCTGGGCCCCTCCGCTCCGGCGAGTGAACAGAGCGTGCCAGAGTTGTCGCATGCGGGGGGCGTGGATGCGGGAACTGGCCGGCTGGGTCGGTGCGCTGGCGGTCGCGGTCATACTCACCGGGCAGGTTGCGGCGTCCGACCGTGCCGAGCTGCTGTTCCGCGACGGCGACTCGCTGATCGTGGCGCTGTCGGCCCGCTCGCTGCTCTCCGGCGAACCACTCGGGTGGGCGATGTCCAGCGTCCTCTTCCTGCCCGAGACGGCGCTCTTCACCGCCCTCGACCTCCTCCTGCCGTTCGACGTCAACGGCATCCTGGCCATGAATGCGGTGATCAACCTCGTCGCCTTCTACGGGGCGGTGCGACTGGTCGCCGGTCGGCGCCGCAGCGGCACCGCGCCGGTGGCGTGGTCCCTGGCGGCACTCGTCGCGTTCTCGGCCGTCGCCGCGACCGAGACGTCGGCCTCTCGCGACGCTCTGGAACTCGCATCCCTGACATCGACCACCACCTACTACTCGGCGACGGTCATCGCCGTCGTCCTCTCGGTCGGGCTCGTACGGCGCGCCCTCGACGATCCTCGGGGCGGCGCGTGGCGTCTGGTGATACTCGCCGCGGTGGCTGCGGTGTCGACACTGTCCAACCCGCTGTACGCGGTCTGGGCAACGGTTCCCCTCACGGTGGTCCTTCTCCTGGCGACAGTCAGGTCGGCGGAGAAGCGGCGGATGCTGACGCTCCTCGGCATCCTGCTCTCGGGCACGGTGGTGGGATTCATCGTCCGTATTCCTTTCGAAGCATGGATCGCCAACGCCGGCACCGGCTACGCCCGACCCGAGTTGTGGAGGGAGTCGCTGGCCTACTACTCGCAGCTCTTCGGCGATCGACTCGCGACACCGCTCGGCACGCTGGGCGTTCTCTTGTCGCTGGCGCTCCTGGCGTGGGCGGTCGTCCGCACCGTGCGGGCGGAGCACTCCGGGTCTCGCCTGGTGGCCTCGATCGCCTGGGTGATGCCGGCTGTGGTCGTCATCGGAGCGATCGCGCTGGGAACGCACGCCGCCAGGTACCTGCAGCCGGCGGCGTTCGCTCCGGTGCTCGCCCTCGTCGCCTGTCCACGTGCGGTGCCGCTGCCGCGACGGGTGGCACGAGCGTCGGTGGGGGTGCTGGCCGCGCTGGCCGTGATCGGAACCGCGCTGAGTGTGCCGCGGGTCGCGGGAGCGGCGACGGCCGCGGACCAGGACCTCACGTGCGTGACGAATTGGGTGGACGCGTCCGGACGGACCGGCGCCGGGCAGTTCTGGACCGTGCGCCTGCCGAAGCTGCACCTCGACGATCCTGCGCGCCTCGTGCAGGTCGACCATCAGTTGCGCGGCTACGCATGGCTGGTGAACCGCCACGACTTCGCGGTCGGTGAGGTGTCGTTCCTCGTCGAGGACGCGCAGACCGTGCCGTGGCAGCTTCCCCGGCCTGCCGTCCCCGAGGAGATCGTCGACTGCGGTCGCTACCGCATCCTCGACTTCGGCGCCGTCACGCTGCCGATCGGTCCGCAGCGCAGCTGAGCACCATCAGCTGCGGGGCTCAGCCGTGGTCGTGCCTGGACGGAACCGACACGTGAGGTGCTGGGTCTCACCGGGCTCACCGCGCAGCATCCGCGCGACCTGCTCTCCAGCCGCACGCCCCTTCTCCACGGCGGGCTGCACGCTCGTGGTGAGTGTCACGTCGGCGAGACCGTCGACCGCGATCCCGTCGAATCCGGCGACGGAGAGATCCTCGGGCACCCGGAGCCCGAGCTCTTCGGCGGCCCGGATCACGCCCACAGCCAGCAGGTCGCTCTGCGCGAGGACCGCCGTCGGGCGCGTTGCGGCATCGGCCAGCAGCATCCGCCCGACGATGACACCCTCGTCGATCAGGCTGCCCGACGCGGAGATCGCGGGAGCGACGGGGAAGACTTCCCGCAAGCCGGCCAAGCGATCGATCGTCACGTCGACCGTGGCGCGAGCGAGTCGTTCCGCGGTCACGACGCCGCGCTCTCGCTCGGCGTCGAGGGGAAGCGTGACCAGCGCGACATCGCGATGACCGAGATCGTACACATGCCGGGCCACATCCGCGGAGGCCGCGGTGTTGTCGAGGCTGATCCGTGGGACCCCGTCTCCGGCATCGCCCTCGATCACGACCACGGGGAGTCCCCGTCCGCGCACCACTTCCAACGACGCCCGCGTGCGCCCGGAGCATCCGATGAGGACGAACGCATCGACGGGCGCGTTCGCGAGCGCCGATCCGTCCTCGCCCGGTTCATCGCGCATGAGCAGGATGCCGTCGCTCAGGTCGGCGAGGCCGTCGGTGAGGCCGTCCATCAGCGCAATCGCCACCGGATCGAGGAACGCGGCACGCAGATGGCCTTCGAGCACGACAGCGACGATGCCGCTCCGACCTCGTCGAAGGGATGCCGCGCGGGGATCGGGCCCCGTGTAGCCGAGCTCCGCCGCCGCTGCGAGGACCCGTTCTCGGGTCGCCGCCGCCACCTTGGCCTTGCCGCTGAAGACGACGGATGCCGTGGATGTCGCGACGCCCGCCTCACGCGCGACGTCGGCGATGGTCGCCCGGCGCGGTGTCTCCTGGGTGCTCATACTCCGAGGATAGCTCGCCTGGGTTCCGCGCGGTCGAATCGATTCGATAGGCTGTCCGGCATGGACAACGCCCTCACCCGTTCGCAGTTCGTGCGCTGGCGCGCAGCGATCTTCGCCATCTTCTTCGCCAGCGGCCTCTCGATCGCGACGTGGGCGTCCCGAGTACCGGGAATCAAGGAGGCTCTCGGCCTCGACAATGCGCAGGTCGGCATGATCCTGCTGGGCATGGGCGTGGCATCCATCCTCGGCATCTCCACGAGTCCGGCCGTGATGGCACGCACGGGCGCACGACGCGGCATGTTCTTGGCGATGCTGACCTTCGCCCTCGGCATCACTCTCGTCGGCCTCGGTGCGAACGTCTTCGGATCGGTGCCCATCGTGCTCGCGGGCATGGTGCTGTTCGGCTTCGGCAACGGCTGCGTCGACGTGATGATGAACGTGGAGGCGACGGCGATCGAGCAGCAGATGGGCAAGACCATCCTCCCGGTCTTCCACGCCTTCTTCAGCTTCGGCACGGTGATCGGCGCCGGCATCGGAGCGTTGGCTGCTGCGCTGTCGATCGACGTCGCCACCCACGCCACCATCATGGGAGTCGTGATCGCGGCGGTCGCCGTCGTCTGCTTCTTCCAGGTGCCCGTGCGCGAGGCAGCGCTCGACCCGCAGGATCACGAGAAGCCGGCATTCCGCGAGCGCATGCACGTCGCGCTCGAGGCCTGGCGCGAACCGCGCACCTACCTGCTCGGGATGGTGATGCTCGGGATGTCCTTCGCGGAGGGCGGCGCCAACGACTGGATCGCCCTGGGCACGGAGCAGGGGCATGGCTTCCCCGAAGGAACAGGCGCGGTGTCGCTCGCGGTCTTCTCGATCGGCATGACCGTCGTACGACTCTTCGGTGGACCGCTCGTGGACCGGTTCGGGCGCGTGACCGTGCTGCGGATCCTCTCGGTCGCGGCAGCATCCGGCATCCTGCTGTTCATCCTGGCGCCGAACCTGCCGCTGGTCCTCGTCGGTGCGGCACTGTGGGGCATCGGCGCCTCCCTCGGTTTCCCCCTGGGCATGTCGGCCGCAGCCGACGACCCGGCGAAGGCTGCCGCGCGCGTGAGCGCGGCAGCGACCATCGGTTACGTCGCGTTCCTCGGCGGCCCCCCGGTGCTCGGCGTCATCAGCGAGCACATCGGCCTGCTCAACACCCTGTTCATCCTCGTCGGCCTGGTCGTCGCCTCCGGGCTGTTCTCCGGCGCGGCGCGGCCGCTCCGCGAGGACGAGAAGACCCCGGTCACGAAGTAGGCTCGACGGGTGCGTCTCGTCATCGCCCGTTGCTCGGTGGACTACACCGGTCGACTCAATGCCCATCTCCCCCTCGCCACTCGTCTGCTCGTGCACAAGGGAGACGGGAGTCTGCTCGTGCACTCCGACGGCGGGAGCTACAAGCCGCTGAACTGGATGAGTCCTCCGTGTTCCCTGTCGCGACAGGAACCTGGCGAGGAAGAGGCGATCGCCGGTGTCATCGACGTCTGGCGCGTGGTCCACAAGAAGACCGGCGACGCGCTGCGCGTGCAGATCTACGAGATCCTTCACGACTCGAATCACGAGCTCGGCATCGACCCGGGACTGCAGAAGGATGGCGTCGAAGCAGATCTGCAGCGACTGCTCGCCGAGCAGGTCGACCTCATCGCGGACGGCGCCACGCTCGTCCGACGCGAGTACCCGACCGCGATCGGTCCGGTGGATCTGCTCGTGCGGGATGCCGCCGGTGTCGCGATCGCCGTCGAGGTGAAGCGTCGAGGGGACATCGACGGCGTCGAGCAGCTCACCCGCTACCTCGAACTGCTCGGGCGCGACCCCCACCTCTCGCCGGTCCAGGGCGTCTTCGCCGCGCAGGAGATCAAGCCGCAGGCGCGAGTTCTCGCCGAAGACCGCGGCATCCGCTGTCTCGTGCTCGACTACGACGACATGAAGGGCATCGAGTCCGGCGTTCCGCGCCTGTTCTGACCGGCGCGCCGCTCACGCGCTCCGTTGCACACCTGTGCAGGAGAAACGGTCGAGGCGCCGCGGGCCCATAGGCTGAAGGGATGCCCTCCTCCCCTTACTCCTGTGTGCTGTGGGACGTCGACGGCACCATCGTCGACGCATCCGTCGGCATCCTCCGTCGCCTCAACATCGCACTTCCCCACTTCGGCCACCCCGCGCCGACCCGCGAGCAATTGATCCACTGGATCGGACCGCCGATGTTCGACTCCTTCCAAGACCAGGCAGGGATGACGCCGGACCAGGCGACCGAGGCCGTGAGCTTCTATCGCGCGCTCGGCAAAGCGGATGGCTACACGACCGACGTCGCCACCTATCCGGGGGTGGCCGACCTGATCCACGACCTGCATTCCGTCGGCATCCCGCAGGCGACGGCGAGCTCCAAGCCCGAGATCCAGGTCGATGCGCTGATCGATCACTTCGGACTGCGCCCATCGTTCACGACGACGGTAGGAGCGACGCCGGATGAGGCGACGCTGGCGACGAAGACCGACATCGTCGCAGAAGCACTCCGTCGACTGCGGGTCCTGGGCGCCGACACCTCACGACCCGTGCTGATCGGCGATCGGCATCACGATGTGGAGGGCGGCAACGCCAACGGGGTGCCCGTGATCTTCGTCGAATGGGGTTTCAGCGACCACCACGAAGGTGACGACGCGGCGTTCCGCGTGACGTCCGTCGATGACCTGCGGGCGCTTCTCCTCGCCTGAAAGCCTTCGGCAGACAGGGTCACACCCGTCAAAAGCACAGAACTCCCCGCCGGATGTCGCACGCGGCGAATCCGGACGGGGAGTTCTGAGATCGCCCGCGCTTAGAGCGGGCGGATGTTCTCTGCCTGCAGGCCCTTGGGGCCCTGCGCGACATCGAACTCGACTCGCTGGTTCTCGTCGAGAGACCGGTAGCCGGATGACTCAATGGCGGAGTAGTGCGCGAAAACGTCAGCGCCGCCGTCGTCGGGGGAGATGAAGCCGAAGCCCTTCTCCGAGTTGAACCACTTGACCGTGCCCTGGGTGCTCATGTACTGCCTGTTCTGCTGGTGAAAAAGCCGACGCAGGTATGCCCCGACATCGCTAACGCTAGTGGAGGAGGCCCCCAGCGGAACAGAGTGTGCGAGAAGGTAATCCAAATGTTGCATGAGCGGCACACGCCGGTGATCGCCGCGATGGCGGAGAATACTCCCGGGCACGTGGTCGGCGCGTGGTGGGCCGACGGCAGCCGTCCGAAAAATGGTGTGGCCCTCACCGCGGGGGGAGCGATGAGGGCCGAAGACGACCGGAGGGTGCGTCAGAGACAGCCTACCCCCTCTTCGGCCTTCTTGTCCCCCATTTGGGGGACAAGAATTCGAGCGGTCGCGAAAATGCCAGCGACCCCCTCGAGCAGCCCATTGGGGACTGAACTGCTCGAGGGGGCCAATCGCATGCACGGACCGTCTTGCCTCTGGGGAAGGCTGTCCGTCTTCTGGGGAAAGACGGAGACGATCGATCCCCTGTGCATGCACTTTCACCATAGGGGAGGATGCGGGATCTCGCACGGCACGTCGCGCTAACCTGAGGCAGTGACGATGCTGAACAAAGACATGACCCTCTGCATCTCGTTGTCGGCGCGACCCAGCAACAACGGGACTCGTTTTCACAACTTCCTCTACGAGGCGCTCGGGCTGAACTGGATCTACAAGGCGTTCGCGCCGACGAACCTCGAACAGGCGATCAGCGGCGTCCGCGGGCTCGGCATCCGCGGGTGCGCGATCTCCATGCCCTACAAAGAAGACGTCATCGCCCTCGTCGACGAGATGGATCCGTCGGCGAGCGCCATCGATTCGGTGAACACGATCGTGAACGACGACGGCGTGCTGACCGCATACAACACCGACTACTCCGCGATCGCGCAGTTGATCGCTCGCAACGGACTCGACCCGCAGTCTTCCGTGCTGCTGCGGGGGTCGGGCGGAATGGCGAAAGCGACGGCTGCGGCGTTCCGCGACGCCGGCTTCACCCGGGTCACCCTCGTCGCCCGCAACGAGAAGAACGGGCGAGCACTGGCCGGACTGTACGGGTTCTCCTGGACGCCGGATGCCGGAGACGCGACGGCTGACATCCTCGTCAACGTCACGCCGATCGGTATGAGTGGCGGAGCGGATGCGCACACGCTGTCATTCTCGGCAGAGGCGGTGGCCGCGGCCTCCGTCGTCTTCGATGTCGTCGCCCTTCCCGCCCAGACACCCCTCGTCCAGGCCGGACGGGCTGCGGGAAAGATCGTGATCACCGGCGCCGAGGTCGCGACGCTGCAGGCGCTCGAACAGTTCGTGCTCTACACCGGTATCCGACCGACGACCGAGCAGGTGCGAGCGGCAGAAGACCTCATGCGCGCTGTGCAGTGAGCGCGTCGATGAAGACGATCGGCGTCTTGGGCGGCATGAGCTGGGAATCCTCGTTGGAGTGGTATCGCCTGGCCAATGAGCGGGTGAGAGCCCTGCGCGGCGGGCACCACTCGGCACGGATCGTGCTGGACTCCCTCGACTTCGCCGAGGTCGAGGCGATGCAGGCCCGAGACGACTGGGAGGCGGCGGGCGCGCTGCTGGCCGAACGCGCCAGCGCTCTCGAGCACGCCGGGGCCGAGTTGCTCGTGCTCTGCACGAACACGATGCATCTCGTCGCTGACCGGATCCAGGATGCCGTGGACATCCCGTTCCTCCATATCGCCGATGTCGCTGCCGAGGCCATCTCCCGGGCGGGGTTGCAGACGGTCGGCCTGCTCGGCACCGCCTTCACGATGGAGCGGGCCTTCTACTCTGACCGCCTCGCCGCCCACGGCATCCGCACCCTCGTCCCCGACGCGGACGACCGGGCCGAGGTCCATGCGATCATCTACGACGAGCTCGTGCACGGCGTCATCCGCACAGAATCCCGTGACAGGTACGTCCGGGTCATCGAGCGCCTGATCGCCCGCGGCGCCGAGGGGATCGTCTTGGGCTGCACGGAGATCGAATTGCTCATCACAGCCGCGGACTCACCGGTCGCCGTCTTTCCGACGACGGCTCTGCACGTCGACGCGGCGGTCGCCGCTGCACTCGGGTAGCAGCAGAGACCATGACCTGCTGACGCGGGCGGCCTGAGCCGATTCAGCTCGCGTGACCTTCGGCGAGATAGGCGAGGCGATGCAACGTCTCGGCGTTGCGCCAGCGCAGCATCGGCGTCGTGATCAGGCTCGGCAGCAGCGTCGCCGGCCCCTTCACCGGCTCCTCGTCGATCCGCACCTGACACCCGGAGCCCATCGTCTTGGCCCGAATGGTGACCGTGGCCTCGCCGACCGGCCAGCCGCGCGCGCGAAGCACAGCCCGCCGCGGCGGATCCCACTCCTCGATCTGGGTAGTGTCATTCAGCAGCGCCGGCCAGACGCCGACAGAGTGACTGAGCTGCGCGCCGGGGCTCGGCCACGAAGTATCCACATCGCGCATCCGCGAGGCCCCCACCACCCAGCCCGGGTAGAGCCAACCGTTCCCGAGCACTCGGAACACGTCTTCGGGCGTGCACGCCATCGCGCGGACATTGGTGGCCATCGCTACTCCCCCGGGCGACGCGCGCCGATGCCGGGTTCGTCGTTGTGCGTCGACTCGTAGGCATCGGGGTCGCCGGACGGCGATTCGACGCGCGCTGCTCCACCGGCTCCGGCATCCGCCCCGCCTCCCCCGGCGGGGACGTCCTCGATCAGGTCCGGGTCATCCCCGCCGCGCTCAGCCAGGTGCTCGGAGATACGTGCCCGCGAGTCAGCGTCGCCGGCAGCACCGGCGTCTTCGCGGCCCGACTCGCGGTCGCCATCGCTCATTCGGTGCCGTCCCGCAGGTCGGTCGGGGCGTCACCACTGTGCCCGGTGCCCTGGTCCTCGGGTGCGAGGTCACCCTCACCGTCTTCACCGAGTTCCGCCTCGAGCGGCTCGTCACCCTGCGTCTCCGGCTGAAGCGCATCCTCGGCGTACGTGTCGGTCGGAAAGGTGCCCGCCCGGAAAGTGCCGTCGAGGGGGTCCTGGTTGTTGGCGAAAGCCTGGGGGTTCGACATCGTGCGCTCCTCTGATCGGTGTACGAGAACACCAGCATCGACCGGATGACCGCAGAAGGGAGGCCCGTTGACACCGGGCCCCGACGGCGGTACCCCGGCGACCGCGAACTCAGGCTGCGGGGACCGCCGTCGATGAGCGCACGATCAGCTGCGACCCGAGCGTGACGACGTCGGTGATGGCCGTTCCCGAGATCGCCTGGAGGAGAAGATCGACAGCCAGCGCGCCGCACCGTTCGATCGGCATCCGTACGGTCGTCAACCCCGGCGTCACGGCGCCCGCGAGGTCGATGTCGTCGATGCCGACGATGCTGATGTCTTCCGGCGTGCGGCGACCGAGCTCCGACATGCCGGCTTCCAGCCCCAGCGCGACGAGGTCGTTGTACGCGACGACAGCCGTGGCGTTGCTGGCAGCGGCGAGCGCGGCCGCGGCGCGACCACCCTGGATCGACGCCGCCTGGTGGCTGAGGCGAGTGAGCCGGATGCCGTGACGTTCGCATGCGCGTGCGATCGTGTCGAACCGTCGGGCGTCAGCCCATGAGCCGCGCGGCCCCGAGGCATAGGCCACGTGCTGGTGCCCGAGGGCCACGAGGTGTTCGACCGCCTGAGTCGGACCGTGCTCGGTGTCCATCACGACGCAGGGCGCGCCGTCGATCTGGCGGTTGACGACGACGTGGGCGGTACCGCCGACGAGGGTGAGGACTTCGTCGTCGGGGAGGCGCGGCGAGCACAGCAGGATGCCGTCGAGCTTGCGCGCCTGCTCGATCTGCTCGCGCTCACGGCGCAGGTCCTCGTCGGCGTCGAACAGCACGATGCGGTGGCGGCCGTGCCAGGCCTGGCCCTGGATCGCCTTGAGGAGCATCCCGTAGACGGGATTCGCGACGTCGGGCACGATGACCCCGATGGTTCGGGTGGCGACGGCGCTCTGCGGGTTCGAATAGCCCAAGTCGGTGGCGGCCTGCAGCACTCGTTCGAGTGTTCCACCGGCGAGGCGGTCGGGCTCGCCGAATGCGCGCGACGCGGTGGCGATGGACACACCCGCTCGCCGTGCCACGTCGGTCAATGTCGCTGTCACGTTCGCCTTCCGCTCTCTCGTCTCTCTATGATCGTGCATCGCGTTGTGAAAAGAGTTGACAAGTTTGTACAACTGCTACATGATCTCTTACATGTCGATCATCGCCGATCACCCGGCTCCGGAACGCGCCGGTATCCTCCACCTGGGTCTGGGCAGCTTCCACCGAGCGCACCAGGCCGTCTACACCGCCGCCGCGCTGGCCACCTCGGGCGGTGACTGGGGAATCATCGGGGTCGCCTCGCGCTCCCGCACGGTCGTCGACGCGATGCACGCGCAGGACATGCTGTACTCCGTCGCGACGATCGCACCCGACAGCACCTCCTTGATGGTCCCGGGCGTACACACCGACGCATTCGTCGGGGCCGAGCGGCCGGACCGTGTCATCGCGCAGATCGCCGATCCCGGCATCCGCATCGTCACCCTGACCGTCACCGAGAACGGCTACAGCTACTCCCCCGCGACACAGCGCCTCGACCTCGACGACCCCGCGGTCCGCTCCGACCTCGGCGGCGGCGCTCCTCGTTCCACGATCGGCCAACTCGCTCGGGGCCTGCAGGCTCGCGCGGCATCGGGCGGAGCGCCGATCTCCGTCCTCAGCTGTGACAACCTCTCCGCCAACGGCGCACACACCGAGAAGCTCGTCCGCGAGTTCCTCCAGGCGCTGCCCGCTGCAGAGAGCGCCGACACGTTGACGTTCCTCGACCGAGCCGTCTCCTTCCCCTCGAGCATGGTCGACCGCATCGTGCCGTCCACGACGCCGGAGCTGCGGGCGCGCGTCGGTGCCCTCCTCGGTGCGCACGACGAGATCCCGGTCCCCGCCGAACCGTTCACCATGTGGGCCATCGAAGACCGGTTCGCCGGCGGTTGCCCTGCCTGGGAGCTCGGCGGCGCAGTGTTCACGAGCGAGGTGGGGCGCTACGAGCAGATGAAGGTGCGCTTGCTCAACGGCACCCACTCCCTGATCGCCTACCTCGGTGCTCTCCGCGGAGCCGGAACCATCCCCGAAGCCATCGCCGGAGACGAGATCGCGAGCGCGGCTCTCGCCGTACTCCGCACGGAGTACGAACCGTCGATCGAAGTCCCCTCCGGCATCGACATCCGCGAATACGAGCGACAGCTTTTCGAACGCTGGGGCAACAGCGCACTCGGTCACCGCACCAGTCAGGTCGGCACCGACGGTTCCGTCAAGTTGCGCCAACGCATACCGGAACCCGCGCTGCTCGCCCTCGGCCGCGGCGAGATGCCGCACCTGATCGCACTCACGGTCGCGGCATACCTCTCCTGCCTCGCCCCCCTTTCCGGCTTCGAGCCCGGAGCGCACGCCGCTGCGATGACCGATCCCGCCCGCGAGCGTCTCGCTGCTCTGGCCTCGACGGCACGCGACGGGCGTGAGCTCGCCGAGCGCGTCATCGCTGAGCTGCAGCTCTTCGGCGACGGGCTCGCCGGCCACGACCCCTTCATCATCCGCACCGGAGAGCTGATCGATACGATCCAGCGTCGGGGTGTCGACACCGCCATCGCCGACGCTGTCATGGCATCCGAGAACGTCACGAAGGAGATGCAGCCATGAAGGCTCTCGCCGTCCACGGCAAAGAAGACATCCGGTGGGAAGATCGCGAGGTCCCGGCACCCGGCGACGGAGAGGTGCGCCTGCGCGTGAACTTCGTGGGCATCTGCGGCTCGGACCTGCACTACTACTTCCATGGCGCGAACGGCGAGTACACGATCCGCGAGCCGCTCACCCCCGGGCATGAACTGTCCGGAGTGGTCGACCTCGACCCGTCCGGCCGCCTGGCCCCGGGCACGCCGGTCACCGTGCATCCCGCACGCTACGGCCCCGCCGTCGCCGGTCTCGAGGAGCACCCGCACCTCCGCCCGGGCGGCGACTACTTCGGCAGCGCCGCCGCCGACCCGCACCGTCAGGGCGGGGCATCCGAGCTGCTGATCGTCGAAGACCACATGATCCGGGTCCTCCCCGAGTCGCTGCCGCTCGAGCGAGCGGCCCTCGCCGAGCCGCTCGCGGTCGCGATCCATGCGGTGACCCTCGCCGGCGACATCACCGACCGTCGCGTCCTGGTGATCGGCGCCGGCCCCATCGGCCTCCTCGTGGTCGCCGCCGCCCTCGACGCCGGTGCCGGCATGGTCGGCGTCAGCGACGTGCGCGCCGAACCGCTCGACCGTGCCCGGTCGCTCGGCGCGAGCGCATCCCACCTCGTCGGCCACGATCCGATCGACGATGAGTCGTACGACGTCGTCTTCGAGTGCTCCGGTGTCGGAGTGGCGCTCACCCAGGCCGTGCGCGCAGCGCGGCGAGCCGGCACGATCGTGCAGGTGGGGATGCTCCCGAACGCCGAGATCGGTGTCAACCTCGCTCCGGTGCTCTCGAAAGAACTCACGATCCGGGGCGCATTCCGCTTCTCCACCGAGATCGACGACGCGATCAGGATGCTCGCCGCGTCCGAGTCGTTGGCCTCCGTCGTCTCCCATGTCGTCCCGGCATCCGATGCCGTCCACGCGTTCGAACTCGCTCGCGACTCGTCCGCCTCGGCCAAGGTCCTGCTGGCTCTCTAGCGGAAAACCGCTGCCCCGCGCCGCCCTGCGCACATCACTACGAAGGAGTATTCCGATGAGCAGTTCCCCCGTCTCCGGTGTGGATGCGTCCGCGCCACCCACCGCCCAGCGCTCGATGGGCGACCTGGTCCGCGCTGCCGTCTCCGGCTGGCTCGGAACCGCGCTGGAGTTCATGGACTTCCAGCTGTACTCGCTGGCGGCGGCACTGGTCTTCAGCCAGCTGTTCTTCGCCGGTGAGGACCCGGCGATGGCCGTCGTCCTGGCGATGGCCACCTACGGCGTCGGCTACATCGCACGACCCATCGGTGCTTTCGTGTTCGCTCGCATCGGCGACCGCATCGGCCGCCGCAAGGTGCTGTTCTACACGATCCTGCTGATGGGTGCGGCAACCACGCTGATCGGCTTCCTGCCCACCTATGAGCAGGTCGGCATCCTGGCTCCGATCCTCCTCGTCATCCTGCGTCTGGCGCAGGGTTTCGGCGCCGGAGCCGAGATCTCGGGAGCGGGCGTCATGCTCTCGGAGTACGCCCCCACCAACCGGCGCGGTGTCATCGCCTCGCTCGTGGCACTCGGAACCAACTGCGGCACGCTCTTCGCCTCGGCGATCTGGGCGATCCTGCTCGCCGTGATGCTCGAGAGCGATGTCATCGAGTGGGGCTGGCGCATCCCGTTCATCGGCAGCGCCGTCATCATGCTCTTCGCCCTGTGGGTGCGGTTCAACCTCAAGGAGAGCCCGGTCTTCGAGGAGCGCACCGACGTCGTCGACGGCAAGGCCCTCTCGCGCGACGAAGTGGTGAAGCTCGCCACCGAGACCAACGACATCCGTACCCTGCAGTCCCTGGAGCGCAAGCCGATCAAGGCGATCATCGTCTCGTTCTTCCTGCGCTTCGGGCAGGCCGGCAACTCCGGTCTCGTGCAGACGTACCTCATCTCGTTCATCACGATCACGCTCGCGATGTCGAAGGAGGTCGGCCCCGAGGTCGTCATCGTCTCGTCGCTCATCGGGTTCCTCACGATCCCGCTCATGGGCCTCCTCGGTGACCGTTTCGGCCGCCGCCGGATGTACATCGTCATGACGTCGCTGTCGCTCCTGTTGATCGTGCCGACTCTGCTCATGATCAACACGGCGGAACTCGTCTGGGTCTTCGTCGGCTACGCCCTGATCCACAACATCTCGGTCCTGGGTCTGGCGTCGATGGAGAACATCTCCATCCCCGAGATCTTCGGTGCTCGCAACCGTTACACCCTGACTGCCATGGTGCGAGAGATCGCCGCGATCATCGCCACCGGCATCGGTCCGATCATCGTCGCGGCCTGGGTCTCGGCGACGACCGGCAGCATCGTTCCGGTCATGGTCCTGATGGGCATCTTCACCGCTTCGGCTCTCGCTGCCGCCATCTGGGCCCCCGAGTGGACGGGACGCGATCTCACCGATCCGCGCGCCGCCATGTGACCCCGCGACGACCGCCACCACCATCCGGGGTGCGGCCGCGAACCGTGGCCGCACCCCCGAGAACGAGGAATCCGACATGACCATCGAGCTCGTCGACGTCAACATCACCAGTCCCGGCCGCAACTTCGTGACGCTGAAGATCACCACGTCCGACGGGATCGTCGGCTGGGGAGACGCGACCCTCAACGGCCGCGAGCTCGCGGTCGCCTCCTACCTCGCAGACCACGTCGCCTCGACGTTGATCGGCCGCGACGAGGACCGGATCGAAGACACCTGGCAGTACCTGTACCGCGGACCGTACTGGCGCCGCGGGCCGGTCACGATGGCCGCGATCGCCGCGGTCGACATGGCGCTGTGGGACATCAAGGCGAAGAAGGCGGGGATGCCCCTGTACCAGCTGCTCGGCGGGGCCAGCCGTGAAGGTGTTCGGGTGTACGCCCATGCTTCCGGCACCGACTACGCCGCGCTCTCCAATGCGATCACGGGCTACCAGGAGCTCGGCTTCACCGCGGTACGTGTGCAGACCGGCGTGCCGGGGCTCGGCCAGATCTACGGAGTCTCCGCCGCCGGACCCGGTGTGCGCTATGACTACGAACCCGCCAAGCGCGCCGAGAACGGTCGGCCCAGCGAAGAGACGTGGGACACCCGCAACTACCTGAATCACATGCCCGGTGTCTTCGCACAGATCCGCGAGGAGTTCGGCACCGATCTGCGCATCCTGCACGATGGTCACCACCGGATGTCGCCGATCGAGGCCGCCCGGTTCGCGAAGGACATCGAGCCCTACGACCTCTTCTGGCTCGAGGACTGCACGCCCGGCGAAGACCAGTCAGCGCTGCGCCTCGTTCGCCAGCACTCCACGACTCCGCTCGCGATCGGCGAGGTGTTCAACTCGGTGTACGACTACCAGACGCTGATCACCGAGCGTCTCATCGACTACGTGCGCTCAGCCGTCACGCACACCGGTGGCATCACGGCGATGAAGAAGCTGCTCGACTTCGCGGCGATCTACGGCATCAAGTCCGGCATCCACGGCCCGACCGACATCTCGCCCGTCGGCATGGCCGCCGCCCTGCACCTCGATCTCGCGATCCACAACTTCGGCATCCAGGAGTACATGCCGCACAACGAGCAGACGCTCGAGGTGTTCCAGACGTCGTTCACGTTCGACCAGGGCTTCCTGCACCCGGGCGAGCAGCCCGGCCTCGGCGTCGAACTCGACGAGGCTGCTGCCGCCGGACACGAGTACACCAAGGCGTACCTCCCCGTGAACCGTCTGCTCGACGGGACCGTCCACGACTGGTGAGGTAGGTCCGGCTGCACAGCCGAACTGCCGGTCCTGCTCGGATCAAGTGGGGTGCAGTGAGCCTCGAGTACTCGCCGGGCGAGGATCAAGTGGTGCGGGCCGAGATGGCGCGTTTCACCTACCGCCCGCGCAGCTCACTGAGCGCCTGGACGACGGCGTCGTGATCTTCGGCAGACGGAAGCCCGGAGACGGTCGCGACGGCGACGACACCGACGCCCGTCACCCGCACGGGGACCGCGCCCCCTGCGACGGCGTACTCCGCGGGCCTCAGCCATCCGGGTTCGAACATGTCGCGGCCGCCGGCGGCCATGCGCGCCTCCAGCAGTGCAGTGCTCGTCTCGAAGCGAAGAGCTGTCGCGGCCTTGAGCCGAGCCCACTCGTCGTTGTCGCCGGTCGCGCCCGGCATCGAGGCGTGGAACAGGATGCCGGATGCCGTGCGCACGTCGATCGCCACCGGCAGAGACTCCGCCAGCGCCCGCTCCGCGAGGGAGCTGCCGAGGCGCCACGCGTCACGCCGGTCGAATCCGGTCAGCTCGAGCTCGACGTGCTCTGCTTCGAGCCGGGCCAGCCATGCGTCAGCATCCATCTGTCTGGTCGTCCTTTCGGGAGGTTCTTCGCCTGAGACTATGCGACCGGCGAACTGCGGCGAACTCGCACGTCTGAGACCGCGACCGGGCCGCGTGGGGAAACGTTGTAGAGTGCCCAGAATGAAAGCAGGAGGAGAGGCGACGGCGACTCTGCACGACGTCGCCCGCGCGGCGGGCGTGTCGATCAAGACCGTCTCGAACGTCATCAACGGCTACCCGCATATCCGCCCCGAGACGCGCGAACGTGTCGAGGTGGCGATCGCCTCGCTGCACTATCAGCCCAACCGTGCCGCGCGCAGCCTGCGCTCCGGGCGCACGGACATGATCGGGTTGATCGTGCCCGACCTGCGGAACCCGTACTTCGCAGAGCTCGCCGATGATGTGATGCGGGCGGCCCGGGAGCGCGGCTTCTCGGTGCTCATCGAACAGTTCGACCTCGACCGCGACAGCGAACTCGCCGCATTGCGCGATGCGCACCTTCGCGGCCTCGACGGCATCCTCCACTCGGTCCTGACCCTGGAGCAGGGTGATGCCGCACTGCTCGAGCGCGTGCCCGTGCCGATGGTCCTGCTCGGCGAGCGCATCTTCGACTCATCCCGCGACCACGTGACCATGCGCAACACCGACGGCGCACGGGCGGCCACCACCCATCTGCTCGAAAACGGGCGACGCCGCATCCTCGCCTTGGGCTCGCATCCGGGCGAAGAACTCGGATCGCCCGGGTTGCGACTCCGCGGGTACACCGACGCTCTGGCCGAGGCCGGCATCCCGCTCGATGACTCCCTCGTGGTCCCGGTCGACCTGTGGCACCGTGTCGATGGCGCCGACGCGATGCGTGCCGTCCTCGACGCGGGTGTCGACTTCGACGGTGTCGTCGCCTTCAACGACTCCCTCGCGCTGGGTGCGCTGCGCGTTCTCCTCGAGCGGGGAATCCGCGTGCCCGACGAGGTCGCCGTGATCGGATTCGACGATCTCGATGAGAGCCGCTACAGCCTCCCCGCCCTCTCGACGATCGACCCGGGGCGGTCCGAGATCGCCCGGACCGCCGTGGAACTCCTCGTCGCGCGGATCACCGGCACGGATGCCGGGCCTCCGCGCGAAGTCTCCACCGACTTCCTGCTCGTCCCGCGCGAGTCCACCACGGCCCGCCCGTAACCTTCCGGGCAACGCTTGACATCGGCCGCGCAACGGGCGATCATCCATTTACAACGTTTACCTCCATCGTTGTAAACCTGCGCACTCCGGCATCCGCGCCGAACAGACAATGCAGTCACAGAAGGGCATCAAAGATGATGAAACGAGCGATCATGGCCGTCGCCGCGGCGAGCGCGACAGCAGTCGCCCTCGCCGGATGCACGGCTCCCGCAGACGACAACTCCGAAGGCCCGGCCACCCTCACGTTCTGGCATGGCTACACCGAGGCCGACGGCGAGGTCCTCGACCAGATCGTGGCCGACTTCAACGACTCGCAGGACGACTACGTCATCGAGACCGAGACGAAGACCTGGGCGGTCATCGACGACACGCTGCTTCCCGCACTGTCGTCCGACGAAGGCCCCGACATCGTGGCGATGCCCGCCGAGCGGATGCCGGTGTATGCCGACCGCGGCGCATTCGTCGACCTGACGGACTTCTACGCGTCGGAAGACAGCAACACCTCCGAACTCGCCGAGCAGTCCGTCGACATGGTCACCGTCGACGGAGCACCGTACGGGGTGCCGACCGGCTTCGTGCCGCTGTCGGTGTTCTACAACAAGGCACTGTTCACCGCCGCGGGCATCGACGAGTTCCCCACGACGTGGGACGAATGGGTCGACGCCGCGAAGGCTCTGACCATCGACGCGAACAGCGACGGCACCCCGGAACAGTACGGTCTCGCCCTCCCCGACCACGCGACGGTGGCGAACGGCCTGTGGCCGAGCCTGCTCCTCAGCGGCGGCGGAGAGATCGTCGAGGGGTCGACCGAAGCGGTCATCGACTCGAGCGAGAATGCGGAGTCGCTCGCCTACTGGGTCGACGCCGTCACGAAGGACAAGATCTCTCCGACCGGCCTCGACGGAATCGGCGCCGACGAGCTCTTCAGCTCCGGCAAGGCCGCCATGCACGTCGGCGGCCCGTGGATGTCGTTCATCTCGGCCGACAACGACATCGACTACGGCATCGCGGCCATCCCCGCCGGTCCCGAGGAGCAGGCGGCATCCGCCATCGGGGTGTCCATGGGCATCACCGAGCAGGCTTCCGACGCCCAGGTCGCGGGCGCCGAGGCGTTCTTCTCCTACTTCTTCCAGGAGGATGTGGCCACCGAATGGTCGCTCGCGTCCGGGTGGCCGCCGCTGCGCACCGACATCCCGCTGGAGTCGGTCGAGTCGAACCCGGTCGTCGTGTCGCTCACCGAGATCGCCCCCACCGGGCGGGCGCTCCTGCCGGGAGTCGTCAACAGCGTCGACGTGCTCGCCGCGATCGACACTCTCACCCAGAAGGCCGTGGCCGGCGGCGACATCGACGAGCTGCTCGCCGCAGCGCAGAGCGAGATCCAGCAGGCCATCGAGTGACCGAACTCGTGGGAGGGGCGCCGACGTCGCCCCTCCCACGTCCTTGATCGAGAAGAGAGCGCCGATGACGACGCAGACAGCCGCACCACCCACCCGCACCCCCTATCGCCCGCCCGCCCCGCTGGGGGGACGGACGCCGCTCCGGCGCAGCAACAGGTACCGGCTGACGGTGATCGCCTTCCTGCTTCCCGCGATCGTCATCCTCACGGTCTTCGTCGCCTGGCCGATGATCGCCGCCCTCCGGCTGTCGTTCACCGACGCGAGCGGTTTCGGTGACGAGGAGTGGGTCGGTCTGCAGAACTACGCCGACGTCTTCACCGACTCCGGCGTCGTCACCGCGATGGGCAACACCGCCGTCTATGCGCTGCTCTTCACCCCGCTGGTCGTCGTTCTGGCGCTGGCGCTGGCGCTGCTGCTGAACAACCGCCTCCTCCCGGGCCGCGGCATCTTCAGGACCTTCCTGTTTCTGCCGTTCATCGTCTCCCTCGCCGTCGCCGCCTTCGCCTGGTCGTATCTCCTCGACCCGCAGATCGGCCTGCTGAACTACTGGTTGCAAGGATTCGGCATCCAGCTCGGCAACGTCCTGCAGGATCCGGTGCTGGCGATGCCCACTGTCGTCCTCGTGGCGGTGTGGAAGAGCTTCGGGTTCTACATGGTCATCTTCCTCGCCGGCCTCCAGGACATCCCCGGGAGCCTGTACGAGGCTGCTCGGGTCGACGGTGCGAGCGCCTGGCAGCGATTCCGCAGCATCACGCTGCCGATGCTCAGCAACTCGCTCGGGTTCGTCCTCATCGTCGCGCTCATCGCCGCGCTGCAGGCCTTCGACCAGATCTATGTCATGACCGGGGGCGGCCCGTACGGAAGCACGCAGACCATCGTGATGGAGATCTACGAGTCGGGCTTCCGCAAGCTCGAGCTCGGCTTCGCCTCAGCACTGTCATACGTGCTGCTGCTGATCACCCTGGTGCTCAGCCTCGTGCAGTTCCTCTTCTTCTCGCGCGGAGAGAAGGACGCCTCGTGACCACGCTCGCCTCGACTCCCACTCTGCGTCGCTCACCTCACGCGACCCGGCGTCGGATCGCGTCCGTCGCGCTGCTGCTCGTCGCCGCCGCCGCGACTGTCGCGGTGATGCTCCCCATCCTCATCATCGTCTTCACCGCCTTCAAACCGGTCTCCGAAGTGAACGCCTACCCGCCCACGCTTCTCCCCGGCGCCTGGACGCTCGACAACTTCACGCGGATCTTCACCGAACTGCCCTTCGCACGGCTGATCCTGAACAGCTTCGTGTTCGCCGGCGGGGTCACCCTGTTCGCGCTCGTGTTCGACTCGCTTGCGGCATATGCGCTGGCGAGGCTCGACTTCCGAGGAAGCCGCATCCTTCTCATCGCGATCATCGCGAGCCTCATGATCCCGTTCCAGGCGACACTGATCCCGATCTACCAGCTCGTCTCCGATCTCGGGTGGGTGAACTCCTATGCGGGACTCATCGCGCCTCGGGCCGCCGACGCGTTCGGCATCTTCTTCCTGCGGCAGTTCTTCCTCTCCCTGCCGCGCGATCTCGACAACGCCGCCCGCATCGACGGCGCGAGCGAGTTCCGCATCTTCCGCAGCGTCGTGTTGCCCAATGCGGTGCCGGCGCTGCTCACCCTCGGCATCTACATCTTCGTGAACAACTGGAACGACCTGCTCTGGCCACTGGTCTTCACGACGGATGCCTCGATGGGCACGGTCACCTCCGGACTCACCCTGCTCACCGGCCCCGGCGGGATCATCCCGCAGGGCGTCATGATGGCCGGTTCGCTGATCGCGGTCCTGCCCCTGGCCATCGTCTTCCTGCTCATCCAGCGACGCTTCGTCGAAAGCATCGCCTCGACCGGACTGAAGTGACACCCCTATGACCTGGTACCGCGACGGCCGCCTCCACTTCGGGCTCGGCATCGAAAACACCTTCATCCCTCAGGAACGGGCGGGCGAGCGCGCCATCGACGAGTACGCACTGACCGAGCACTACGACCGGTGGCGCGACGACCTCGGGCTGGCGGCATCCGTCGGTTCAGAGTTCATGCGGTGGGGGATCCCGTGGCATGTCGTCTCCCCCGAACGCGGACGGTGGGACTGGTCGTGGACGGACCGCGTGATGGACCGCTTCGGCGAGCTCGGCATCCGTCCGATCGTCGACATCCTCCACTACGGGACGCCGTTGTGGATCGATGACCAGTTCGCGCATCCCGACTATCCCCAGTTCGTCGCCGAGTACGCCGCGCGTGCCGCGGAGCGGTACCGCGACATCGCCACCGACTACACGCCCGTGAACGAGCCCATGCTGCACTCCCTGTTCAGCGGCGAGTACGCCTACTGGCCGCCGTACCGGCGCGGGACCGAGGGCCTCGTGGAGATCGCGACGGCCCTCGCTCAGGGGTTCGTGCTGACGCAGCAGGCGATCGCGGACGTCCTCGGCGAGCGCGCGACCTTCGTCCACGTCGACGCCTCGATGCGGTACGCCGGAGACATCGATGCGCCCGAGCACCGGGAGACCGCGACGCGGTACGCCCATCAGGGATTTCTCGCCGAAGACCTCGTCACCGGGAAGGTCGATGACCGGCATCCGCTCGCTTCTCTTCTCCGTGGACACGGCGTCTCGAGCGAGCGTCTCGATTGGTTCAGCGAGAACGCGGTGCGCCCCGACGTGATGGGTGTGAACTATTACCCACGACACTCCACGGAGCTGTTCGAGGCCGGCGTGCACCACGGGGGTGGGTTCGCCGACCCCCGCCCGACACGCGACGACGGCGTCGACGGGCTCAAAGAGATGCTTAAGCTCTATGCCGAGCGCTACGGCGCGCCCGTCATGCTCGCCGAGACCTGCGTGACCGACGACGCTGAGACCCGCATCGCGTGGATGGATGCGTCTGTGCAGGCTGTCGAGGAACTGCGCGCCGAGGGCACGGACGTGGTCGGCTACACCTGGTGGCCGCTCTTCGACATGTACGAGTGGACCTATCGGCAGAGCAGGGGTCCGCGCGCGGACCACCTGCTCACCATGGGGCTGTTCGATCTGGTCGAGGGACCATCGGGGCTGGAGCGGCGACGCAATCCTGTCGCGGACCGGTTCGCGGCCTACGCGGGCGGGCCGGAACTGGCGGGGCGGACCCTTCGAGAAAGAGGCGCAAAAGATATGTAAGGAATTGCTCCCAGCCGCAAAGGGCCACCCGAAAGTGCTCGACAGCGAGCGGATACTGAGATCACGCAGGGATCTCGTTGCCGCCTACCGCCCGAGTGCAGCGCCCTGTCCGACGTGTGACCGCCCGGGAGAGCACTATGAAGAGGTTCCTTGCCGCACTCGCTGCGACCCTGCTGCTCGTGGCCACACCGACGGCTGCCGACGCGTCGACCGACGAACTGCATCCGGACGTCGTCTACGCTCTCAAAACGCTCCCCGGCGGCGTTGCGATCGGCACCCATCAGGCGGTCTGGCCGGAACTCGGGATGGAGCTCACGGCTTCGTCGCGGTTCGCGCGCAGTGTCGGGAGCTGCGCCACCGGGTCGTATTGCGCGTACTCCGGCAGCGGCATGACCGGAACGAGGCTCGCCTTCACCATCTGCACCACTGTGAGCACGGCGCCGTTGCGTACCGTCAAGTCCATCGCCAACGCCCGTTCGTCAGGAATGGTTCAAGCCCGGAATTCCGCCGGCCAGGTGCTGGCGACCGCATTCGCGAACAGCTCAGCGAGCGTGTCAGGAACCACCGTCGGCCTCCGCTGTGCGCTGTGAACGCTCGATAGTGTGAGAGGCGCTGGCAGATGTGAGTGAGGTAACCGTGCGAGGCATCGGCATCTTCGCGCGCTTGCAGATCGCCCTCGCGGGCGTGGACCAGATCCCGTCTCCGGCGAAGGGCACCTCCGCGACGCCCGAGTCGACGCCGAACGGCAAAGAGGTCGTCTATCGCATCCTCTTCAACGAGTATTGGCCGCGCGTGCGTCGCCACCTTGCCAGTTACCTCGAGAACCCGGATGAAGTCGACGAGGTGTCCGCCGAGGTGTTCGTCGTCGCGTGGCGGAAACTCAACCCGTCGAAACCCATGGGCCTCAAATGGTTCCTTCGCACCGCGGACAACAAGCTCCGCGACGTCGCTCGCCGTGACAGGTCGAAGCGCAACGTCGTCGATGCGCTGACACGTCGGATGCAGGAGGACTCGGAACTGCACCCCCTGGAAGTCATCGCCCTGCGGCAGGCCCTGCACGACCTTAACGCGAGGGAGCGCCAGGTCGTCGTGCTCACCTACTGGGACGGTCTCACGGCCGCTGAGGTCTCTGACGTCCTTCGCTGCAGCCAAGCGGCAGTGTGGACGACGCTCACCCGGGCCCGTGCCAAACTGCGCGCACAGCTGGAGACACCGGGGGTCGGGGCATGAGCATCCGCGACGACGAGCTCGACCGCCTCTTCCGCGCAGCGAACCCCGCGCCCGCGAAAGACTTCGAGGCCCTCCGGGCCAAGGACATCGCCTTGCGCGAGAACATCATCCGCGGAAGGGTCGCTCCGCGCCGCCGCCCGGCGCCCCGACGATCTCGAACCTGGGCAGGCGCCGCCACAGCCGTCGCGGGAGTCGCCGTTGCCGCCGTCGTCGCGGTCAACGTCTTCTCGCCGACGCAGCAGGCGGTGGCAGAGCTGACACCCCCTCGCCTGGAGTATGCCGAGGCCGGCAGTCTGTCAGAGGTCGTCGAAGACGCGCAGAACGCACTCCGCACACCGGGTGGACCCGAGCAGGAGAGCCACGTCGAGTACCTCACGTGGGGGTGGAGCATCGACATGGCCACCGAGCACATCGAGGTGGTCCCGCAGGAGATCGCCTCCGATTGGACTCCCGGAGGAGGCGCCGTGACCACCATCACCGCGGGTGAGTCCTACTGGGAAGAGAACAACCGTCCCGCCGGCGTCGCCCCGAGTCAATACGAACCCGGTGAGGTCATCAGCAGGACAGAGATGTCAGCCGCCGAGGTCAATGCGCCAGAAGCCCTCATCACCCTCGAGGGGTCGTCCGAGGATGACCTGGCCCCGGCCCTGCAAGCGTTCGGTGCCGACGAAGACGCATCGTCGGGACAGGTGCTCGTCTCCATCGGACACCTGTTCAGCTACTGGACCCTCACCGACGCACAGCACGCCACCCTCATCGACATGCTGGTGGATGCCGGCGGGGTCTCGGTCCTGGGGCAGACCACGGACCGCATCGACCGCGAGGTCATCGGGCTTCGCGTCACAGACGAGACCACTCCCTACCTCGACACCGTGCTCATCTCGAAAGAGACCGGCCGCATCGTCGGCATGGAGAACGAGCTCACCGCACCACAGGACTTCATCCCCGCCGGTGTCGTCGGGTACACACTCTGGGAAGACGAGTAGGTTCGCGGCTCGCTACGCTGCATCGCATGAGCTTCCACATCGAGCACACGCTGAACGGCCGCCACCACAGCTCCGGCGAGTTCCCGACGCAGGGTGACGCGCTCCTCGCAGCCTTGGGCGTCAAGCGGCCGCCCGTCCTCATCGTCGACGACGCGAGCACCGTTCCCCCCGCCGCAGGGGATGTCGTCGCCGCGGTGCTGAAGAAGGGAGAGATCCTGTCTCGCGGTACCGAACCGGGATGGTGGGGCAGCATCCGTGAAACAACGCGTCGCAAGGTTCTGGCCGGCGCCAGTCTCGACGCGAACGCGGTCGCCGACATCACCGACGCCGGCGGCACCGTCGTCGCCACAGCATGGGAAAGCGGGCCCATCGAAGAGTGGGAACTCACCCCGCCATCAGACAGCGATTGGGTCCGCCTCGAAGCCGCATGCCGCCAGGTGCGAGGCTGAGACGCGTCGCTTCGAGCCCACCGCCCGGCCCTTTCAATCTGTGAATGTGCCGCAGTCGCACTCGTGCCGAGAATGAGAAAAGGCCGAACCCTCCGGGCCCGGCCTCTTTCTTCTCGCTGTGCGCGAGGGGGGACTTGAACCCCCACGTCCATAAGGACACTGGCACCTGAAGCCAGCGCGTCTACCATTCCGCCACTCGCGCGAGTGTCTCGCTCCGAAGAACTCAACTTCCCTAAGATATCACGCGTTTTCGGCCTGTTCGCACACCGTGAACGGGTGGTCGGCGGCGTTCCCCCAGGTCATCTGGCTACGATGTCCCTACCGGTCGCCATGCCAGAGGAGCCCAGTGGGACTACTTGACAGCTTTGAGAAGGGTCTCGAGCGCGCTGTGAACAGCGCGTTCGCGAAGACCTTCCGCAGCGGCATCCAGCCGGTGGAGATCGCGTCGGCGGTCCGGCGCGAAGCCGACACGAAGGCGGCGGTCGTCAGCCGCGACCGCATCATCGCCCCGAACAACTTCGTCGTGCGTCTCAGCACCGACGACGCAGAACGGATGCGCGCCCTCGGCGGCACCCTCACCGACGAACTGCACGCGCTGCTGACCAAGCACGCCAAGGCGCAGGGCTACAGCTTCGCCGGTGCCCTGTCGATCTCCATCGAGCCCGATGAGAAGGTCGCGACCGGCACGGTCGGGGTGAGCTCCGGTTCCGTCGAGAGCCGCGTCAGCTGGCAGGCCGTGATCGACGTCGACGGCCGTCGTCACTCCCTCACCCGTGCCCGCACGGTGATCGGTCGCGGGACGGATGCCGACATCACGATCGCGGATGCCGGATCGAGTCGCAAGCACGTCGAAGTGCTGTGGGACGGCGAGCGCGCCATGATGCGCGACCTCGGCTCCACGAACGGCACCAAGGTCAACGGGCAGAAGCTCCGCGAAGCGGCACTCCCCACCGACACGACCATCACGATCGGCCGCACAGATCTGGTGTTCCGCATCGTTCCGGTCGCTTCGCCGTCGCGTCGGGTGGACGACTCGACCCGCGCGTTCGGAGGTCTCGGATGAGTGAACTGATTCTGCTGCTGCTGCGCGTCGGGTTCCTGCTGATCCTCTGGTTCTTCGTGTTCGGCGTCGTCTACTCGCTGCGCGCCGACCTCTTCGGCGTGAAGGTGCGCAAGCTCCCCGCCGAGGCTGCGGCCGGAGCATCCGCCCCCGCCGCCACCCCCGCTGCGAAACCGGCATCCGCCCGGCCCGCGTCCGCGAAGCCCTCGACCGGACCGGCGACCGTCGCGACGGCCAAGCGCCTCGTGATCACCTCCGGACCGAAGGCGGGCCTCGAACTCCCTCTCGGTGCCGACTCGATGACCATCGGCCGCTCCAGCGAATCG
The DNA here is from genome assembly GCF_003626735.1 of Microbacterium sp. CGR2. Classification (NCBI taxonomy): domain Bacteria; kingdom Bacillati; phylum Actinomycetota; class Actinomycetes; order Micrococcales; family Microbacteriaceae; genus Microbacterium; species Microbacterium sp. CGR2. The sequence continues at coordinate 1,030,300 of NZ_RBHX01000001.1, read as the reverse complement.
GCCCTCGTCATCCGCGACGACTACACGTCGAGCCACCACGCCCGCCTGATGCTGCGCGGCGACAGCTGGGCGATCCAAGACCTCGACTCCACGAACGGCACGTTCGTGGCCGGGCAGCGCGTCTCCGGCGCCCCCGTCAACCTCTCGCTCGGCACCCCCATCAAGGTGGGCGCCACGACCTTCGAGCTGCGAGCCTGACCCCGGCATGGTCTTCGAAGGCTCGAGCGTCGCGATCTCCCACACAGGGAAGGTCCGCTCCAACAACCAGGATTCCGGTTATTCCGGAGCGAACCTGTTCGTCGTCGCAGACGGCATGGGCGGACACGCGGGCGGCGACGTCGCCTCGAGCATGGCCATCCACCGCCTGGAGCCCCTCGACCAGCCGTACGCCTCGATCGATGACGCGCAGGCCTCCCTGCAGGCCGCCGCGACGACCGCCGCCGGCGACCTCATCCGCGCCGCGAAGGACCGCCCCGAACTCGCCGGTCTCGGCACCACGGTCAGCGCGATCATCATGGTCGACGAGTACGCCGTCATCGGCCACATCGGCGACTCCCGCATCTACCTGTACCGTGACGACGCCCTGACGCAGATCACCGCCGACCACACCTTCGTGCAGCGGCTCGTCGACTCCGGCCGCATCACCCCCGAAGAGGCCCGCTACCACCCGCGCCGCTCGGTGCTCATGCGGGTGCTCAGCGACATGGACTCCGACCCCGAGCTCGACACCTTCGTGATGCACACGCAGCCCGGCGACCGGTGGCTGCTGTGCTCCGACGGACTCTCCGGCGTCGTCGACGAGACCCGCATGCTCAAGGCGATGCAACTCGGCCTCGCTCCCGGTCGCACCGCCGACATCCTGCTCAAGCAGGCCCTCGACGGCGGAGCGCCAGACAACGTCACGATCGTGCTGGTCGACGTCGGCGGACAGCATCCGGTGCATTCGGGCACCCCCACCGTCGTCGGATCGGCGTCGAACCCCCCCGGCGTGCTCGTCCCGCCCGTGCGCGCACCGCGCGGCAACTGGCTGCACCCGGTCCGTCAGGCCGCGAACGAACCGAGCCACTTCGAGCCCGCCCCCGAGTATCTCGAGGAACTCATCGAAGAAGACCGCCGGCGTGCGAAGCGCCGCCGAATCGGCTGGATCGCGGGTGTGCTGCTGGTGCTCGCGATGCTCGGCGTCGCCGCCTTCGCCGCGTACAGCTGGACGCAGACGCGATACTTCATCGGCGCTGACGACGACAGTGTCGTGATCTTCCAGGGTGTGCAGCAGAACATCGGCCCGATCACGCTGTCCACCCCGGTGGAAGACACCGACATCCTGCTCGCGAATCTCCCCCCGTACCAGCGGGCATCGGTCGAGAACACGATCAGTGCACGTTCGCTCTCCGACGCGATGGCGATCGTCGACCGTCTCCGTGCCGGGGCCGACGCCGCCACCATCGAGCCGACGCCACTGCCGACTCCGACGCAGCTCCCGACTCCGATGCCGACTCCGAGTGAGACCCCCGCAGGAGGTGCCGGATGAGTACCGACGTCGCGGCCGACACGAGCGTCATCAAGGCCCTCAAGCGCATCCGGACGCCGCAGAAGCAGCGCAACCGCGAATTCTGGCTGCTGCTCTTCGCCTGCGCACTGAGCGGTGCCGCGCTGACCCTCGTGCAGCTCGGCGCCCTGGGCACGATCGACCCCGTCGTCCTCGGCATCGGCGGCGGACTCGCGGTGCTGGCGTTCGCCCTGCACTTCGTCCTGCGGATCGTCGCGGCGGACGCCGACCCGTTCGTCGTGCCGATCGCCACGCTCCTGACCGGCATCGGCATCGCGATGATCTACCGCATCGACATCGCCTTCCAGAACACCGGGTGGAACGCCTACTCCACTAAGCAGCTCGCATGGACGGCGATCTCCCTCGCCGGCGCCATCGCCGTGGTGATCATGCTCCGCAACTACCGGATCCTCTTCCGGTACACGTACATCTTCGGCCTCGCCGGCATCCTGCTCCTGCTTCTGCCCTTCGTTCCCGGCCTGCGCATCGCGGATGCGAACGCGGCCGTCTGGGTGTCGCTCGGCGGCGTCTTCGCGTTCCAGCCGGGCGAGCTCGCGAAGATCTGCCTGGCGATCTTCTTCGCCGGATACCTCGTGCGAACCCGCGAGAGCCTCACCTCGGTGGGCAAGAAGGTGTTGGGCATCACCTGGCCGCGGATGCGCGAACTCGGGCCCGTGCTCGTCGTCTGGGTGATCTCGCTCGGCATCATCGTGTTCCAGCGCGACCTCGGCACCGGAACCCTGATCTTCGGCATGTTCGTCGCGATGCTCTACGTCGCCACCGGCAAGACCAGCTGGGTGCTGATCGGCCTGGCCCTCGTCGTCGCCGGCGTCGCGGTCGCCACGCAGATCCTCAGCTACGTACGCGGACGCTTCATCAACTGGCTCTTCCTGTTCGACTCCTCGCAGGTCGACCCGGACGTCGCCGGCTACCAGCCCATGCAGGGGTTGTTCGGACTCGCCCGCGGCGGCCTCATCGGCACCGGCTGGGGCCAGGGACGCCCCGAGGTCACACCCCTCGCTCACAGCGACTACATCATCACCAGCCTGGGTGAGGAGATCGGACTGATCGGCCTCTTCGCGATCCTCTGCCTGTACATGGTGTTCGTCAGCCGCGGCATGCGCATCGGGCTCGCCGGCCAGGACGACTTCGGCAAGCTCCTCGCCACCGGGTTGTCGTTCACGATCGCGCTGCAGGTGTTCATCATGGTCGGCGGTGTCACACGTCTCATCCCCCTGACCGGTCTGACCACCCCGTTCCTCGCCGCCGGCGGATCCTCACTCGTGGCCAACTGGCTCATCGTGGCGCTGCTGCTGCGAATCTCCGACGGTGTCCGTCGCCAACCCAGGGTGGTGATCGGATGACCAAAGAACTCCGCCGCCTCAGCATCGTCATGCTGTTCATGTTCCTCGCGCTGTTCGCCGCGACGAGCTGGATCCAGGTCGTCGAGGCCGACACCCTCGCCCAGAACGACCACAACAAGCGCACCCGTCTGGACAGTTACGAGATTCAGCGCGGGTCGATCATCGTCGACGGGGACGCCGTCGCATCGTCCGTCGCCAGCGATGACACCTACCAGTTCCAGCGGGTCTACAAGGACGCCCAGATGTGGGAGCCGGTCACCGGCTACTTCAACCCGGCATTGGGCTCGCAGACCGGCATCGAGGAGGCGATGAACGCCGACCTCTCCGGCACCGGCTCCAACGCCTTCCTCGCCGAGGTCGAGCGCATCCTCTCCGGCCAGCCGCAGCGCGGCTTCAGCGTGGAGCTCTCGCTCGACGCCGCCGCACAGAAAGCCGCGTACGACGCGCTCGGCGACCTCCAGGGCGCGGTCGTCGCGATGGACCCGAAGACCGGACGCATCCTGGCGATGGTCTCCACTCCCGGTTTCGACACCAACACCCTGGCCACGCACGATGCGGATGCCGCCAACGCCGCGTACGAGCAGCTGGTCGACGACCCGGGCAAGCCGCTGTCCAACCGCGCGATCGCCGGCGACCTGAACCCTCCTGGCTCGACCTTCAAGCTGGTCGTGGCGGCCGCAGCTCTCGCGGGCGACGACTACACGCCGCAGTCGACCCTGCCGAACCCGGCTTCGTACACGCTGCCCGGGTCATCGAATCGCGTCGCGAACGCCTGGGGCGGAACGTGCGGATCCGGGCCGACCGTCACCATCGCCGAGGCGATCCGCCTCAGTTGCAACATCCCGATGGCGGAACTCGCGGTAGAGCTCGGCGACGACAGGATCCGTGAAATGGCTGAGAAGTTCGGGTTCAACCAGAGCTTCACCACTCCGCTGGAATCGACTCCCTCGAGCTACCCGACCGGGCTCGACGACGCTCAGACCGCGCTGACCGGTTTCGGTCAGGGCAAGGTCACTGCGACGCCGCTGCAGATCGCCATGGTCTCGGCCGGAATCGCCAACGACGGCATCGTGATGAATCCCCAGATGGTGGATGCCGTGATCGGCAACGACCTCTCGGTCATCCGCGCTTTCGAGAACAGCGAGTTCGGGCGCGCGATGGACGCCGAAGTGGCGGATGAGGTGACGGCGGCCATGGTTGCGAGCGTCTCAAACGGAGCTGCGCAGGGTGCAAGAATAGACGGGATCGACGTGGCGGGTAAGACCGGGACCGCAGAGAACGGAAACAGGCCGCACACGTTGTGGTTCACCGGTTTTGCACCGGCGAACGACCCCGCGGTCGCAGTAGCGGTCGTCGTCGAAGACGGCGGCGGACAGGGGCAATCAGGAAGCGGCGACACCATCGCCGCTCCGATTGCGAAGAAAGTCATAGAGGCGGTGCTGGGCAGATGAGACCGACGCAGGGTGTGTCGTTCGGTGGTCGCTACGAGTTGCAGTCGCGAATCGCGATCGGCGGCATGGGCGAGGTGTGGGAAGCGACGGATCACGTCATCGGACGTACCGTCGCGATCAAGATCCTCAAAGACGAGTACATGGGGGACCCAGGGTTCCTCGAGCGATTCCGTGCTGAGGCGCGGCACGCTGCTCTCGTCAACCACGAGGGCATCGCCAGCGTCTTCGACTACGGCGAGGAGAACGGCAGCGCGTACCTCGTCATGGAGCTCGTGCCCGGCGAAGCGCTGTCGACCGTGCTCGAGCGCGATGGTGCTCTGAGCGCCGACAAGACTCTCGACATCGTCGCGCAGACGGCATCCGCTCTGCAGGCGGCGCATGCTGCGGGCCTCGTGCACCGTGACATCAAGCCGGGCAACCTGCTGATCACGCCCGACGGACACGTCAAGATCACTGACTTCGGCATCGCCCGCATCGCCGACCAGGTTCCGCTGACAGCGACCGGTCAGGTGATGGGAACGGTGCAGTACCTGTCGCCCGAACAGGCGTCAGGTCACGCGGCATCCCCCGCCACCGACACGTACTCGCTCGGCATCGTGGCGTACGAGTCGCTCGCCGGCAAGCGTCCGTTCACGGGCGAGTCGCAGGTGGCGATCGCCATGGCGCAGATCAACGAGCAGCCGCCGCCGCTGCCGCCCACTGTCCCGATTCCGGTGCAGAACCTCGTCATGGCGATGATCGCCAAGAAGCCGGCTGACCGTCCGTCGTCTTCGGCGACGGTCGCGCGCGCTGCGCAGGCGCTTCGCCGCGGAGATCTCAACTCGGCAGCGATCGCGGTTCCGGCCATCGCCACCGGCGGTATCGCGGGCAACGACGACGCCACACGGATGCTCGCCACCGACGACGGCGCGACACGCATCCTTCCGACGACGGCGCAGCTGGCGACCGAAGAATCCACGGCCGACCCGAAGAAGAAGAAGCGCAGCCCATGGACATGGCCGCTGATCGCGCTCATCGTGCTGCTCCTGCTCGTCCTCGGCGGCACGATCTGGGCGATGATGCAGGGGAACGACGACGATCCCCAGTCATCGGCCACGCCGAGCACTTCGAAGACGACGACGCCTCCGCCGGTCGAGACGCCGACTCCCGAACCGGAGCCGGAAGAGACCCGGGTCGACGTCACCGCCCTCGGCCTTGAGGGGATGGACTGCGGCACCGCCACGTCCACGCTCACGAACGCGGGCTTCACGAGCGAGATCACCTGCCCGGAGGGCGACCAGGCTCCCACGGACGGCGACGTCGGCAAGGTCTACGCCGTGCAGCCGTCGGGTAACGTCGCGACCACGCAGCCCATCGCGTTGACGGTGTACGCCGCCCGCGCGCCTCTGCCGACTCCCAGCGACGCCCCGACCATCACGGGTGACCCGGTGGCCGGCGGCACGGTGACGGTCGCCTGGGGTGCAGGATTCACCTGCCCGAGCGGCACGTCCCTCTCCGGCTACACGGTGTCGTTGCAGAACGGAACCTTCCTCTCGGGCGGACCGAACTTCCAGCCGACGCAGCGCAACACGCAGGTGCAGGTGGCGGATGCCGAGGGCCAGCAGCTCATCGTGACGTATCAGGGCACATGCTCGGGCGGCGATCAGCGCACGTCCGCCGCTTCGCCTCCGCTGTCGGTCACGATCACCGCTCCGGCTGACCCCGGCGAGGGTGACGGCGAGGGCGAACCCGAAGAGTAGCCTTAACGTCAGCTCAGTCATCGTCATTTCCAGGGGGGTAGTCCGTGTCCACAGAGCCACGCGTTCTCGCGGGTAGGTACCGCGTCGACGAGCTCATCGGGCACGGCGGGATGGCGAAGGTCTACCGAGGTCGTGACCTGACACTCGGGCGCGATGTCGCCATCAAGATCCTCGATCCCGAGCTCGCCAGGGACACCGCGTTCCGCACGCGATTCCGTCTCGAGGCGCAGGCGGCCTCGCGCATGTCGCATCCGTCGATCGTCCGCGTCTACGATGCGGGAGACTCGTCGTCGAACGCGCCGACGAACGGTTCCGGCACTCCGTCCGATGCCGACCCTCCGTACATCGTGATGGAGCTCATCAGCGGCACTCTGCTGAAGGACATCATCGCCTCGGGCCCGGTTCCCGTAGCCGACGCGGTTCGCTACGTCGACGGCATCCTCGAGGCGCTCGACTACTCGCATCGCGCCGGTGTCGTGCATCGAGACATCAAGCCGGGCAACGTCATGGTCACCGACAAGGGCCAGGTCAAGGTGATGGATTTCGGCATCGCCCGCGCGGTGTCCGACTCTTCGTCGACCGTGGCCGAGACCACACAGATCCTCGGAACTGCGGCGTATTTCTCTCCGGAGCAGGCGAAGGGCGAGCCCGTCGACGCGCGCGCCGATCTCTACTCCACCGGCGTGGTCCTGTACGAACTGCTCACCGGACGCCAGCCATTCCGCGGTGAGTCCCCGGTCGCGGTCGCCTACCAGCACGTCAGTGAGACGCCGGTGCCGCCGACCGAGGTCAACGAAGAGGCCCCCGGTGCACTCGACCCGATCGTCCTCCGCGCCCTCGCGAAAGACCCGTACCAGCGCTTCCCGGATGCCGCACACTTCCGTTCCGCTCTCGACGCGGCGGTCACGGGAAACGCGCCCACCCGCAAGGAGATCGGCGCGCTCACCAGCGAACTCTACGGTCCGAGTCCTCGCCAGGCCCAGGAGACGGCGCGGTCCCTGCGCCAGCTCAGCACCGACACGACGATGGCGCGTACCCAGTCCGGCCCTCCGGTGGCGTGGATCTGGGCCGGGGTCGCCCTGCTCGCGGTGCTCCTGGCGTCCGTGCTCTTCTGGGTCGTCACGATCAGCATGCGCCCCGCCGAAGTGCCTGACACGTCGCGCATGGTCCCCGACCTCGTCAACGTCTCGTCCGAGCGCGCGCAGGAAGATCTCGCGAAACTCGACCTCACCGCCACGATCACCGTCGAGCCGAGCTCCGACACCGCCGAGGGCAACGTCATCCGCACCGACCCGAGAGCGGGTGTCGCCGTCGAAGAGGGCGACACCATCACGCTCTATGTCTCGTCGGGCGAAGAGAAGGTCGTCGTGCCGACCCTGGAGGGTATGTCCCTCGTCGACGCCAAGAAGGCGCTGACCAGCGCCGGGCTCGAACTCGGTACGGTCATCCAGCGCAACGACAAGGCGCTCCGCGCCGACACGGTGATCTCGGCCAGCGAGAAGGCCGACGCCGAGGTGCCGCCCGACACCGTCGTCAACCTGGTCGTGGCCAGCGGCAAGGTGACTCTGACCGACCTCGTCGGTTGGACCGTGGACGCGGCCACCGCGAACCTCACCGATCTCGGACTCACCGCCACGCCGGTCGAGAGCGCGGACTGCCCTGCCACCGACCCGGCGACCGTGCACTCGATGTCGGTGGCGCCCGGCGACGTACCGGTGGGCTCAACGGTCGAGTTGCGGTTCTGCACCGGCGAGTAGCGGTCCGCGCGGCAGCCAGCGGTAGAGCAGGCAGCCAGAGGTAGCGTCGCGGGCGTCAGCGGCTGAGCGGATGCAGGCGCTCAGAGCGCGCCACAGCATCCTGGTCGCCGCACAGTTCGAGCCAGTTCGCGAGAAGACGGTAGCCACCCTCGGTGAGCACGCTCTCCGGGTGGAACTGCACCCCGTGGATCGGAAGGTCCCTGTGCGCGAGCGCCATCACCGTGCCTGTCTCGGTCCAGGCGGTCGCGATGAGATCGGCGGAGAGGCCGGATGCGGGGAGCGCCAGCGAGTGATATCGCCCCGCGTCGAACGGTGACGGGATGCCGGCGAACAGAGCCGACCCGTCGTGCGTCACGGCCGAGACCATGCCGTGCATGAGCTCGGGGGCCTCGCCGACCGGAGTGCCGAACAACTCGCCGATCGTCTGGTGTCCGAGACAGACTCCGAGCGTCGGCATCCGCAGCCGTGCGGCGATGCGCGCGGCGTCCAGCGACGAACCTGCCTCCGCGGGGGTTCCCGGGCCGGGAGAGAGCAGGAGGGCGTCATACGTCGGGAGAAGCTGCTCGAGCTCGACAGCATCCGTCGTGTCCGCTTCGATGAGCCGTGTCTCGGCGCCCAGCTCGTGCAGGTAGCCAACCAGGGTGTGCACGAAGCTGTCGTGGTTGTCGACGACGAGAACTCGCGTCATTCGACGTCGACCTCGCCCGGGGTGATCAGCGGACTCACCCAGGGGAAGACGTACCAGAACAGTCCGTACAGCACGGCAGCGAGCAGGATCAGAACGATGATCACGCGCAGCCACGCCGGACCGGGCAGCAGGCGCCAGAGTGCGGCGTACATCAGTCATCTCCCTTGTCGGCAGCCATGGTCACAGCGATGGTGAGGCCGGCGGTGGTGGCGGGTCGGTGAGGGCTGAGGGCGGGCCCTCGGCTCGCGGTTGGAAGCTCTCGAACACTCCGTACGCGATGATGCGTTCGGCGAGGGAGTAGAGCGGGGAGCAGGCGGTGAGCGTGATGAACTGCTCGCCGGTCTGCTGCTCCGGCATCTGCGGAACGTCTGCGAGCACCTCAGTCTGGGTGGGAGTGACGTACTCCAACGTGCGGAAGCGGTAGACGTACCACCCGTCGGGCGTCTCGACCACGATCGCATCGTTCAGGTGGAGCTTGTCGAGCTGATTGAAGGGCTTCCCCCACGTCGTCCGGTGTCCGGCCAACGAGAAGTTGCCGACCTCACCGGGCATCTTCGAGTCTTCGTAGACGCCGATGCCCTTCTGGTCGAGCGTGCGCGCCCTGCTGGTGCCCCCGTAGATCGGGAAGTTGTAGTTCTCGCCGAAACGGGGGATCTGCATCGACCCGAACAGCTCGGCGTCGCCGGGCGCTTTCGCCACCGGAGCCTGGTACTGCGTCGTCCCGTCGTCGGTCTCGATCAGCGGTGGCGGGGGCGGAGCTTCGCCTTGGGCCAGCTCCTGCGAGATCGCTGCGCCCTCATCGTTCTTCTGAGCGCTGATGATGATGTCACCGATCCACATCTGCCACGCGACGAACAGCATCACGACCACTCCGGCGGTCAGGAGCAGCTCGCCCAGGACGCTCGCGAACGTCGCGCGCGAGCGCGGACGCCGGCGGCGTGGGCGCCGCGCCCCGGGCACGGCGGATGCAGTCATGGCGCGATCTTATCGGCAGGCGCTGAACGACTGGGTGTGCAGAGGGCGTCATGGGTAGAATGTCGGCATGGCCCGTGAGCGTAAGAGTGAAGAACCCGTCGTCGAGCGCGCCGAAGGCGAAGCGGCCCCCAACGCGGTGTGGTTCAAGCCGGTGATGGTCGGCTTCATGCTGCTGGGCCTCGCCTGGATCCTCGTCTTCTACATCTCCGGCATGCAGTTCCCGATCCCGGGGCTCGACAACTGGAACCTGGCCATCGGCCTCGGCATCGCCCTGATCGGCTTCCTCATGACCACGCGCTGGCGCTGACCAGTCGCTCCTGCTTTTCGAGGCCCTCCGCGATGCGGGGGGCCTTTTCTCTGCCGCCGCGCGTGCCTCGCAAAGTTATCCACAGACTTGTGCACAGCCTGGGGAGAATTACACCGGTGTTATTCACAGAGATCGACAACCCTGTTAACAACCGTGGATCAGGACAAAATGATCAGTGGCGGCACGAAGGCGACGACGACCAGCAGGAGCACGACCAGCGCCGCGAGCAGAACGATCTGCCAGGTGCGCTGTTCTCGGCGCCGCGTCCGGGTGTAGATCAGCGCGATGAGCGCGCCGACGATCGCGCCTCCGAGGTGGGCCTGCCAGGCGATGTTGCCGATGAAGAACCCGAGCGCGAAGTTGATCCCGAGGATCACGAGCAGACCGGTGACATTCGCCCCGATGTGCCGCCCGATGATGAGGAGGGCCGCCATCATGCCGAAGATCGCTCCGGAAGCGCCGACAGTCGCGGTGTTCGGCGCGAGACAGGCCACCATCACGGAGCCGCCGAGACCGCTGACGAGATACAGCGCGAGGAACCGGGCACGGCCGAGCATCGGCTCGAGACTCTGCCCGAGCATCCATAGGGCGAGCATGTTCAGCGCCAGGTGGATGAAGCCGCCGTGCACCAGCATCGCCGTCACCAGTCGCCACGGTTCGAACGGGTAGATCGAGAGGTTCGGGTAGAGGTAGGGCGCAGCGAAGAGCAGGGCGTTCGTGATCTGCCCGCCGATGCCGGGGATCAGCTGCAGCAGCCCGATGAACGAGGTCACCGCGAGCAGGGCATAGGTGACGACGGGCTTGCCGCTGCGGGCGGAAGCCATGACGGTGCCTGCTGCGCGGCCCGACCAGCGTCGTTCCGCGCGCTTCTGCGCGGGGGTGCGGTTCTTGCGCTCTGCGTTCATGCACTCCGGGCAGATGACGCCGACGGGCGCCTGGGTCTGGCACTCCGGGCAGATGGTGCGGAGGCAGCGCTGGCAGAGCACGAAGCTCTGCCGATCCGGATGCCGGTAGCAGAAGTTGTCGCGGTTGCCCGCGAACTCAGGCGTGGTCATCCGGATCGGCCGCAGCAGTCGTCAGGCGGCGACGATGTCGATCGACTGGAGCACGACCGGCTCGACCGGGCGGTCGCCGGCAGCGGTCGGCACGGCAGCGATCGCGTCGACGACAGCCTTCGAAGCGTCATCCGCGACTTCGCCGAAGATCGTGTGCTTGCCCTGAAGCCACGGGGTGGGGTCGGTGGTGATGAAGAACTGCGATCCGTTGGTGCCCTCGGGCTTGCCGGTGATGGCGTTGCGACGGAGGCCCGCGTTCGCCATGGCGAGGATGTACGGCGAGTTGAAGTCGAGCTCCATGTTGATCTCGTCGTCGAAGTTGTAGCCGGGGCCGCCCACACCCTGACCGAGCGGGTCTCCGCCCTGGATCATGAAGTTGGGGATGATGCGGTGGAAGATGATGTCGGTGTAGAGGGGACCCTCGCCCGGCTTGCCGGTGGCGGGGTCGGTCCACTCCTGGGTGCCGTCGGCGAGGCCGACGAAGTTCTTGACCGTCTTCGGAGCGTGGTCGCCGAAGAGGTTGATGACGATGTCACCGTGGTTGGTGTGCAGGGTTGCGACGTGGGAAGCGTGAGCCATACCCTCATTCTCGCAGAGCTTCCCATGAGTTCGCCCGTTCCGACCCGCACGCAGGCGCGAGGTACGTTAGCGCGCGGGATTCCCGTTGGCAAGGGTTCATGTTTTCCTGCCGCGCATCCAGGCTCGTCTGGCAAGATGGGGAGCCCGCACGCAATGGACAGGAGAACATCGTGAGCCTCAGCCGCAAGCGGAAGAAAGAACTGCGCAGACTGCAGAAGGAAGCGACCCAGCTCTGGGAGTCGCAGCAGGTTGTCGTCGGTCACGCCGCCGATGTCGCGCGTGAGGCCAGCCGTCAGCTCGGCAGCCTCGGCCGCGAGCAGGTGGTTCCTGTAGTGCAGGACACCTACAACCGTCGCCTCGCCCCCGTCGTCGACCGCACCGTCCAGGTCGGCCGCCACGTGGTCGACGACAAGGTCGTTCCGATCGTCGGCGGTGTCGTCGGCAGCGCTCTCACCGCGTGGGACTTCGCGAACGCGAAGCGCCACGGCCAGCCCGCGCCCGCCCCCCGCGGCCCGTTCGGCAAGCAGAAGAAGAGCGGACCAGGCCTCGGCTCGATCGTCGCGATCGTCCTCGGTGCTGCCGCAGCCCTCGGCGTGCTCTACGCCGCGTGGCGGGCGCTGCGTGCCGACGACGAGCTCTGGGTCGCGGACGACCCGCTCTCCGCACCCGACGCGTGACTCCGTCTGATCCCGCCTCCGTCGCTTCGAGCGGCGGAGGCGATCAGCATGCCCGGGTCCGTGAAGCGGCGGCCGCCCGCGGCCTGACCGTCGACATCCAGAAGCGACCGGCGGCGAACAGCCTCTTCGAAGCAGCGGAGATCCTCGGCATCCCGCCGTCCGGCATCGTGAAGACCCTGGTGGTCAAGAGATCCGACGACACCTACCTCTTCGCGCTGGTGCCGGGAGGCCGCTCGATCTCGTGGCCGAAGCTCCGCGCCGTGGTGGGCGTGAACAAACTGCGTCTGCCCGAACCGGATCTGGCGCTGGCGGCGACCGGCTATGAGCGAGGCACCATCGTTCCGATCGGCAGCACCACGGACTGGCCCGTCTACGCGGACGAGTCGATCGCGGGTCAGCGCATCGCTATGGGCGCGGGGACCCACGGCCACAGCCTGTTCGTCGACGCCGACGCGTTGATCGCGGCCTACGGTGCCACGGTCGCCGACATCTCCGTGCCAGAGCAGCCGCGAGGCTGAACTTCAGAGGATGCCGGCCATCCGCATCGCGATGTCGACGAGCTTGACGCGCTGCAGTTCAGCGACAGCGCTGAGCGCGAACCACTCCGCCATGTCGGTGGAGCCATCCGTCTCGAAGCGCAGCTTTCCTCCTGTGACCTCCGCGCGATAGACGATCCGGAGGGTGTGCAGCGGCTCGCCCGACTTCTGCACACGCCGACTCGCGGGGATCACCCGCGAGTGGATGCCGAGGAGCTCGCCGACCTTCACGGTGTAGCCGGTCTCCTCGCGCACCTCGCGGCGCACCGCGTCTTCCGGTGCTTCCCCGGGTTCGAGCCCGCCACCGGGCATCGTCCACGCCATTCGGCGCCCCTCGGTCCAGCGCGCGAGCAGCAGGCGGTCGTCGTCATCAGTGACGACCGCGTATGCCGCCACACGCAGGTCCATGGACTTCACCATAGTGGCGCGGCGGGTGACCACACGTTGGTTGCGCGGGAGATCGATCACGAATCAAGAAGCGCCCTGTGCACGGCATCCGTAACCTGAGATCCACACAGACCACCGCAGGAAAGGACGACCATGGCTGACAACGAGAAGAACTTCAGCAAGGAAGAGCGCGAGGCCATGCAGGCCGCCGCGAAGGAAGCGAAAGCCAAGCGCTCGCGTTCCAAGAAGACGCCCGAGGAACAGCGTGCCGCCGGCGAGGCCGATCTCATGGAGGCGATCGCCAAGTTGCCGGACGAGAACGACAAAGAGCTCGCCACCGGCCTCCACAAGCTCGTGTCCGAGGTCGCGCCCGTCCTCATGCCCCGCACGTATTACGGAATGCCGGCATGGGGGAAGGACGGCAAGGTGCTCTGCTTCTTCCAGCCGGCGAGCAAATTCAAGGTGCGCTACGGAACCTTCGGCTTCGAGCCCATCGCCAACCTCGACGACGGCACGATGTGGCCGACGTCCTACGCCGTCCTCGATCTGACGCCGGTGAACCGCAAGCTCCTGACAGAACGGATCCGGCTCGCCGTGAGCTGACGCCGTCGCGAGCCTCTCCCGACGCGACGAAGCCGCCCTCCCGATGTCGGAAAGGGCGGCTTCTTCGCGTTCGGCCGCGGTCAGTCCGCCTGGCGACGTCGCCGCAACACCAGCACGCCGCCGACGGTGACCAGTACCAGGATCAGGCCGAGGAGTGCGTACGGGATCGCACCCCCGGTCCCGGCCAGTCCGCCACCGCTCGCTGACGCTGCGGCCGTGACCTGAAGCGCGACCTCTGCGCTCAGGCCCGACTCCGCGCCCTCGGCGACCAGCGTGTGCGCACCTGCCGGAGCGGATGCCGGCACGGCCAGGTCCACCCGGAACGCGCCGGTGCCGTCTGCTGTGACCTCGCCGAGCCGGATCGGGTCCGAATGCAGGGTGAAGGCGACCGTCTCCCCCGCCGCGAAACCGCGACCGGCGATCTCGACACTGCCGCCCTGAACAACCTTCTTCTGGGTGATCTCGAGTTCGGCATCCAGCACCGGCGCACTGCGCACGTCGAGCGTGAGCGGTGACGACTCGGAGCCCGCGTAGGACTTCTCATCGGACGGCACGAAGCGAGCAACGTACGTGTGCTTCCCCGAGGTCGCGATGACCACGTCGGCGGTGGCGGTGCCGGCGGTGACGGTGGCCGAGCCCACGACGGTGTCGCCCTCGAGGAACTGCACCGTGCCGTCAGCATCCTTCGGCTTCACCGACGCGGTCAACGCGACCGATTCACCGGCTACCGGCTTCTTCGAGCCTGCCTTCAGCTTCACCGAGGTCTCCTGCGGCGCCGGGGCCTCGGCGGCGACTCGCAGCGACGCCCTGGCCTCGATCTTCGAGATCTCGCCGACCGCCACGACAGGGTGATCGCCGTCTACGGCATCCTTCGGCACGCGGAGCTTGGCGCTGAATGTGCCGTCCTCCTCAGCCTTCGCCTTCGTCGGCTTCTCGTCGTCGATGCGGATCAAGATCTTCTCGCCCGGAGCGAAGCCGGTACCGGTGACGGTGACCGTGTCTCCCGGTCGCGCCTCCGCCGGCACGACGATCTGCGGGTCGAACTCAGGTTCCGGCTCGACGACCACGATCTCGAGCTGCGCGTCTGCCGACTGCACCCCGTCATCCGCCGTGACGGTCACCGTGTAAGTACCCGCTGTCGCGTAGGTGTGGCCTGAAGCGACGACGCCGTCCGTGATGTCGACCGCGGAGACGGGAGATCCGTCGCCCCAGTTCACGTTCGCGGTCGTCTCACCCATGCCGCCGGCGACGGTGGCGAGGGTGGCCTCGAATGCCTCTCCGGCGATCTGCTCCGACACCGTGCCGGGCTCGACGGCCAGCGGCGCACTGGCGGCGCGATCCCCGTCGGAGGCGATCGCGAACAAGTGCACGCGACCGTCGCCGAGGTCACCCGGCTCCTTCGGCATCGTCAGCGACTCGACGACCTTCGGAGCGCCGGCCTCGTCGACATCGAGTGTGATCGGCGCCGTGGCGTAGATGGCGGTGTTCTTGGGTCCGCCACCTTCCGCTCCGGTGCCCGAGAGGCGGCCTTCGGAGACCGTCAGCACCGTGTTGCCCTTGTACGGGTTGCCGGATGCTCCGACCCAGTCGCCGAGGCTGATGGTCACCGGCTGCTCGGAACCGTCGGTGAAGTGCAGCACGGCCTCGGAGTCGCGGTTGCTCTCGGTGGCCGTTCCCACGAACGAGATCTGCGTGGCGTCGGTGCCCAGGGAGAGTTTCACGCTCTGCCCTTCGCCGGTGATGTTGTCGGGCGCGCCCGGTTCCACCGCAGGGAGGTCGTACGTGAGCTCGGTGCCCGGGATCGTCAAGGTCTCGCCCTGCACGAACCCGTCAGCCGCCAGCTTGTCGCGGTAGTAGCCGTGACCCTGCGAGTCGCAGTTGGCTGCGGTCACGCCGAGGTCGCCGATGCAGACGTTGTTGAGCGCACCCACGAACGTCTCGTCACGGTAGACGGCGACCGTGGCGGTGGTCTGAGCGACCGCGCCGCTCGAGTCGCGGACTGTCACGAGCGCCGAATACGTGCCGGGGGCGGTGAAGGTGTGCGGTGCGCTCACCTTCCATCCGCCGAGGTCGTCGCGGACAAGCGTGCCCTCGGTCACCTCGGAGCCGTCGCCGTAGTCGACGGTGACGTCGTAGCCCGCAGCATCCGTCTCGGTCCCGACGATCGTGGCGAGCTGCCCGGCGAACTCGGTGTCCACCGCGACGCGCTGCGGAGAAGCCGCCGAGATCGACAGCCCTTCCGCCGCGGCGGACGAGGCGAACAACTCGATCTCGGACAAACCGAGCGCGGCGCTCTCACCGGTCAGCGTCAGCCGCACGCTCGTGAACCCGTCGCCGTTCTTGGCGGTGAAGGGCCGAGTCTGCGTGTCCCACAGGAAGGATTCGCCGTCGCGACTGTCGATCTCGGTCCATGTGGACCCGTCGACCGAACCCTCGAGGGTCCAGCTCGTGGGGGCATCCGCCTTCGCCGCACTCGTCAGCGTGTATTGACCGATCGACACCGGTCCGGACTGCGACGTCCACACGAGCTCGGCCTTGTTGCCCGGGAAGGCCACCTTCGAATTCATGTTGTCGTCCACAAGCGATCCGACGGGTGTGCCGTCGGTCGCCGTGAGGGACCCGCGGCCCGGCTTCGTCGCATCCACCAGGCTGGCGGGCGCCTCGAGCTTCTCACCGAGGTCCTTCGCCCCCCATGATGTGGGAGTCGCGCTCATCGTGAAGTCGACCTGCCCGCCCTCGCGGATCAGATCGCCGTTGAACGTGGTCTCGGTGATCGCCTCGCCGTTGATGCTCACTCCGGCGACGTAGTCGTTGCCCTCGGCGGCTCCGGGTGCGTTGATCACGAGTTCCTTGTCGCCGATCGAGAGCGTCGCGCTGTCGAACAGCGGCGTGCCGATCGTGTAGTTGCCCGAACCCACCTCCAGCGGGTAGAAGCCGAGAGCCGAGAAGAGGTACCAGGCCGAGAACTCGCCGTTGTCCTCATCGCCCGGGTATCCCTGACCGATGTCGGAGCCGACGAACAGACGGTCCTGGATGTCGCGGATCAGCGCCTGCGCCCCCGCGGGGTCGCCCGCCTCGGCCAGCACGTAGGGGATGTGATGGGCGATCTGGTTCGACATGCCCAGCATTCCGAGACGCACGTCGCGTGCCTCACGAGCCTCATGGATGCCGGAGTAGTCGGCCTTCTCGCGGACGGTGAGGAACTCACGCATCTCGTCGATGAGGCCCTGACGGCCGCCGTAGAGGGCGGCGAGTCCGTCGACGTCGTGCGGGGCGTGGAACGCGAAGGTCCAGGCGCTGGCCTCGGTGAAGGCGCCACCCCAGGCCTTGCGATCGAACTCCGCGCCCGCGGTCCACGAGCCGTCGGCGTTGCGTGACGTGAACGTGCCCGCCTCAGGGTTGTACATCTCGACGTAGTGCGCGGCGCGGGCCTCGAAGTAGGTCGCTTCCTCTTCGAGCTGCGCGACCCGATCGGCCGGGGTCTTCGGGTCCTCGGCGAGCGCCTTCGCCATCTGTGCGATGCCGAAGTCGTTGATGTAACCCTCAAGGCCCCACGACGCGCTCTCGTGCGTGGTCGCTTCGGTGTAGCCGAGGAAGATCGACTGGCCGAGGCCCTTTCGCCCGACGGCGTTGGATGCCGGCAGCACGGTGGCGTTCTTGACAGCGGCGTCGTAGGCCTCGAGGGCGGTTTCCGTGCTGAGCGAACCGGCGAGGTAGGCCTCGGCGAACGCCACGTCCGAGCTGGTGCCGGTCATCAGGTCGGCGTAGCCGGGAGAAGACCACCGGGCGACCCAGCCGCCGTCACGGTACTGCTGCACGAACCCGTCGACGAGTTCTTCGGTCACGTCGGGGTAGAGCAGTGAGTAGAGCGGCCAGGCTGTGCGATACGTGTCCCAGAAGCCGTTGTTGACGTAGATCTTGCCGTCGACGATCTTGGCGTTGGTCTGCGTGTCGGTCGCGGCTCCGGTCGTCGCCGAGACGGGGCTCGCGTACTTGTAGACCGGGTCGGCCTCGGTGCCGGTGTTCTCGAACTGCGAGTTCGGGTACAGGTTCAGCCGGTAGAGGCTGGAGTAGAGGGTGACCAGCTGAGTGTCCGTCGCGCCCTCGACATCGTGGACGACGCTGAGTCGTTCGTTCCACGCGTCGCGCACGGCCGCATGGGCCGCATCGAAGGAGACATCGGCCAGCTCGAAGCCGTGGTTGGCCTTGGCCTGGTCCTGCGAGATGAACGACGATGACAGGCGCAGCTCGACCGAGCGGTCATCCGTCGTGTCGAAGGCGGCGAAGCGGGCGGTGCCGTTGCGGTCACCGCGCGTGGTGGCCCCTGCGTTGGTGGGCTGCCGGTCGAACGTGCCGTAGACGTACATGCGGGTGCGTCCCGGCCATCCGGAGCCGCCGTCGACCCAGCCACTGACCGTGTCACCGGAGATGGTGAGCTTCGACGAGTCGACGAGCTGGTCGATCAGCACCGAGCTCGCATCGCCGGCGAATTCGAAGCGGTAGATCGCTCCGTGGTCGGTGGCGGTGACCTCGGTGTGGATGCCGTTGTCGAACTCGACGCCGTAGATGTCCGGGCGCGCCGTCTCGTTCTCGTGGCGGAACGTGAGCTTGCGATCGTTGAGCGATGACGTCGGGTCGGCGTTCGCCGCGGGCATGACCGCGATCTGGTTGCGGTCGCCCATCCAGATGCTCGGCTGGTGCGACAGTCCGATGCCGTTCAGCGCGGGCAGGTTCTGCGCGTTGTTGGCCCGCTGGTACTGGTAGATGGTTCCGACGTTGTCGGCGTTGGTCATCGGGGTGATGAAGTTGAAGCCGTTGGGCCATGCGGTGGCGGGCAGGTTGTTGCCGCGCGAGAATCCGCCGGTCGAGTTCGTACCGCGACGGGTGTCGACGTAGGAGACGAGTCCGTCAGACGTGTCGCGCTCTTCGGCCGCGTCGATCGAGACGTCGTCGAGCCACCCGCTGAACGCGGTCGAACCGGTCGGGACCTCGATGTTCTTGACGTCGGCGCCCGGGTGGTCGTAGCGGAAGAGGATCTGCTGAACCGTGCGGCCGGCGAACTGGCCGAGGTCGACCGTCACCTTGTTCCACTGGTTCGGCCAGAGGACGTTCGACTGACCCTGCTGGCGTGCCTGCGCGCCGAAGCCGTAGGAGTCGACCGCGCCGCTGGTGGAGAGCGTGGTGCCGTCGTCGAAGAGCAGATCAACCGCGACGAAGGTCGCGGCATACGTCTGCTCGCCGTCGAGGACGGGGAAGACGAGGTAGGAGAGCTCGCTGTCGTCCTGCACGGCGATGCCGGCGTCGTCGTAGAGCACGCTCGTCGACGAGGCGGGGCCTGCGGCCAGGTGGCGGCCGACGTACTGCAGCGCCTTGGTACCGGTGAAGCCGACACCCGTCTTGGCGGTGTCGGAGCTGGTCGGCCCGTTGCCGATCTGAAGCAGGAGGTCGGCCGGCTCGGGAGTCGCGCCGTCGACGGCGATCGGCTCCCAGTCCGCGAGCTGGACGATGTTGGCGCTCGGCGTCCGGGTGGCGAGCACATCGAGGCGGTAGAAGAGGTGCGGCTCGCTGGGGGTCGCGAGTTCGAAGGTGCGCGTCTCTCCTCGCGCGGAGAACTGCTCGCCGGTGCGCTCGTCGACGGTCACCCAGTCGGTGCCGTTGTTCGACGCCTGCACGCGGAAGTCGCGCGGGTCGCGCTCGGGAGCGTCGTTTCCTGAAGTGAGGGTGTACCGCACCATGGGCTGGGCTTCGTCGAGCTCGTATTGCACCCAGGCGGCGTTGGTGAACGCGAGCCACTTCGAGCCGGCGTTGCCGTCGGCGACGAACGCGGCCGCTTCGTTGGGTGTGTTCTCGGCGGATGCCGTCACCGCGGTGACGTCTCCCAGCACGCTGCCGGGTCCGAACTGGCTGCCGGTGACATTGACCGCCTCGCCGGTTCCCGTCAGTACGGGCGCCGCGTCGTCCGTCTCGAAGGAAGAGCCGAAGGCCGTCACTGCGGCGGCGGCAGCGGCCGGCATCGGCGTGAGCATGGCGGCAGTGACCGCGAGGGCCATTCCGGCGGCGGCCCACGAGTGGCGGGTGGGGCGTGCGGGCTTGGGGCTGGGGACCCTCATCGTTGCTCCTTGAAACTTCACTGCTCTGTGTCGTCCGTCTTGCGCGAGTCATTGGGGGGTTCGCGCGACGATATGACACCGCTGTCATATGCTGAGGACGCTATCACAGGGCTCTCGTCGAGTGGAAGATGCACTTCGTATTCCGCGCCGAGATAATGAGCTACCGCCGGCACGGCGGACAGGGGGACGCATGAACAGGCCAGACGACACCGCACCGCGTGCGACGCTCGCCCACGTCGCCGCGCGCGCAGGGGTCAGCCTGAAGACGGCATCCCGGGCCCTGGGCGGCGAGTCGTACGTGAGCGACAAGACGCTCGCCAGCGTGCTGGCCGCCGCGGCGGAGCTCGACTATCAGCGCAATTCCGCCGCCAGTCTTCTGGCGAGCGGGCGCCTCGCGGACTCGATCGGTCTGATCACGGGCGACTTCACCAACCCGTTCTACTCCGCCCTCGCGCAAGCGATCGAAGACGAGATCCGTCCGCACGGCATGCACCTCTCGGTCGCGAACTCCCGCGAGTCCGCCGACCAGGAGCTGCGGGTCGCCCTCGACCTCGCGGATCGGCAGACCAAGGCCGTGATCACCGTCTCGGCGACCGACGATCACGCCGACTACCGACAGCTGCAGTCCCGTGGCATCCCGGTGGTCTTCGTCGATCGTCCCGCGGAGAACCTCGACGCCGATTCGGTCGTGTTCGACAACCGTGCGGGTGGCAGACTTGCGGCCCGACACCTGATCGATGCCGGCCACCGCCGCATCGCGTTCATCGGCGACTACGCCTGGCTCCCCACGTATCGGCAGCGCCTCGCGGGCATGGGAGATGTGCTCGACGGAACGGACGCCGGCTGGCGCGACCTGCTGCGGACGGATGCACACGATGTCGCGTCCTCTCGGGCGTGCGCGCGTGAACTGCTGGCTCTCCCCCACCCACCGACCGCCGTCGTGGCCGGGAACAACCGCATCCTGCTCGGGGTGATGGAAGAGATCTCGACTGCGGATGCCGCGGCCACGCCGGCCGTGATCGGATTCGATGAGCCGGAGTGGGCCCAGGTCCTCGGCATCAGCGTCGTCACCGGTGATGTGGAGGCACTCGGCCGCCAGGCCGCGCGCCTGGCTGTCGCCCGTCTGAACGACCGGACGCGGAGCATCGAGAACGTCGTCCTGCCGATGCGGCTCATCGCCCGGCAGTCGACCGCCGACCCAGAAGGGTGACTTGGCAGCGCACTGGCGATGAAGTCGGATCGCGGCGACGTCTGCGCGCCGGCGACGGTCCGTACAACGCGGTCGTACCCCCCCTGCATCGCCCAAGTCGATGTGGCGCTGTCTGCGGATCTCGCTGCTCTGAGCGATGACGCCGGACGTGAGCTGGCCCGGTTCGACACGGAAGTCGGCACCCTCGCCGGCATGCTGCGGGCCGGCGGTGTCACCCGGAGCGTAACCGTCCCCGTGTCGGCCGGCCTTCTGGGCGACACCGAGCGGTACTTTGCCGCCCTGACCGCCTACCGCGCGGGGGATGCCGGGCCCATCATCGAGACCGTGTCGGATGCTGCGTTCTCAGCGGTCGCGAACGGCCGCTCCCTGGCGAACGATATCCGGCGGATCGGAGAGCGCTGGGACGACGCGGTTCGCGCGCGCAGCGACTCCTCGGTACATGCACTCAAGCAATTGTTGCTGCGACGGCCGGTGATCACCAGCACGCTGGCTGCTACCGAGATCGGCGTCAGCTTCCCCGCCGCTGACTCCGCGATCAAGAAGCTGGTCGATGCGGGTGTGCTGTCGCAATCCAGCGCGGGGCGACGGAATCGGCATTTCCAGGCCACAGACGTCCCCCGGGCGCTGGACGATTTCGGGGCACGCGCGCGGAGACGCCGAGTCAAATGAGGTCCAGGCGCTCGAGAGCGACGCTTCCGACGCCGTCAAGACCCTTGGCCGACGACGGAGACGCCGAGAGACTGCTCACATGAGTCCCGAAGAAGCCGACGCACCCGACGAAAAGAGGCCCGAACGCACTCAGGACGGCCACCACATCATCGTGAACGGGCGCAAGTGGCGGGCCACGGACCCCTCGATCCCCGATACCTTCCGCCAGGAATTGGTGGACGAGTTGATGTCGGCGCGCCGCGCCGTGAAATCCTCGGAGTCGGGTGCACGGAGGCGCGTGCACGACGCGAAGACCGCCCTCGGCGAGCGCGGCGCGCCATGGTGGGAAGAGGGGCGCGGCCAGGATTTCGATGAACGGATCGCTGCCGCGGTCCGCGCCCTCACGCGCAAGCGCGCGGAGTCATCGATCTGCCCGAGCGATGTCGCCCGCGCGATCGGTGGAGCGTCGTGGCGGTCTCGGATGGACGACGTCCGTCGGGTCGCCGCCGAACTCGCCGCCCGCAACGAGGTTGTCGTCACCCAGAAGGGCGAACCCGTGAGCATCGAGTCGGCTCGCGGGCCCGTGCGGATCATCCGCGGCCCTGCGCTCTGACGTCAGGAGCAACGGCGGCAAGCGCGCCCGCGAAGATACCGGCGACAGCGAACTGGCGGGTGAGTCCGTGGTTCGATCGGTCCGACCATCATCGATCTCCGCCGATCGGCCGATGTGTCGGTCGGCCTCCCCGTGGATGCTGGTTGCATGACTCCCGATATCCTCACTCGCCGCGCCGTCTTCACCGAAGGGCGTCTTCGGTGAGGGCCGTGGTGTGCACGGCGTATGGGTCACCGGAGGTGCTCGAGGTCCGTGACGTGCCGAAGCCGAAGCCGCGTGCCGGCGAGGTGCGGATCCGGGTGATCGCGACAACGGCGCACGTCGGTGACGCACGCATCCGCCGCGCCGATCCGTTCCTGGCACGCCTGAAGTTCGGGCTGCTCCGGCCGCGCCGGAACCTGATCCTCGGAATGGAGTTGTCCGGTGTGGTGGATGCCGTCGGCCCTGGCGTGACGACGTTCGCTCCGGGCGACGAAGTCATGGCTTTCTGCGGGTTCGACCTGGGCGGCAACGCTGACTACCGGTGCCTCTCGGTCACCGGTGACAATGCGGAGAAGACGGGTGCTGTCGTGCGCAAACCCGCGTCACTGAGCTTCGAGGAAGCCGCGGCGTTGCCCACGGGAGCGGTGACCGCGCTCAAGAATCTGCACAAGGCCCGCCTCGGCGCGGGACAGAGCATCCTGATCAATGGCGCTTCGGGCAGCCTCGGCACCTACGCGGTCCAACTCGCCAAGCATCTCGGCGCCGAAGTGACAGCTGTCTGCAGCGGGCGCAATCGGCAACTGGTGGAAGGTCTGGGTGCGGATGCCGTGATCGACTACACGGTCGGGGACTTCACGCGCCTCGGTCCACGATTCGACGTCGTCTACGACGCGGTGGGCCTGTCTACACCGCGCGCGTGCCGTGGCTTGCTGCGCCCGGGGGGCCGACATGTGCGGAACATGGGGCTGGGCCGCATCGTGCACGCAGACCTCGAACGTGTCGCCGCCCTCGTCGAGGACGGCGCGCTGCGACCCGTCATCGACCGCGTCCTTCCACTCGACGATGTCGTCGAAGCGCACCGCTACGTCGACTCCGGCCGCAAGCGCGGCAGCGTGGTGCTCGCTCTGTGACGACACGAACGACGTTCCCGAGAGGCGGCTGCCCTCCGCTGTGGTCGAGTGGGAGTCCAGCGGCCCTACGCTGAAGTCATGCAGGCTGTGGACGCGCTCTCTCTCGTCGGTGAGGTGCTGTCCTGGTTCGGACTGGGAATCGGCATACCCGCACTGCTCTTCGCGGCGGTGGTCGGGGCGCTCGACGGGCGCTGGGACGAGATCGAGATCGCCGTCGTCGACCGCGACGGCTACTCGCTCGCCCGCTGGTTCGCGCAGGGCGACTTCCACGAACGACCGCTGCGGCGTTCGGAATCGCCCTACGCCGAGCCCGGATGGCACGCCGGGTTCGTCAGCTCGAACGACCCGCAGCGCGCTCGGCTGGGCGAGCCGCCGCATCTGCGACGTGTGCTCGTAACCCTCGGCATCGTGTTCTGCAGCGTGGGCGTTCTCGGGCTCATCGCCTCGCTGATGCCCCTGCTCTTCTGATCACGAGGCGCGGTCTGATCACGAGACTGCGGTCGGTCCCGCTCGCGGGGGAACCCGCCGGGCGTCCGTCGCGGAGGCGGTCTCGTCTTCTCCGAACCAGATCTTGATCGCGGCCCATGCGGAGGCGGCGATCGGCACGGCGATGACGGCACCGATGATGCCGCCGAGGATGGTCCCGATCGTCAGAGCGAGCAGAATCACGAGGGCGTGCAGCTTGAGCGACTTGCCCATCACGACCGGCTGCAGCAGGTCGCCCTCCAGCTGGTTGACCGCGATGACGACGATGATGACGATCAGAGCGACGACAGGCCCGTTGGCGACGAGAGCCACGAGAGCGGCGAGGATGCCGGCGACGGTGGCGCCGACGATCGGGATGAAAGCGCCGATGAACACGAGCACGGCGAGCGGCAGAGCGAGCGGTACCTGCAGGATCAGCAGCGCCGCTCCGATGACGATGGCATCCACTGCCGCCACGATCGCGGTGCCGCGAACATAACCACCGAGCACCTCGATGATTCGCGATCCCGCCTTCAGCGTCTTGCGCCGGGTGGAGCCCTGCAACCGCGCGGTCAGGAATGCCCAGATGCGATCACCGTCTTTGAGGAAGAAGAAGAGGATCACCACGACCAGCACCGACCCGGCGAGCACTTCGCCCACCGCGGTGACGCCGGCAAGTGCGCCGGAGCCGAACTCGCTCGTGGTGAAGAACCCGATGATGCCTTCTCGCACTTCGGTGATCTGATCCTGATCGATCGGGAGATTGAGGCCGGCGAACCACGTCTGCAGGTCCTCGAGACCCTCGCCCGCGCGGTCGACCAGCTCGCTCCACTGGGACCGGACGGCGAAGACGATCCCGGTGATCACCCCGCCCAAGATCACCAGGGCGCCGAGCAGTGCGATCCACGTACCCAGCGTCCTCGGGACGTTGCGACGGTGGAGGAAATTCACCAGCGGGCCCACCGCCGCAGCCATGATCAGGGCGATCAGGACGGGGATGACGACGAGCTTCAACTGCACCATCGCGTAGACGGCAGCGGTGGCCAGGATCAGGATCAGGATCACCTGCGCGCAACGGGCACCCACCCGGCCCAGAGAATCCGACCACACCCCCGGGGTCAGCTTCGTCTGAGTCTCAAGCCTGGGCGGCGTCCGTTTCCACATGGTTCGACTCTAGGGAGGGATGCCGAAAGAATCACCGGGTTGACAGCATCTGGGCCGTCTGCCGGGTCCGGGACTACGCCGGGAAGTTGCTGCGGAAGAGCCCGCGCGGATCCTGATCGGCCTTGATGCGACGCAGGCGTCCGATGCTCTCCTGAGGGAGCGCATCGGAGAGCCGCTCCGCGGGGTTCAGGAACGTCACGGGCTTCCGACCCGTCACCGGAAGGGCGTGGGCCACCAGCGCCTGCTTCTCGGTGATCTCGTCTGCCGACCCCGTCACGCCCGGAACGCCGAACAGGTACACCGCGAACGGGGCGGTGAGTGGCCCGTGCGGGGTGTCGGACGGCTGGGAGAAGGCGCCCCCGAGGTGTCTCACCTGGACGCTCATCAACGGCGCGATCGGCGACGAGAGCAGGGCCTCGACCGTGTCGTCGTCGAGGTTCTCGACGAGTTCGCCCCGGGAGAGGCCAGCCCCCGGGTCGGTCGGCTCTCCGGTGATGGTGCCGAGCTCGGCGACGCTCATCCGTCGGCGCGTGTCGGAGAGCGGAGCAGGGAGGGCGCCCAACGCCCCGAGGTGAGAACGCGCCTCTTCTTCTCCGCCCAGGTACGTGAGGTCGATCGCCACGAGCGGCTCTCCACCCGGGAAGTGCAGCAGTTCGAGCCACAGGGTGAGTTCGGGGGGTGCGGTACGTGTCGCCGCGCGGAACGCGTCGACAACGGCGCGCGCGTGCTCACCCGACCACAACAGACGACCACCGAAGACCTCGGGGGCGGGGTGGAGGTCGAGTTCCAGCGCGGTGACGATGGCGTAGTCCCCTCCCCCGCCGCGCAGCGCCCAGAACAGGTCCGGATCGCTGACCGCCGTGACCGTCCGCAGGCGAGCGTCAGCATCCACCACGTCGAACGCCCGCACACTGTCGGCGACCCAGCCGAATGCACGCCCGAACCAGCTCAACCCGCCGCCGAGAGCGACCCCGGTCACGCTGACCACCGCTGAGCTGCCTGGCAGTGCCGTGAGGCCGTGCTCGGCAGTCGCCTTCTGCAGTTGCCCCGACCGTACGCCGGCGCCGATCCGCGTCGTCTGCGCCTCGGCATCCACGTGGATCTCGTCGAGCAGTCCGGTGCGAAGGAGGATCGTATCCGTCGTACGACCGGAAGCGCCGTGCCCATTGGGCTGCGTCGCGATGGTGATGTTCGCCTCGTCGGCGAAGCGGACGAGCGCGACGACATCGTCGGCATCCACCGCTTCGACCACTGCCCGCACCCGCTGTTCCACGGCGCGATTCCACGGCAGACGGAGTTCATCGAACCCGGGGTCGCCCGGAAGCGTGACCTGTCCGCGGACGGCACGCCGCAGCGGTGAGAGATCGAGGGGGGATGAAGTCGATGCGATTCGCGCGTTCACGGGAATACCTTCCGGTCAGAGGATGCTGGAGTGGTCACGGGCGTCACGCCGATGCGAGAACGTCCTTCACTGATGAGTCGTTTCGGATGCACGAAACGTGACAGATCCGATCAGCACCGAGAGAATGAGTGCCCATGAGCGACGTCGCCACCCGCGGATCCCGGCTCGCGAGCGTCTTCGACGCTCAACGGCCCCGCCTCCGTGCCATCGCCTACCGGACGCTGGGCTCCTTCTGGGACGCGGACGACGCCGTGCAGGAGACCTGGCTGCGACTGGACCGGGCGGATGCCGATGAGATCGACAACCTCGATGCGTGGCTCACGACCGTCGTGTCGCGCGTGAGCATCGACATCCTCCGCGGGCGAGGGGCGCCACGCGACGAACTCGACGAAGACCTCCCCCTGCATGACGGCCACGAGGCAGACCCCGAGACGACCGCCGCCCGAAGCGAAGAGATCGGTCAGGCGATGCTCGTCGTCCTCGACTACCTGACCCCGCTCGAGCGGCTGTCATTCGTCCTCCACGACATGTTCGCGCTCTCCTACGACGACATCGCGCCCATCGTGGAACGCTCCCCCGCCGCGGCGCGGCAGCTGGCGTCACGAGCGCGGCGGCGGGTGCGGAGTGTCGACGTGAATGCTGAGCGGATGCAGCGGGCCGACGCGGTCACCGCCTTCCTCAAGGCCTCCCGCGAAGGGGACTTCGGCGAACTGCTCCAACTCCTCGACCCCGAGGTCGAACTTCGCGCGGACGCCGCCGTCATCTCCGCGGCATCCCCTTACGTCGATGCCGGAGCACCCCTGCTCGCACCTGTCGTTCGCGGCGCCGACGCCGTCGCCCGCGTGTTCGCGGGTCGCGCCGAGCAGGCGCGACTGGCTCTGATCGGCGGATGGCCGGGAGCGGTCTACGCGCCGGATGGCGAAGTGCACGCCGCGTACGTGATCCGGTTCAGAGACGGCAGGATCGTCGGCATGGAAGTCGTCGGAAATCCCGCCGACGTGCGCGAACTCGACATCACCATCTGACCCGACCTCGCCGAGCACATCGCGATCCTGCCGCGGTCACCGCAGTCGGTGGGTGCTCTGCCGCAGAAAGAGGGCGACAGCGAGCGCCCCGGCGAGCGCCAACCCGCCGTTCACCCAGATGGCCGCCGACACGCCCGCGAGGACTGCGTTCTCGGAGGCCACGGTGCTGCCCAGGACGACCGCAGCGAGTACTGCGCTCATGATCGGGGTGCCCAGCGTGATTCCGACCTGCTGGCTCATGGTCGTGAGGCCGGTGGCCAGGCCCTGCTCGTTCGCACCCAGGCCAGAGGTGGCGGTGACCATGAAACCGACGATGACGACGAGGTTGGCGACGCCTCCCACGAACGTGGCGCTCAGCACGAGCCAGATGGAGGCCGGGTCATCGGACAACAGCACCAGCGGCAGGGTCGACAGTCCTTGCACGACCAAACCACCGACGATCGCGGTCTTGCTGCTGAACCGCGCGATGATCCTCGGGCCGAGCAGTCCACCGATCACCGTTCCGACCCCGAGCACGGCAAACGAAAGGCCCGCCGCGAGAGGTGTGTAGTGCAGGACCTCCTGCAGGTAGATCGTCAGCAGGAACACGAGTGAGGTCTCGGTCGCGAAGGCCAGGAGACCTGCCGCATTTCCCCAGGAGACACTGGACCTGGTGAGGATGTCCAGCGGCACCAGCGGGAACGCCGCCCGGCGTTCCACGAGCACGAACGAGGCGAGCAGCACGGCGGCAGCGGCGAGCGATACCACCGTGCGCGGACTCGTCCAGGACTCCTCCGCGGCGGAGGTCAGACCGAACACGAGGGCGAGCAGACCCAGCGTCACCGTGATCGCACCGGGGACATCGAGTCTCGTGCGCGTGGTAGCGCGACTCTCGCGCAACACGACCGGTGCGACGATCAGTACCGCCAGGGCGATGGGCACGTTGATGAGGAAGGCCCAGCGCCAGGAGAGCAGGTCGGTGAGCAGGCCACCGAGGATGGCGCCGGTCGTGAAGCCGGCAGCCATGAGAGAGCCGTTGATGCCGAGTGCCCTGGCACGGGCTCTCCCCTCCGGGAACGCGCCGAGAAGAAGAGCGAGCGCAGCGGGGATGACGATGGCGGTGGCGAATCCTTGGGCGACTCGGGCGATCAGCAGCAGCTCGGGCGACGTGGCGAGGCCACCGGCGAGCGACCCGGCGCCGAGGAGCGCCATGCCGATGAGGAACATCCGCCGGCGACCGGCCAGATCGGCGACGCGACCCATCAACAGAGTGAAGCCCGCGGAGAAAAGTGCGAAAGCGGTGGCGATCCACTGCAGATTCTCCAGGGCGAACCCCACTTCGGCGCCGATGGTCGGAAGCGCGACGTTGAGGATCGAGAAGTCGACTGCCAGCGTGAAGCCGGCGGTGAGAAGGACGATCAGCGCGATGCGCTGTCGCCTCGACATCGTGGGTGTGTGCTCCGGCGACTGCTCATCGGCGGGGGACGCCGGGGCGGCGAATGCATCGGTGGTCATGAGAAGCCTCTCTTTCGTGACGACTTCTGCAACCATTCCGCTCCGCGCTCGTGGCAACGAGACCCGCTCATGGGTACCACTCGCAGGGATAGGCACATTGCCCGAGACGTGGAGCAGAATGAGGGCATGACGAACCAGAGCGAACTGGGGCAGTTCCTCCGCGTCCGACGAGCCGTGTTGCAGCCCGAGGATGTCGGGCTGACGGGGTACGGCATCCGACGCGTTCCCGGCCTGCGACGAGAAGAGCTCGCCATGCTCGCCGGCGTGAGCTCCACGTATTACACCCGCCTTGAGCAGGGACTCAGCGTCAACGCATCCGAATCCGTCATCTCCGCCATCGCCAGGGCGATGAACCTCACTGCCGACGAGCGCACCCACCTCATGGATCTGGCCAGACCTCAGGGCTCACCCCGACGAAAGGCAGCCGCCAGAGCCGACCATGCTCGGCCGGGCACCCTGCGCCTCATCCACTCGCTCCCCCACATTCCCGCCGTGATCATCGGACGTCGCAGTGAGGTTCTCGCGTGGAACGCGCTGGGCCATCGGCTCGTCGCCGGACACTTCGATGTCGACAGCCCGGACGGGCCCAACGACCGGCCCAACATGACCCGCATGATCTTTCTTGACGCACACACTCGTGAGCTGTACGGCCGCTGGGGCGAAGAGGCCGAACGTGCGGTCTCCTCGCTTCGCGTGCTCGCGGCAAAGAATCCCGATGACCCGGAGTTGGCCGCGCTCGTCGGCGAGCTGACCCTGAAGAGTCCGGAGTTCTGCGCGCTGTGGTCGCGGCATCCGGTCGCCGTCTGCGTGTCGGGCGTCAAACTGTTCCACCACCCCGACGTGGGCGACTTCGAGCTCGCGTTCGAAGTGCTCACTCCGCCGGATGATTCGCTGCACCGCGTGCTGTTGTTCACGCCAGAAGCAGGTTCACCGGCGGAAGAGGCGCTGCAGCTCCTGGGTCGAGACCTCCGCGAATCGGAAACGCTGACCCCATCTGCGGAGTTGTTAACACCTTTGTTAACAGGTGTGGAAACAGCGCCGTCTCGGGAGAAGAGCTGGAAGACCGGCCTGTGAACACCGGCCTCATGCACGACGCCCGGCGGCTGCGGGAAGCAGCGGCCGGGCGTCGTATCTGTGGAGCCTAGGAGATTCGAACTCCTGACATCCTGCTTGCAAAGCAGGCGCTCTACCAACTGAGCTAAGGCCCCGTGAGGGGTTTTTCTTGAGTTGAATGGTGGGGCTACCAGGACTTGAACCTGGGACCTCTTCATTATCAGTGAAGCGCTCTAACCGCCTGAGCTATAGCCCCGTCAACCTCCAAGACTTTACCGGAGAAAGACGGAAAATCCGAATCGAGCGCGAGGACCCTGGGAGAGTCCCCGCGCTCGGTCGCGCTCAGCGCCCAGGACGGATCGTCGCACTGCCCGCAGAAAGGCTCACGTCGATCGTGCGGTTCCCGCTTCCGGACTGGTCGACCTTCGCGTTGAGAGAGCCCGCACTCACGTCCTGCGTGATCAGGTATGACACATCCGGCACCGTCAGGTCCACTGATCCGGCACTCACATCGATGAGGGTCTGCGACGGCGGCGCACCCGTCAGCTCGACGTTGAGATCGCCTGCAGCGACGCCCAGAACGGCTTCATCGACCCCATCGAGCATGATGTCGGCGCGACCCGCGCTCATGTCGACATCGAGGCTCTCGGCGGCACCCTCCACATCGAGCGCTCCGGCGTTGACTTCGACCCCGAGGTGGTGGAACTCGCCGACGACATCGAGACTTCCGGCATCCAGACGCAGATCACCGTCGAGGCTCCCGTCACTCAGCCCCTCCGGCAGGGTGAGGACGGCTATCTCGTCGTCTTCGAACCAGTTGCCGAACCACCAGCCCCATGTGTCGGGGCTGCGGACGATCAGCTCGTCCCCGTCGGTCTCGAAGGTCCAGGCGGGACCACGTCCGTTCGTGATGGCGAGCTCCGCTTCATCCACGTCGCCGAACTCGATGCGCATGTCGCTCGCATCGACGTCCAGGTCGATCCCCGAGATGCCATCCATATCGATCGTCTGCGTCGACCCGGGCCGGCTCGAGCTGATGAGGTCACCGGCGGCAGCGGCCGCAGCGGCACCACCGGACCCCAGGAGGGCGATGCCGCCGACCACAGCGGTCAGCACAACGATCGCCGTCGTACCGGACGTTCCGCCGGAAGACGGACCTGACACGGCGGGCTGAGCGTACTGTGCCGGCGGCGTTCCCACGGGCGCTGCGGGTGCCGGCGGCGGGGGAGTGGGCGGCGTGTGCTCGCCCCGGAAGTCGTTCTGCTCGGTGGTCATCGTGCCACTCCTGTCTGGCCGGTCGGCGGCGTGGGGCCACCGTTGTTCTCGATGTGTGCGAGGGCGGCGAGCACACGGCGGTTACCCGATTCGCCCTGCTCGAAGCCCAGCTTCTGAAAGATGGACGTGATGTGCTTCTCCACGCTCGCCTCCGAGAGGAAGAGGAGAGCGGCGATCGCCTGATTGGACTTCCCTTCGGCGATCAATGCCAGGACGGTGCGCTCGCGCTCCGTAAGGCGCAGCATCCGATCGTCGCGATTACGCCGGGTGAGAAGCTGCGCGACGACCTCGGGGTCGAGCACGGTCGCTCCTTCGGAGATGCGCTGCACCGAGCCGAGGAATTCGGCCACGTCGGCGACGCGATCCTTCAGCAGATAACCGAGCGGACCGCCCTGAGCGGCGATCAGATCCGACGCGTATCGCTCTTCGACGTATTGGGAGAGCACGAGGATCGCGAGCGTCGGGTGGGTGGACCGCAGTCCGAGCGCGGCGCGGATCCCCTCATCGGTGAACGTGGGCGGGAGTCGAACGTCGAGGATGCAGAGCTCAGGATCCGTCGTCGCGACGGCCTCGGTGAGACCCTCGATGTCGGGAAGGGCGGCCACGACCTCATGCCCGGCGTCCTCCAGCAGACGGACGAGACCTTCGCGAAGGAGGACTGAGTCCTCGCAGATCAGGATGCGCACGGTACGTTCACCTCCAGAGACGTCGGTCCGCCGATCGGGCTGTCGAGCCGGAAGGTGCCGCCGGCCGCGAGGATGCGGTTGGCGATCCCATCGAGACCGCCGCCGGGCTGCACCTGCGCGCCGCCCATGCCGTTGTCTTCGACCCGTGCCCAGAGGGTGTTGCCCTCGCGCAGTCGGACCATCACTCTGGCCTCACTCGCCCGCGAGTGCTTCGCGGCGTTGGTGAGGGACTCGGCGATCGAGAAGTACACCGCAGCTTCCGCTTCGCGGCTGCACCGCCCGTCCATCCGGACATCGAGGTGCACGGGGATGTGCGAGCGTCCGGCGAGGGCCGACAGTGCCGCGTCCAGCCCCCGGTCGTCGAGCACCGAAGCATGGATTCCGCGGGCGAGCTGTCGCAGTTCGGTGATCGCGGCCTTGGTGGAGGTGTGCGCCTCGGAGATGAGCTCTTTGGCGGCATCCGGGTCGTTGTCGATCTTCTGCTGCGCGAGGCCGAGCGTCATGCCCACTGAGACCAGGCGCGGCTGGACCCCGTCGTGCAGGTCTCGTTCGATGCGGGTGCGCTCGACATCCGCGGCGCGCACCGCGCCCGCACGCTGAGCCGTGGTGGTCCGGACGCGCTCGGTCAGCTCTGCTTCGCGGCTGTGGACGACGATAGCCAGGGAGAGCGTGCGGTGAAGCAGAGCGAGGCCGAGGATGCCGGCCGCCGACGCCGCCAGACCCAGGATGCCGACGAGCGGCGCCCACTCCACGGCGATGTTGCCGCCGAACGGTCCCGACACCACGTCGGCGTCGGTCAGAGGCGCGAAGGCGATGAACACGGACCAGACCATGCTCCAGAAGAGACGGAGGACGATGGCACCCATGATCGCGACGATCGCGAAGTTGGCGACTGCGCGCCACATCCGGCCATCGATCGCCTGCCGTCCGAGCGACCGCAACCAGCCGCCGAATCCCGGGCGCTCGCGCGGCCGCAACCGCAGCGGAGCGATCGGCGTGCGGTAGAGCGCACCGACGCGGGCGATCTCGAACCAGCCGACGCCGAACAGCGCGTACACGAGGCCGACAAGAAGGACCAGGCCGATGCCGGCGGCGAAGAGAAGCCCGAGGCCGGTACCGAGAAGACCCCCGAGCATGGTGAAGATGATGCCGCCGATGACTCCGATGCCTGCCAGATGCAGGATCGTGAGGACGATGCGCAGCGGCGGTTTGGCGGCCGACTCCGGCTGCGTGGGCGCTGTCTGTGTGGTCATGGTTCCAAGGTGCGGGCGCGTGCATCGCCCCGACACCGAGGCAACCGGACTCTCGAGTTCGGGTTTTCCGGAAGGTCAGGAGACAGCGAAGGGGCGGATGCCGAAGCACCCGCCCCTCCGTTCGACTCGGTCAGTTCGACATGAAGCCGACGAGCAATCCGCCCGTGACCTTAACGGCCAGGTTGTAGATTCCGGCGATCACGGCGCCGAGCACGGTGAAGACGATGAGGTTGAGGATCGCGACGACGGCGGCGAACGCCATCACCTGCGGCAGACCGACGACCTCGGAGAGCGGGATCGCTCCGTCGGTGAAGCTGCGGACGAACTCGTCAGCGGTGGCCATGATGCCCGTCGCCTGCAGCACCAGGAAGATGAGGAAGAACGACACCATCGTGACGACCGCGAGGGCGACCGCGCCGAGGAAGGAGAGCTTCACGGCCGACCAGAAGTCGACGTACACCAGGCGCAGGCGGACCTGCTTGCCGCTGGTCTTGCGTGTGGACTTCTTCGCCAGCTTGTCGGCTACTGTGCTCATTCGTCCGTGCTTTCCTCAGGGGTCTGTGTCGTCTCGGTGGCCTCGTCGGAGTCCGTCTCGGCCTCGTCTTCTGCGAGGCCACGCTCACCGTTGCGGGCGATGGCGAGGATGCGGTCTGCTTCCGTCGTGCGTGCGAACACCACTCCCATGGTATCTCGGCCCTTCGCGGGCACCTCGGCCACGGCAGAGCGTACCACCTTGCCGCTGGAGAGAACCACCAAGACCTCGTCGTCATCCGAGACGATGAGACCGCCGGCGAGGGTGCCTCGCTCGTCGTGCAGCTTGGCCACCTTGATGCCGTATCCACCACGTCCTTGCACGCGGTATTCCTCGACGGCGGTGCGCTTCGCGTAGCCCCCGTCGGTGACCACGAACACGAACCGGCCCGGTACGGCTACGGATGCCGACAGCAGGCTGTCGCCCTCCCGGAACTTCATTCCCTTGACGCCGGCGGTCGCACGGCCGAGCGGGCGCAGCGCCTCATCGGTCGCACTGAACCGCACGGACATCCCGCGGCTGCTGATCAGGAGGATGTCTTCGGAAGCGTCGACCAGGAGTGCGCTGACCAGTTCGTCCTCGTCGTTCAGACGGATCGCGATCACGCCGCCCTGGCGGTTGGTGTCATAGGCATCGAGACGCGTCTTCTTCACCAGCCCGTCACGCGTCGCGAGGACGAGGTAGTCGGCGACCGCGTAGTCGCGGATGTCGAGAACCTGGGCGATGCTCTCGTCGGGCTGCAGAGCAAGCAGGTTCGCGACGTGCGTGCCCTTCGCATCACGACCCGCCTCCGGCACCTCATAGGTCTTCGCCCGGTACACGCGGCCCTTGTCGGTGAAGAAGAGCAGCCAGTGGTGGGTCGTCGTCACGAAGAAGTGCTCGACGATGTCGTCGGCACGCAGCTGAGCACCCTTGATGCCCTTGCCGCCACGGTGCTGGGAGCGGTAGTTGTCGCTGCGCGTGCGCTTGATGTAGCCCTCACGCGTGACGGTGACGACCATCTCCTCTTCGGCGATCAGGTCTTCCATCGACACGTCGCCGTCGAAGCCGTGCAGGATGTGCGTGCGGCGCTCATCGCCGAAGCGGTCGACGATCGCCGTGAGCTCCTCGCGGATGATCGTGCGCTGGCGCCCCTCGTCGGCGAGGATCGCCTTGTAGTCGGCGATCTGGATCTCGAGCTCGTTGGCCTGATCGATGACCTTCTGACGCTCCAGCGCGGCCAGGCGACGGAGCTGCATCTGCAGGATCGCGTCCGCCTGGATGTCGTCGATGTCGAGGAGCTTCTGCAGTCCTTCGTTCGCGTCCTGCGTGGTCTGTGAGCGACGGATGAGCGCGATGACCTCATCCAGCGCGTCGAGCGCCTTCAGGTACGCACGCAGGATGTGCATCCGCTTCTCAGCCTCGCTGAGGCGGAACTGCGTCCGGCGCACGATCACGTCGATCTGGTGAGCGATCCAGTTCGTGATGAAGCCGTCGATCGCCAGCGTGCGCGGCACGCCGTCGACGATGGCGAGCATGTTCGCGCCGAAGTTCTCCTGCAGCTGGGTGTGCTTGTACAGGTTGTTCAGCACGACCTTGGCGACAGCATCCCGCTTGAGGACGACGACGAGACGCTGACCCGTGCGGTCCGACGATTCGTCGCGGATGTCGGCGATGCCGGTGATCTTGCCGTCACGGGCGAGGTCACCGATCTTGACCGCCACGTTGTCGGGGTTCACCTGATAGGGGAGCTCGGTGATGACCAGGCACGTGCGGCCCTGGATCTCTTCGACGTTGACGACCGCGCGCATCGTGATCGAACCGCGGCCCGTGCGATATGCCTCTTGCACACCCTTGGTGCCGAGGATCTGCGCGCCCGTCGGGAAATCAGGACCGGGAACTCGGGCGATCAGACCGTCGAGCAGCTCTTCGCGGCTGATGCCGGGGTTGTCGAGCGCCCAGAGTGCCGCCTCCGAGATCTCGCGCAGGTTGTGCGGCGGGATGTTGGTGGCCATGCCGACCGCGATACCGACGGACCCGTTGACGAGCAGGTTCGGGAACCGAGCGGGGAGAACCGTCGGCTCCTGGGTCTGACCGTCGTAGTTGTCCTGGAAGTCGACGGTGTTCTCTTCGATGTCGCGCACCATCTCGAGCGCGAGGGCAGCCATCTTCGTCTCGGTGTAACGGGGAGCCGCGGCACCCATGTTGCCGGGGGAGCCGAAGTTGCCCTGACCCTGCGCCAGCGGATACCGCAGAGACCACGGCTGCACCAGGCGGACCAGCGCGTCGTAGATCGCGGAGTCGCCGTGCGGGTGGTACTGACCCATGACCTCGCCGACGACACGGGCGCACTTGGAGAACGAGCGGTCGGGACGGAAGCCGCCGTCGTACATGCCGTAGATCACACGGCGGTGCACGGGCTTCAGTCCGTCGCGCACATCCGGGAGGGCACGGCCGACGATGACGGCCATCGCGTAGTCGAGATAGCTGCGCTGCATCTCGGACTGCAGGTCGACCTGGTCGATCTTGCCGTGGTCGTGCTCAGGCTCGGGGCGTTGTTCGTCAGTCATAGTCAGTCTCTCGTTTATGAGGAGGTATCCACGTGTGGCGTCTCATCTCTTCGCTTCGCTCCTCGCTCGACGACCGGAGCAGAATCACGGTCGTTGAGCGAGCGAAGCGAGACGAAACGCATGTCAGATGTCGAGGAAGCGGACGTCCTTGGCATTGCGCTGGATGAAGCTGCGTCGAGACTCCACGTCTTCGCCCATCAGCACACTGAAGATCTCGTCGGCGGCCGCCGCATCTTCGATGGTCACCTGGCGGAGCGTGCGAGTGCTGTGGTCCATGGTGGTCTCCCACAGCTCCTTGGCGTTCATCTCGCCGAGACCCTTGTAACGCTGGATGCCTGCGTCCTTCGGGATGCGCTTTCCGTTGTCGAGCCCGTACTTGAGCAGAGCATCGCGCTCGGCGTCGCTGAAGACGTACTCGTGGGCGGAGTTCGTCCACTTCAGGCGGTACAGCGGCGGCATGGCCAGGTAGACGAAGCCGGCTTCGATGAGCCCGCGCATGTACCGGAACAGCAGGGTGAGCAGCAGCGTGGTGATGTGCTGACCGTCGACATCGGCATCCGCCATCAGCACGATCTTGTGATATCGCGCCTTCTCGATGTCGAATTCCTCGCCGATGCCCGTGCCGAAGGCCTGGATCATCGCCTGGACCTCTTTGTTGCCCAGCGCCTTGTCGAGACGCGCTCGCTCGACGTTGAGGATCTTGCCGCGGAGAGCCAGGATCGCCTGCGTGTGCGGATCGCGACCCTGCACGGCCGATCCGCCTGCGGAGTCACCCTCGACGAGGAAGATCTCACTGATCGACGGGTCTTTGCTCGTGCAGTCCTTGAGCTTGTCGGGCATCGCCGCAGACTCGAAGACGCTCTTGCGGCGAGCGGTCTCTCGCGCTTTGCGCGCGGCGAGACGCGCGGTCGCCGCATCGATCGCCTTGCGGATGACGTTCTTCGCCTGGATCGGGTTGCGCTCGAACCAGTCGCCCAGCTGATCGCCGACGACCTTCTGCACGAACGCCTTCGCCTCGGTGTTGCCGAGCTTGGTCTTGGTCTGACCCTCGAACTGCGGCTCGGCGAGCTTGATCGAGATCACCGCAGTGAGTCCCTCGCGCACATCGTCGCCGGAGAGGTTGTCGTCTTTCTCCTTGATGATGTTGTTCGCGCGTGCGTACTTGTTCACCAGGGTGGTCAGCGCCGCACGGAAGCCTTCCTCGTGGGTGCCGCCCTCGTGCGTGTTGATCACGTTCGCGTAGGTGAAGACGTTCTCGGTGTACGACGTGGTCCACTGCATCGCGATCTCGACCGAGATCTTCCGGACCGTGTCTTCGGAGGCGAAGTCGATGATCTCGTCGTTGACGACCTCGGCGTGACGAACCTTGTTGAGGTACTCCACGTAGTCGACGAGTCCGCGCTCGTAGAGGAAGATATCGCTGCGCTGCTGTTCGACGCCGGTGCCCTCTTCTTCGATGACCTCGGTGTGGCCTTCGCGCTCGTCATGCAGCTCGATGCGCAGGCCCTTGTTGAGGAATGCCATCTGCTGGAACCGGGTGCGCAGAGTCTCGTAGTCGAATTCGACGCCCTCGGTGAAGATCGTGGGGTCGGGCCAGAACGTGATGGTCGTCCCGGTCTCGTCGGTGGCTTCACCCTTCTCCAGCTCCTGCTGCGGCTGTCCGCCGTCGGCGAAGCTGTGGCGCCAGACGTGCCCCTGACGCTTGACCGCGATGTCGAAACGCGTGGAGAGCGCGTTCACGACGGAGGATCCGACGCCGTGCAGACCACCCGAGACCGCGTAGCCCCCGCCGCCGAACTTTCCGCCGGCGTGGAGAATCGTCAGGACGACCTCGACCGTCGACTTGGATGGGTCGGAGGAGTGCGGGTCGACCGGGATGCCGCGGCCGTTGTCGATCACTCGCACACCGCCGTCCTCGAGGAGGCTGACGATGATGGTGTCGCAGTAGCCGGCCATGGCCTCGTCGACGGAGTTGTCGACGATCTCCTGCACGAGGTGGTGCAGACCGCGCGGACCCGTCGACCCGATGTACATGCCGGGACGCTTGCGTACCGCCTCGAGGCCTTCGAGGATCTGGATCTCGTTGGCACCGTATTCGCCGGTCTGCTTCGCCTGCGGTGTCACGGATGTGGATTCGTTCTGAGAACCGTTCGCGGGGTTCCCTCCGTTGGTCGATTCCGTCTCGTCTGCGGGGGATTCAGGCGTCATCAGAGGGCATTCTCCACATCGATATCACGAACTCCCATTCTAGCCGGGTTTCGTCACGACATGCGGCTAAACGGCCGCGTGTGGCCCTCTGAGCGTTTCAGACCCCTTGCGTGGTGCCCTACCCGTAGGTATCGCGCGGGCCCCGTCCTGGAACGGCTCTGGGACCCCATTTCCACGACGGGACGTCGGGTCCGATGAAGCGGAGGTTCTCCACCCCGGCATCCGGGTAGCGTCGACCGATCTCCGTGAGGATCGTCGCACGCATGAACTGCAGGTTCTTCGCCCATGCGGTCGAATCGCATTTCACCGTGA
Source organism: Microbacterium sp. CGR2 (assembly GCF_003626735.1). NCBI lineage: Bacteria > Bacillati > Actinomycetota > Actinomycetes > Micrococcales > Microbacteriaceae > Microbacterium > Microbacterium sp. CGR2. The sequence goes on along the minus strand of NZ_RBHX01000001.1, from coordinate 991,525 downwards.
GCAGACCGCGCTCAAGTGAAACCGGCTCGGAGTGCTTCGCCGTGTCTGCGCCCGCGAGATCGGCCCATTGCCGCACCAGATCTTCGCGCGCGAGAGTGATCTGCCAGCCCGAGTCGCGGCTGAGCCTGTCGAGCACGGCGCCCAAAGAGCCGGGATCGCGTCCTGGAGTGAACGGAGCATTGTCGTCATCGACGATGCGACGTTTGCGCTTCCACGAGGTCGAGCTCGGCTTCAATCCACGCAGGCGCAAGTAGGTCGCCACGGTCTCCGGTACGTCGGGTGTGGCGGGCTTCGGGGTCGGATCAGTCATCCGTTTCTCCCCCCCTCATCAGCCTTTGGTGTGCGTTCGTCGCGGATCGTGCCGGCGTCGATCTGCACGACGTGGGCGTGCAGAACCTCGGGGATGTCCTCCTCGACGGCAGCGGTGACGACCACCTGCTCGTACCCTGCGGTCAGACCGGCCAGCCGTTGGCGACGGTCGGCGTCGAGCTCGGCGAAGACGTCATCGAGGATGAGCACGGGGTCGCCCGCCGGGGACTCGCTTCGCAGAAGCTCTGCCGAGGCGAGCCGCAGCGCGAGCGCGATCGACCAGGACTCCCCGTGCGACGCGTATCCCTTGACCGGAAGATCACGCACCCGCAGCACCAGGTCGTCGCGGTGCGGGCCGGTGAGCGTGAGCCCTCTGTCGAGCTCTTTCGTCCGCTTCGCAGCCAGAGAAGCGCGGAACATCTCCGCGATGTGGCGAGTGCCGGCCTTGTCGGCATTCGGCCCGCTTTCCCGGTCGGTCTCGGTCGCGTGATCGGCATCCTCTCCGTCTTCAGGATCGCCACCGCTCACCGACAGCGCCCAGTCCAACTCGGGGCGGTGGTCGGCGCCGGCGATCGCCGCGTATGCATCGGACACCGGCTGCTGCAGATCGACGGCCAGGCGCTGACGTGCGGTGATGATCTCGGATCCCAGAGCGACGAGCTTCTCGTCCCACACCTCGAGCGTGCTCAGACCTTCACCGCGGATACCTCGTGCTCGCGCCGATTTGAGCAGTGCATTCCGCTGCTTGAGGACCCTGTCGTAGTCGCCGAGAACGGCAGCCAGACGCGGTGTTCTCTGGATGAGGAGCTGGTCGGCGAAACGGCGGCGAGCAGACGGGTCGCCTCGGACGATCTGGAGGTCTTCGGGAGCGAACAGCACCACGTGCGCATATCGCGGAAGCTCGTTGATCTTGGAGGGTGAACCGTTGATTCGGGCCTTGTTGGAACCCTGTCGGTTGACCTGTACCTCGACCAGCACGGTGCGCTCCCCATGAGCGAGCCGCGCGCGGATGATCGCATTCTCTTTTCCGTCGCGCACCATCGGTGCGTCTGTCGAGACCCGATGCGAGCCGAGCGTCGCAAGGAAGACGACGGCTTCGGCGAGATTCGTCTTGCCCTGCCCGTTACGACCGACCAAGACATTCGGACCGCGATGGAGCGCGAGTTCTGCGGTCGCGTAATTGCGGAAGTCGACCAGACTCAGGTGCTCCACGATCACGGGGTCAGCCTACCTTCGGGGTCGGACACTCCCCTGAGCGCACGACACGGACGGAGAGCCGTGCCGATCAGCGGAGGAGGAGGTTCGGCTGCAGCAGGTACTTGAACGAGTCCAGCCCCGCCTTGTCGACCGAGGTCTGGCTCGTGATCAGCACCGGGCTGAGCTTGTTCGCGTTGTCGCTCGAGGTGAAGGTCACTCGGACGAACTCGCTCTTTACCGCGCCGAGAGCCTCGATCAGGTACTGCGGGTTGAGGCCCAGGGTGACCTCTTCGCCGCCGGAAAGGATCGCGTCGACAGACTCCGATGCCCGGGCGTGCTCGCTGCCGGAAGCATCCATCGTGACGCTGTCGTTCGAGAAGGTGAAACGCAGGGGAGCAGCCCGGTCGAGGACGAGCGACACGCGACGGACCGCTTCGACCAGGTCTGCGGTGTTGACGACCGCGTAGTGATCGGTCTGCTCGGGGAACAGCCGTCGGACCGGCGGGAAGTTTCCTTTGATCAGCAACGACGTCACCGTCTTGTTCCCGGCGGTGAAGGCGATGATCTCGCGCTCGCCAGCCCCGGAGAACGCGATCTGAATCGTGCCGGCGTGTCCGAACGTCTTTCCGACCTCGACCAGGGTGCGCGCCGGGACGAGAGCATTCGCCTCGACGGCTTCGCCGTCCCACGGGACGTCGCGGATCGACACCCGGTAGCGGTCGGTGGCCACGAGGCTGAGGCTCTGGCCGGATACGGCGAGTTGGACACCGGTCAGCACGGGGGTGACGTCGTCGCGGGAAGCGGCGAAACCGACCTGGGCGATCGCGGTACCGAAGTCGTCGGCCGGGACGACACCCGACGAGCCGGAGACCTCGGGGATCGATGGGTATTCCTCGACCGGCATGGCGGCCAGCGTGAATCGGGCAGAGCCGCAGGTGACGGAGATTCCGCCGTCGTCTTCGACGGCGATCTCGATCGGAGCGTTCGGGAGTCGGCTGGCGATGTCCGAGAGCAACCGGCCGTGAACGAGGATCGTGCCCGGAGTGTCGACGGTGGCTTCGATGGTGGTGCGCGCCGAGGCTTCGTAGTCGAAGGCCGAGAGGGTCAGACCGGAACCGTCTGCCTCGATCAGAACTCCGGCGAGGATCGGCTGAGGGTTGCGCTGCGGCAGAAGCTTGACGACGAACGACACAGCCTCACTGAAGACATCGCGGTTGACCTGAAACCTCACGGGTGCTCCCTTGTCGTCGATCTGTGACTTGTCGTCGTCGGTCCTGCCGGTGCAGGGCTTCCCATGCTAGCCCCACAGTCCCGTCTCGCCCTACGTTCGAGGGTTTTGTCGTTCGTCCCTCGATTCTCCCCACCGTCTGGTGATCGGATCACCCTTGAATGACTTAACTCCTTAACGGTGTTAACCGCTGTGGATTCTGTGGATAAGTCGGTGGAAAGCAGGCGCGAGTAAGGAACTACACGGTTGTCACTTGTGGAATCCCTGAGGAATCCGCGGGTATACGGCATCCATCGATTCGGGGTACCTCCCGGAGTTATCCACAGGTTTCGTGGTTTGCCACACATCCGTCCCGATTTCGGAGGCATCCATCCACAAGTTATCCACATGTGCATAGAGGCATTTATCCGAGGCAGCGATCGCTGCCAGGGGACGGAGAAGGGGCCCGAAACACCCCTGGCGGATGCTCCGGGCCCCTTCTCGGACCGCTCGGGTTCAGCGCCGACCGAGCTGCGTCGTGATCTCGGTGACCTGGTTGTAGATCGACCTGCGCTCCTTCATGAGCTCACTGATCTTCTTGTACGCGTACATGACGGTCGTGTGGTCGCGGTTGCCGAACAACTGACCGATCTTCGGCAGAGACAGGCTCGTCCGCTCGCGGCACAGGTACATGGCGATCTGTCGCGCGGTCGCGATCTGCTGCGATCTGCTCGAGCCGTAGAGGTCGTCGACGGTGAGCTTGAAGTACTGCGCGGTGGCGGTGATGATGTCGGTCGGCGAGATGATGTTGTCCTCGGCCGTGTCGATGATGTCGCGGAGGACGGTCTGCGCCAGGGAGATGTCCAGGGCGGAACGGTTCAGGCTCGCGAAGGCGGAGACGCGGATCAGCGCTCCTTCGAGTTCGCGGATGTTCGAGGAGACGACCGTCGCGATGTACTCGAGCACTTCGTCGGGGATGTGCAGCGCTTCGCTCTGTGCCTTCTTGCGGAGGATGGCGATGCGTGTCTCCAGGTCGGGCGCCTGCACATCGGTGATGAGGCCCCACTCGAAGCGGCTGCGCATGCGATCCTCGAAGCCCGTCAGATGCTTGGGAGCGACGTCACTGGTGATCACCACCTGCTTGTTGTGATCGTGAAGTGTGTTGAAGGTGTGGAAGAAGGCTTCCTGCGTCTCGGCTCGCCCCTGAAGGAACTGGATGTCATCGATGAGGAGGATGTCGACGTCGCGGTAGCGGGCCTGGAACGCGGCACCACGGTTGTTGGCGATCGAGTTGATGAAGTCGTTGGTGAACTCCTCGCTCGACACATACCGGACCTTGACTCCTGCGTAGAGCGATTGGGCGTAGTCGCCGATCGCGTGGAGCAGGTGAGTCTTGCCCAGCCCCGAGTCGCCGTAGATGAACAGCGGGTTGTATGCCTTGGCCGGCGCCTCGGCGACCGCGACCGCAGCGGCGTGGGCGAAACGGTTGGACTGACCGATCACGAAGTTGTCGAAGGTGTACTTGGGGTTCAGCCGAGATTCGTGCCGCAGCTGCGTCGGCTGCTCCATGGGCGATTCGACGCGGATCTGCTCGTGCCGGCCGTAGTCGGCGACAGCCATGGGAGCTGCGGCCTGTTCGGCGAGCTCGTGATTGACGACCACGCGATACGACGTGACCTCTTCGCCGATATGGGAGAGAGCTTCCATGATCGGCAACCGCAGTCGCTTGTTGATCTGGGCTGCGGTGAGGTCATTCGGAACCTCGAGATAGAGCGTCGCGGACATCACGCCGGCCGGGACGGCGAGACTCAGGAAGCCCTGCAGCTGCGGCGTGACCCGGTCGTCATCGACCAGCAATTCCTGCACCGTGGTCCAGATGGGTACGTCAGGCTGGGCGGGTGAGGACATGACGCTCCGGAACGGGGGATCGAGGCGGGGTCGAGATGTCGTGCCCCCTGTGGATAACTTCGGTTGCCACGGTAGTCACCGCGGCTGTGAACGGCAAGCCGCCCTAGAGAATCCTCGCGCGTGTTGTGTACGCCGACAGCCGGTCGGTTGTGGATAATGGCTGTGCGGTCCGCACCGGGCGTGGTTCCTGTGAGCGCGCAGATTTGCTCTGTGCGCCGCAAAGACGTACCCTAAGTCGGTTGACTTATGCCATTTTTGGCAGTTCCCCATGTCTCCGGTCGCAGTGAACCCGGTGGCAGTATTCCCGGAGTGATTCCATGTCGAAGCGTACTTTCCAGCCCAACAACCGTCGTCGCGCCAAGAAGCACGGATTCCGTGCCCGCATGCGTACGCGTGCCGGCCGCGGCATCCTTGCTGCTCGCCGCGCGAAGGGCCGCACCGAGCTCTCTGCGTAGTCCGCTGTGCTCGCCCGCCCGTATCGGTTGACCCGCGGGAGCGACTATCGCCTGGTCGTTCGTCGCGGTTCCCGTTGTGGCGGGTCGCGGGTACTCACGTCGATGCTTTCGACGGGCGAGAACAGGGCCGCGAGATTCGGTTTCATCATCAGCAAGCAGGTAGGCACCGCTGTGGTGCGCAACACGGTACGTCGACGGCTGAAGGCCGTCTGCGCCGAAGCGCTCCCGACGGTTCCGAAGGGCACGGATGTCGTCATCCGTGCCCTTCCTGCGTCCGCAACCGCGTCGTTCGCTGAACTGCGCGCGGACGTGACGCGGTGTCTGAGCAGACTCTCGCCGGTTTCCGCTGCGAGCACTCCGTGACCGCGCTGCCGGCGTCCTCGATCGGGACGGCGCGGATGCAGTCGCGGGATCTGTTGCGCAGCATCCCGCTGGTACCCCGCAATCTCGTCCTCGGCTTTCTGGCCGGATACCGCAGGGTCATCTCTCCGCTGTATGGAGACGTCTGTGCGTACTATCCCTCTTGCTCCGCTTACGCTGTAGGTGCGGTGCAGCAGCACGGTGCCGTGCGGGGGACCATAGCCTCCGCCTGGCGCATCCTCCGCTGCAATCCCTGGAGCCACGGCGGCGTCGATGACGTCCGTCCGCACGAACACTTCCGCTACGACCTGACTGCTCACGGTTTCGTCGTCCCTTCCCGAAAGGACTGATCGGTGGGTCTTGACCTTCTGCTCGCCAGCAACACTCCGAGCCCCGATGCAGGGGGTGGGTTCGACCTGATCGGCACCATCCTCTGGCCGCTGAAGTGGGTCGTCGAGCTCATCCTCGTCGCCTGGCATGCGCTGTTGACTGCGGTCGGCATGCCCGCCGCCTCCGGCCTCACCTGGGTTCTGTCGATCGTCGGACTCGTGATCGTCGTCCGTGCTGCGCTGATTCCGCTCTTCGTCAAGCAGATCAAGAGCCAGCGAAAGATGATGGAAATCGCTCCTGAACTCCGTAAAGTTCAGGAGAAGTATCGCGGTAAGAAGGATCAGCTCTCTCGTGAGGCCATGAGCCGCGAGACCATGGCGCTGTATAAGAAGCACGGCACGACGCCGATGTCGAGCTGCCTTCCGCTCTTGGTGCAGATGCCGATCTTCTTCTCGCTGTTCAGCGTGCTGAGCGACGTGAAGAAGCACGCCGAGAACGGTGTCGGTGGAGTGGGGCTCATGAGCCCCGAGCTCACCCAGGAGTTCTACGACGCCAAGCTGTTCGGCGTCGCGTCTCTGCATGAGACACTCGGTGACGCTGTCGACGCGCAGAACACCACCGCGATCGTCATCCTGGTCACGCTCGTCGTACTCATGATCGGCTCGCAGTTCTTCACTCAGCTGCAGATCATCTCGAAGAACCTGTCGCCCGAGGCCAAGACCGGCCAGGCGTACCAGATGCAGAAGATCATGCTCTACGTGCTGCCGCTGGGCTTCATCTTCTCGGGTATCTTCTTCCCGCTCGGCGTCGTCGTGTACTGGTTCATCTCGAACCTCTGGACCATGGGTCAGCAGTTCCTCGTCATCCGTGAGATGCCGACACCCGGCTCCGAGGCCGCCAAGGCGCGGGAAGAGCGCCTCGCTCGCAAGGGCAAGGCCATCGACTCGTCGGGCAAGGTCGTCCCGATGGCGGCGTACGAAGCGGAGCAGCAGCGTCTGCTCGAAGAAGCCGAGAAGGCAAAGGCTCAGGCACCGAAGCGTCAGCAGCCGGTGGGCAAGAAGCGCGCGAAGAAGAAGGGGACCGGTTCATGAGCGAGGTAGTGACCGAATCCAGCGAACCCACGGTGGCTCAGCTCGAGAACGAGGGCGACATCGCCGCTGACTATCTCGAAGAGCTGCTCGACATCGCAGACATCGATGGCGACCTGAACTTGGATGTTCGTCAAGGCCGCGCATACGTGTCGGTCGAAGCGGAGGGTGACGGGCTCGCACTCCTGTCGGCTCCCGACACCGTGCAGGCTCTGCAAGAGCTGGTGCGCCTGGCCGTGCAGAACAAGACCGGTGGATTCTCCCGGTTGATCCTCGACATCGGTGGATCGCGTGACGTGCGACGTCGTCAGCTGGAGACGCTGGTGGATGCCGCGGCCGCCAAACTCGATGAGGGGTCGTCACAGGCGTCGCTTCCGTCGATGTCGAGCTACGAGCGGAAGCTTGTGCACGATATTGCGGCCGATCGTGGCCTCGTGTCGGAGTCGTACGGTGAAGGTGCAGACCGGCACACGGTGCTCCGTCGTCGCTGATGTTTCACGTGAAACGTAGTTCGACGGACGGCGTGTTCCGCGATGACGACTGACCTTGAGACCGAACCCGATGTTGCGACCGATCTCTTCGGCGATCGCATCGAGATGGCTCGCGCTTTCACAGAAGCTCTCGCCCGGGAGGGGGAGGAGCGCGGCCTGATCGGTCCGTTGGAGCTTCCTCGGCTGTGGACGCGTCATATTCTGAACAGCGCGATTGCCGCACCTCTTTTTCGTGGGTCCGTCGCAGATATCGGATCGGGCGCCGGACTGCCCGGACTCGTCCTGGCAATCGCGCGTCCTGACATTCGATTGACCCTGGTCGAGCCGATGGAGCGCCGGGTCACCTGGCTCACTGAGCAGGTTCGGGCTTTGAATCTCGAGAATGTGGTCGTTGTGCGGTCCCGCGCGGAGGATGTCCGGCCGCTGGCGGGATACGACATCGTCACTGCCCGGGCCGTCAGCGCTCTGCGGACCCTGATCCCTCTGACTGCCCCGCTGGTGCGGGATGGTGGGGAACTCACGCTACTGAAGGGCTTGAACGCCTCGAATGAGATCGACGCGGCGCAGAAGCAGATCAAGAAGTTCCGATTGACGAACGTGCGGGTCGAGGTCTTGGGCGAAGGAATCATGGCGGAGACCACGCGAGTTGTTCGGGCGACCGTTCGATAGTCCCGCGCTCAGGATGTTTCACGTGAAACATTGAGCTGGACGCGGCTGCGTCCAGCTGGACGGCTTCCATGGTTGCCACGAGGCGATGTCCGGATATGAGCGACAAGTTGCGCGGGTGTCCATGCGTGCCTCTCGAGTTACGCGGCTGCGGACGACGTGATTTGTTCGGTAGGTCATCCGCGGTAGCCATGCCGTGTGTGCGGCGTCGACCGCGGGAGTCAGCGCGGCGACAGTTCGCCAATGAGAGGTTTTCCCCGGACGATGTTTCACGTGAAACTCTCTGGGACGCGTCGGCGACAGCGTCGATCACTGAATGCTGTCATCTCGACCGCGCGGGTGCAGGTACCACCAGCCCACGTGGCCACCCGGGCCCGATCTCTGGTCGCGGGGCCGGCGCCCGAGAAGATGCCGTAAGGAGTGCGCCCATCGAGAGAGCGCACGGGTGATTGGATGGTGGTTGTGCAGTGGAGTCTCAGAGAGAGCGTGCAGGCAGACGCGGAATGGATCGCTGAGCTTCGCGCCGAGGTGATGCGCCCCGACCTCAAGCGGTTGGGAAGGTACGACCCGGTCAGGGTCCGCAGGCGGTTTCTGGACGCCTTCGTGCCGAGAAACACGCGAATCATCTGCGTCGATGGCCAGGATGTTGGTTCAATCGCCGTACGGCGAGAGGCGGACTGCTTCTGGATCGAGCATTTCTACCTGGACCCTCCGACGCAAGGGAGGGGAGTCGGCCGCCAAGTGCTGATGCACGCCCTCGACAGTGGTGGTGGCGACATGTCGTTCCGACTTCATGTTCTGCAAGGGAGCCGTGCCCGGCGTCTTTATGAAGACCAAGGATTCACCGCCGAGGATGAGGACTCGGTCGATGTGTACATGATTCGCCGCCCTCGCGCTCCCGCACGCCGGAGATCGACGGGGGCAATCTCCTGAACCAGCCCCTTTGGTTGGCGCAATCACAGGCGCCGCGGGGTTCTTCGCGTGACGCTCGCCCCGTCCCTTGCTCGAATGCTGCAGTCGCTGGTGAGCACGAGAGATCACGCGTGATGCGGTTGAGCGCTGCACCCGGTGTCGCGAACTCAGTCAACCCTGACGCTCGAGGGATGATCAGCAGGGGAATCCGTCCGAAATCTGTCACCCCGCGCTGCGGGGTAGGGCTGGTCTTAGACAGAATCTTTCGCGTTCGTTCCGTTCCAGCGCGGTGCTGGCGCACTGGTCGCTGTCGCGGGATCGCAGTGCGAGCCGCCTGGGAGGGCCCGCCACACCGATGCTCTTCGTGGATGTTTCACGTGAAACGTCCCCCTAAGCCCTAAATCGGGTTGAGGGACCGGCGGCCAGGTCATGTTTCACGTGAAACGCGAGAGCTACGCGCGACAGGCGGTGGGGCGAAGGGAAGACCGCAGGCGCCGGAAGGCTGGAGTCTTCAGACCGGGAGCGTGTGCAAACCGTCGACCGAAGAAGAATGGCTGATTCAACCTCAACCTGGCGGCGAGCGGACGGATCCAGAGAGGCATTGATTGCTCGGAAACCGCGGGGCCGAACGATCACCATGGGATGCCATGGCAGCTGTTGAGCGGTGAAAGTGGCGACTGGCGCCGCCGGTCGGCCGTCGAGTGACTGACCCGGGCCTTTCATCGGGTCACGGCGGCGGCGCGGAGCTCAGGGGAACAGCGGGCTGATTGGCGGCGGCGTGTGTCGCGATGCTGCAGATGCTGCAGCCAAGGGAACTCGATTGGCCTCGGGCAAGACCCTGCAGGCTCTCGAGGCAAGAGACCGGATGGTCTCGAGACAAGAGCCAGGGTTGGGTTGAGGCAAGAACTTTCGTGGTCGCGAGACAAGAACCCCGGGCTGGGCCCAGGTATGGCCGCTCTTTGGCTGAATCGGGATGGCAGGGTTCGACGGAGTCGTCTAGACCGGGTCGTGTAGGCCCAGCCGTCTAGACGGAGTGGTTTATCGGGAGTCGCCTAGTCGTCTATCCGGAATCGTCTATTCGGCTAGCCAGAGTCAAAGGGAGTGGAGGCGTGGAGCCCCTGCGGTTCTCGGTGACCGGGCGGTCGGGAGCCGGGAAGGCCGAGTTGTCTGAATAGTTGCGGTGGCGAGGACGAGGTCGGTTGATGGCGACACCGGGGGAGTGCGGTGAGAGATCGCAGGAGTGCGGTGAGGGTTCCAGGGGGTGGTGAGGGATCCGAGGAACACGTGGGGCATCTGGCGCAGCTGCGGCAGCTGATGCGTGGCGCGGGTTCAGCAGGGGCAGGCGCAGCGAGGTGGGAAGGCTGACCACGGTGGGTAACTCGATACCCCGGCAACATCCGCCCGGGCTGCCGGAGGAGGGGGTGGTTCCCAGGGCGCGCCCCCGAGGAGGTGATCGCATCATCGACACGTCACCGGAGCGGTTCAGGGGTTGGTGGCTCGTGCTTCGCACTGAACCGACACGCGATGTTTCACGTGAAACGCGCGGGCGGGTTTGTGGTTTGCGGGACAGAATCCGGCCGGGTCGGTCAACGGCGCCTTGCGGTGAGAGCCCCGGGCGATCACGCACGCCGGTGCGCCCTGCAGGGCAGCGTTTCACGTGAAACCCGCCTTGCGGTGAGCGCCGCGGGCGGACATGCGCCTCGCCGGTGCAGCCTACAGAGCGATGTTTCACGGGAAACGCGTGTGCAAGGTCGCGCCCGCTGAGGCGGAGCCGGCCAATGCATCGGGGGCGACACACCCTGGGGTGTGCGGACGCGCGACGGGGACGCGGCACGGCGGTTTCGCGGGAAACGCCCCGGCAGCAGGTTGGAGCCCTACTCCTGGCGCAGGCCGCCAGTGCCGCACGCGGGCGGTCACGGGTTTCGTGCGTCGAGACAGGGAAGGCTTCGATCGCCGGTGTGAAGCTCGCATCCGCATTGGGGCGCTGTGAACGCCGCGAGTCACATGTGGGAGGCTCACAAACCGTGTGGGAGAGGCCACCTCCTGTGCGGGAGGTCACCTCCCGTGCGGAAGCGCCGAAACCACACACTCACCACATCGCAGCACACTCCGCGGCTCGGCCCATGCTCGCAGCCCGGATCTTCCGCCCGACGAGCGGACGCAGCCGCGGCGAGGAAGACACAGAGTGGAGACCTCCGCGGCGCCTCTGACCGCCAACGTCCGCGCCAGCGATTAGAGTGGAACGCGGCCCCGAAAGGAGTGGATGTTTCACGTGAAACAATCCGAAAAAGCATCATCGAACGGAGCGTTCGGGATGGATACACCGCTCGCGCGGGAGCTCGCGGATCTTTCCGCTCGGCGACGCGCACTCGAGGCCACCTCCGTCGACTTCACGGGGGAGACGCGCGTCCTCACGGTGTCGAATCAAAAGGGCGGCGTGGGAAAGACCACCACCGCGGTTAATGTCGCCGCTGCCCTGGCCGGCCTCGGTGCGAAGGTCCTGGTCATCGACCTTGACCCGCAGGGGAACGCCTCGACCGCCCTCGGGGTGCCGCACAGCGCAGAGATTCCCAGTGTCTACGACGTCCTCATCGAGGAGTTCCCGCTCGCGGACATCATCCAAGCGAGCCCTGAGAACCCCAACCTCTTCTGCGCCCCCAGCACCATCCATCTCGCCGGTGCCGAGATTGAGCTCGTCGCACAGGTGGCGCGCGAGCACCGCCTCCGTCGCGCCCTCGAAGAATACCTCGTCGACAGTCCGATGGACTTCGTCATCATCGACTGCCCGCCCTCCCTCGGACTGCTCACCATCAACGCCTTCACCGCAGCATCCGAGGTGTTCATCCCGATTCAGTGCGAGTATTACGCGCTCGAGGGACTGAGCCAGCTTCTCGGCAGCATCCAGATGATTCAGAAGCACCTCAATCCCACGCTGCATCTCTCCACGATTCTGCTGACGATGTTCGACGGGCGCACCAGACTGGCCCAGCAGGTCGCCGACGAGGTGCGCACACACTTCCCGACGCAGGTGCTGGAGACCGTGATCCCACGATCGGTGCGGGTCTCGGAGGCCCCCAGCTTCGGACAGACAGTGATTGCCTATGACGGGCAGTCCGCCGGGGCCATCGCGTACCGCGAAGCTGCCGTGGAGATCGCGTCGCGCACGGCGACGAAGAGCAAGGAGAAATGATGGCGAAGCGCACTGGACTGGGTCGGGGCATCGGTGCCCTCATCCCCACGGCGGATCAGTCGGAGCGTCCCGTTGACGTGTTCTTCCCGGGGGCGAACCTCCGCCCGAGCGAGCCTCAGGTGAGCACGGTCGAACCGGAAGCCGAGCTCGAGGTCGTTCCCGGCATCCATCTGGTGCAGGTCGATCCGCATTCGATCGTTCCGAACCCCCGTCAGCCGCGAACCCACTTCAACCCGGACGACCTCGCCGAGCTCGTGCACAGCGTGCGCGAATTCGGCGTGCTGCAGCCGGTCGTGGTCCGCAAGAATGCCGACGGCGAGTATGAGCTCATCATGGGTGAGCGGCGCACCCGCGCCGCCCGGGAAGCCGGCCTTAAGGCCATCCCCGCCATCGTCCGCGAAACTGCCGACGAAGACCTCCTTCGTGATGCTCTGCTCGAGAACCTCCACCGGTCCGAACTCAACCCGCTGGAAGAGGCATCGGCGTACCAGCAGCTGCTCGAGGACTTCGGTATCACCCAGGAAGAACTCGCAACGCGGATCGGACGCTCACGTCCACAGATCAGCAACACGATCCGACTCCTGAAGCTCCCTGTCCCGGTGCAGCAGCGAGTTGCAGCCGGCGTGCTCACCGCAGGACACGCTCGCGCGATCCTCAGCCTCGACACACCTGAGGCGATGCAGCGCCTCGCGGACAAGGTCGTGAACGAAGACCTCTCGGTGCGCGCCACCGAAGAGGCGGCCAAGTCGCAACCCGCCGCGGCCGGAAAGACGGCCAAAGCCACACCCGGTGCGCGCCGCGCCTACCTCGACGAGGTGGCAGGAAAACTCGGTGACCGGCTCAACACCCGCGTGAAGATTGCCCTCGGTGCACGAAAAGGGCAGGTCACGATCGATTTCGCATCTATCCAGGACTTGAACCGCATCCTTGCGGAGATCGGTGAAGAGAGCTACGGGCGAGGCTGACCCGTTCCCGAGAGGGGACGGCAGGCCTAGACTCACGGCAATCGACGCCGAGGGAGGACAACATGTCAGCGACAGCATCGGGTTCCGCGCTGAGAGGACGTGTGATCGCGATCAGCATCGCGGCCGCACTCGGCGGATTCCTGTTCGGGTTCGACACCGCAGTGATCAACGGGGCGGTGGATGCCCTCGCCGGCAATGTCTCCGGCTTTGATCTCGACGCCGGACTGAAGGGCTTCGCGGTCTCGTCCGCCTTGATCGGCTGCGCCGTGGGCGCATGGTTCGCCGGGCCGATGGCGAACCGCTACGGACGCATCCCGATCATGCTCGCGGCGGCCGTCCTGTTCCTGCTGTCTTCGATCGGGTCCGGACTCGCCTTCGGCGTCATCGACCTCATCATCTGGCGTGTGGTCGGCGGACTCGGCGTGGGTGCCGCATCCGTCATCGCCCCCGCGTACATCGCCGAGGTCTCACCGGCGCACATGCGCGGGCGGCTCGGATCCCTGCAGCAGCTGGCCATCGTGACCGGTATCTTCACCGCGCTGTTGTCCGACGCCCTGCTTGCGAACGTGGCCGGGGGAGCAGCTAAGCCGCTCTGGGGCCTCGACGCGTGGCGGTGGATGTTCATCGCGGAGTCGATTCCCGCCATCGTCTATGGCGTCATGGCCCTGCGTCTCCCCGAATCTCCGCGCTATCTCGTGGCCAAGGGTGACTACGAGAAGGCGTCCGAGGTGCTCACGACAGTCACCGGCGCTGTAGACGTGAAGGCGAAGATCACCGAGATCACCGGAACTCTCAACACTGAGCGAACCGAAACTCTGCGGGACCTGCGGGGGAACCGGCTCGGTCTGAAGCCGATCGTCTGGGTCGGCATCCTGCTATCGGTGTTCCAGCAGTTCGTCGGCATCAACGTGATCTTCTACTACTCCACCACCCTGTGGCAGTCGGTCGGCTTCGGTGAATCACAGGCCCTGCTGATCACGGTCATCACATCGGTCACCAACATCGTCGTCACGATCATCGCGATCGCCCTCGTCGACCGCGTCGGTCGCCGCATCATGCTGCTGGTCGGTTCGGTGGGCATGACCGTCACGCTCGGGCTGATGTCTGTCGCCTTCTCCTTCGGGACACTGGACGCCGCGGGCGCCGTCAGCCTGCCCGATCCGTGGGCCACCGTCGCATTGATCTGCGCGAACGGCTTCGTCGTCTTCTTCGGAGCGACCTGGGGACCGCTGGTCTGGGTTCTCCTGGGGGAGATGTTCCCGAACTCCATCCGAGCCGGAGCGCTCGCTGTCGCCGCTGCCGCACAGTGGGCCGCGAACTTCTTCATCTCGACGACCTTCCCCGCATTCGCCGAGATCGGGCTGACGTTCGCCTACGGCTTCTACGCGTTCTTCGCACTCCTGTCGTTCTTCTTCGTGTACTTCAAAGTCGCCGAGACCAAGGGCAAAGAGCTCGAGGAGATGCGGGAAGACACGAAGGTCGAGCGCCGACGGCGGCCGCAACGGACGTAGGCTTGAAGCATGTCCGAGTCCGTCCAGCGCCGCGCCAGTCTGGAAGTACTGCGCGCCGAAGCATCCGACGAGCTCGCCGTGCTGATCCAGGAACGCCTTCTCGGCGGCGAGGATCCATGGGAGTTCATGGAAGACCTGCCGAGCGTCGACGAACTGGTCGTCTTCCTGCTCCGTGCAGACAACATCAACGCGAACGACGGTGTCCGGCCCAATGCGGCGCGACACTATCGAGTGCTGCGCCAGATCGCGTTGGAGTATCCCGAACTCACGCCGGCGGTGTGGGGCCTCCTCGACGAGAAGCAACGACACCGCCGCTGGGATCCGACCGTCGCCGACGCCTCCTGACATGCCCCGGATGCTCGTGGCGTACGACCCGAGCTGGCCGGATCGGTTCGAGCAGATCGCGGACGAGTTGCGCACCCACGCCGACCCGGAGTGGGTGATCGAACACGTCGGATCGACCGCGATCCCCGGAATGCGTGCCAAACCGATCATCGACCTTGCCGTGCGGCTCGGGTCGCCAGTCGACTTCGAGCGCCACCGACCCGCGCTCGAGGCTGTGGGGTGGCGGGTCGGCAGCGGAGTGCGGAGCCATCCCGTGCTGGTGTTCGAGGAGAACGGGATCCGCACGCGCATCGCTCACTTCTTCGATGCGTCCGAGTGGGATGCTGCCAACCAACGTCTCCTGCGGGACTGGCTCAGAACCCATCCTGACGACGTCGCCCGTTACACGCACGCCAAATGCGACGCCGTCGCTGCTGCAGCGCGTGGAAACGCCTCGTACAACGCGGCCAAGACGCCCGTGATCCAAGAGATGGTCGACCGAGCACGAGCGGCACGGGGCCTCCCGTCGGTTCCTGTGTCGGACAAGGCGTGACGGCTTCAAGGGGAAAGCCGAGGACAGGACCGTCAGCGACCGGCATGAACCGCCGCCCAGAAGGGCGTGATCACACGCCACCCCAGTGTGGAGTAGAGGCGACGGCCCTGATCGCTGGCGAGGAGCACCGCGTCGGACCGCCCCCGATCCAACGCCGCATTCGAGAGCGTGCTCATGATCGCCTTCCCCAGTCCGCGGCGCTGATGCTCGAGCTGGGTGCGGATCTGGTCGGGGACGGCGACCGTGGACAACCCGAGGCGGCCGCGCGCGGCCAGAATCCCGGTGTCGGTGGTGACGCGCGCCTCGAGCGCGTCACCTTCGTCATCCAGCGTGAGACGGTATCCGTCCGGCAGGAGCGGGGTGGCTGCGGTGAGCTGCGTGCCCATGAGGAACTGAGGCTCGATGAGTGTCCAGCCGCCGGGTATCCGCGGTTCGGCCTCGTTGACCGCCGCCGGCCATTTGATCCAGAATCTCGGCTCGGTGACACCTGACGCCAGCTCACGCGCACGTTCGGTGTTCGGCGCCGTCAACACGTACCGCGCCGATTCGGCAGCCGAACCGACATGGATGTGCACCCCACCGTGGATCGGCGTCGGCGACGCATGGCTGCGCGACCGGGCCCATCCTTCCGTCCACGTCAGGATGTCGGCGGCGAGAGCGGGAGCGACCTGTCTGTGCACCCCGCCATTGTGACCCGCGACGGCAGAGCGCTGCAATGTCCGCCGCGCCTCTTCGCACACGAGAAAGGCCACCACTTCCGAAGAAGTGGCGGCCTCTGCGATCTCCGAGGATCAGCCGATGAATGCGGCCAGGTCCTTCTCGAGGGCGAACTTGGGCTTGGCGCCGATGATGGTCGTCTTGACCTCGCCGCCGGCGAAGACCTTCATCGCCGGGATCGACGTGATCTGGTACTTCATCGCCAGTTCAGGGTTCTCGTCGACGTTGAGCTTGAGGATGGTGATCTTGTCGGGATTGTCGGCCTGGATCTCGTCCAGAACCGGCGACACCATACGACAGGGACCACACCACTCAGCCCAGAAGTCCACCAGCACGGGACCGTCGGCCTGCAGAACGTCCTGTTCCCAGGTCGCCTGGCTCGTTGCCTTTGCACTCATCAGAGTCTCTCCTTGATTCGAGGTTCGCCTGCTACAACAGCGGACGAGGTGAAACTGTTCCCGCCGATCAGGCGGTGAGGATCTCGGCCGCCTCCGCGGCCGGGACCTCCACGGATGCGTCTTCCAGATCCGCGAGGAAGTGCTCCGCGTCGAGGGCCGCGACCGTACCCGAACCGGCAGCCGTGATGGCCTGACGGTAGGAGGGGTCGATGACGTCGCCGGCGGCGAAGACACCGGGGACCGAGGTGACCGACGTGCGTCCGTCGACCCAGATCGTGCCCTCGGAGGTCAGCTTCAGCTTGTCGTGCACCAGGTGGGTGCGCGGGTCGTTGCCGATCGCGACGAACAGGCCATCGAGCGGCATCTCGGTGAGAGTGCCGTCGACGGTCGACCGCAGCTTCACACCGGTGACCGCATCGGCACCGAGGACCTCGGCGACCTCGCTGTTCCAGACGAACTCGATCTTCTCGTTCGCGAACGCGCGCTCCTGCATGATCTTCGACGCACGCAGGGTGTCCTTGCGGTGGATGACGTACACCTTGTCGGCGAAACGGGTGAGGAACGTCGCCTCTTCCATCGCTGAGTCGCCACCGCCGACGACCGCGATCGTCTTCTGGCGGAAGAAGAACCCGTCGCAGGTGGCGCACCACGAGACGCCGTAGCCGGAGAGGCGCTCTTCGCCCTCGACGTTGAGCTTGCGGTAGGCGGAACCGGTCGCGTAGATGAGCGTGTGCGCTTCGTGAACGGCACCGCTGCCGAGCGTGACGCGCTTGACGGTCCCGTCGACCTCGAGCTCGGTGACGTCGTCGTAGAGGACCTCGGTACCGAACTTCTCGGCCTGCTCCTGGAACTTCGCCATCAGCTCCGGGCCCTGGATGCCGTCTGGGAAACCGGGGTAGTTCTCGACCTCGGTGGTGTTCATCAGCTCGCCGCCGACCTCGACCGAACTCGCGATGAGCAGCGGCTTGAGGTTCGCGCGCGCCGCGTAGATGGCGGCGGTGAATCCGGCAGGGCCGGAGCCGATGATGATGACCTGGCGCATTGTGCTCTCCGTCTTAGAAATGCGGTGCCGTCGAAAGACGTCCGACTGCTTCAACCCATGGTAACCGCGGGGCATTCCCGGCGCGCGGGCTCAGCGCCCAGGAAGGAAGCGGCGTATCAGACCCGACGCGGCCTTGAGCTCCGGTGCCCGCAGCAGCGCGAGGATGCCGACGTACACGACGATGACCACGAAACCGATGACGGCGGTGCCGAGCGCCCCCAGGAGTTTGTCGGCCACGGCCCAGCCGTCACTGCCTCCGAGAAGCAGGAAGACGCCCCAGCCCGCCAGGCCTGCGGGAATCGCCGCAACAGCGAAACGCGCGACGGCGGTGAGCCAGGAGCGGATGCCGAGTCCACCGATCTTGCGATGGAGCAGCCAGGTCGCGACGATCGTCTGCAGGGTGCTGGCGATTGACTGACCCAGTGCGACTGCGGCGGCGAGAACGGTGATCGGGATCACTCCCGCGTCGTAGAGTCCGCCGGCGATGAGAGCCGTGGCGACGATCAGGGCGCACTGGAAGATCGTGAACCAGAACGGTGTCCGCGTGTCGTCGTAGGCGTAGAACGTGCGTTGAACGATGAAGAGGATCGTCAGGGGGATCAGGCTGATCAGGTAGCAGAGCAGGACGAGGGCTGCCGCTTCGGCATCCGACGGAGAGTCCGTGAAGACGCGGGAAGCGGGGATCGCCGCGGCCGCGACCGCAGCGACGGCCGCGACGATGAAGAACAGGAGGGTCCGGATGCTGCGTGAGATGTCCGAGCGGACCTCATCGTCCCGTCCGGCCGCCGCGTGTTCGCTGATCTGTGTGAAGTAGGGGGTGCCGATCGACAGCACGATCACGGAGTACGGAAGCATGAAGATGAGCCACGCGTTACCCGTGACCGTCGCTGAGGCCCCCGCACCCGTCGCGGCACTGACGATGTTTCCCTGGAGAACGCCGGCGGCAAGGCTCGCGAATGCCATCAGGAAAGTCCACCCGGCGAGCTTCCCGACGGCACCGAGGCCCACGCCCCGCCAGTGGAAATCGGGCTTCAGCGCGAGTCCTGTACGGCGCCAGAAGACCAGCAGCACGAGTGCTTGGAGGGCGATGCCGAAGGTCGCCGTCCCGCCGAGCGCCGCGATCATCGCCGGCGTCCACTCCGCTGCCTTGGTGGGGACGGGCGCGAAAGCGGCCCCGATGAGCAGGAAGCCGATGATCGAGACGATGTTGTTGACGACGGGGGCCCAGGTGAACGGACCGTAGATCCGCCGTGCGTTGAGCGCCTCGCCGAGCATCGCGTACAGACCGTAGAAGAGGATCTGCGGCAGACACCAGTAGGCCAGGGCGGTGGCCATGGCCTGCGCTTCGAGCGGTGCTCGCCCGGCGACCAGGACCACGAGCCACGGAGCCGCGATGGTGGCCAGCGTCGTGACGACGATCAGGACGACGGTGCCGAGCGTGAACAGCTTGGAGATGAAGGCGTTGCCCCCATCGGCATCGGCGGTCGCCTTGACGATCTGCGGGACGATCACCGCGGTCAGGACGCCCACCGAGATCAAGGAGAAGACGCTGTTGGGGAGGGTGTTGGCGTAGGTGAACGCGTCAGCCGCCTCCGAGGCGACTGCCCCGAGGACACCGACGAGCACGATGCTTCGCAGCAGTCCGGTGAGGCGGGAGACCATGGTCCCCGCACCGATGATGGCGCTGGCGCGCCCGAGACTACTCACGTCGGCCGTCCTTCGGCTCGGGAGCTGCGGTCGTCGTCTCGACATTCGACGGCGAGTCCACCGCATCCGCCTGCTGTGCGCCTGTTGCGGTGCCGGCCGCTTCCTCGGCCGCCTCACGACGCTTGCGCAGCACCGTGCGGACCACCCCGAGCCCGATGAGCAGTGCCGTGAGTCCGCCGAAGATGCCGAGCCCGATGGTCTCCCACTCCGCGCGCACCGCCACCCGGACCGTCTGTTCGCTTTGGATGAGCACTTCGGTCGGGCTGTAGAGGCTCAGACGCAGATCGACCTCTCCGCTGCCGACGCGCGCGGACACCGGAACGCGGACGCGGGTGGTGCTGTTCGCCTGCACGATGGCCTCGGTGCGGGGCTGCACGTCGAGGCGTGGGTCGGTGGGGGCGGCGTCGAGCTGCACGGTGACCGGCCAGGGAAGGTCGTTGCGAACGCCGATGGGGAGATCGGCGTTGGCGGTCAGCAGCTGGATCGTGCTGGATGCCGGGATGCTGACCGAGCCGAGCGTCTCGCGTGTCTGGGCGAAGTGCGCGGCGACGTTCGCGGAGAACGCGTCGGGCGGGGTGCCGACCGCCAGGATGCGCATGATCCGGATGCGTTCCGGGCTGAGCAGCACCTGCGGGTCGGCGAGGATGCTGGAGAAGGCCCCGAGGGTCTGCTCGTCGGTCAGCAGGGTGGTCAGGTCCGCGGCGCCGGCCGTGCCCGCCTCGACCGAGATCTTCGCGGGCACGGGGGTGGTCGCCCGCAGAGCCGACAGATCGAATCCGAGCGAGTCCGCCGCCGAGATCGCTGCCCGCAGACCATCGGGCGTCCGGGTCTCATCGCGATCGAGACCGAGCAGCACGGGCGCACCCGGCGACTGCTCACTCGCGAGGAACAGGTAGGCCGCCGCCTCGGCGAGAAGTCGCTGACGGGCGACCGCGTCGGCTTCGGCGGCTGCGGCGGAGAGAGATGCGGAGGCGCTGGACTCGGTGACGAGAAGATCGTGTCCTTCGGTCGTCGCATTCGCCGCGCTTCGACCGCCGACACTCTCGGAGGAGACGATCGCCGTCGTGTTCTCGCCGAGGTATCCCTCGAAGGCTGCCAGGTCGGCCGGCGTGACGGTCTCGCGCGGCCAGAGGATGCCGGGAAGAGCGCCCTCGATCTCGGTGAGCTGCTCGTCGTCGGGCAGGGCCGGGGCCTCGGTGGGCGTCGGCGTCGCACCGAGGGTGGCTTCCGGAGCATCCGTCGCCGCCGGGGTGGCTCGCGCGAGCGGGAAGTTCGTCGGTTCGAGGAACGGGGCGAGAGTAGTGGGCTGGAGGAGCGCGGGAAGCTTCGCCTGCGCCTGGACCGCGGCATCCGCATCCCCGAACTGCAGCGCGAAGCGGGCGTTCGGGAGGTCGTCCAGGCGGGTGAGCCACTCGACGGCCTCCGTCGGCGCTGCCGTGCCGAGCACGCGGATCGACGCGATGATCGACGGGTCGATGGCCAGCACCGCCGTCGTCCCGGCAACACCGTCGAGCTGGGCGGTGAGCGCGCCGTCCGGAGCTGTCAACGCCACGAGCTCTTCGGTGGTGAGCAGCACGCCGTCGGCGGGAGTCGCCGTGATCGGGACAAGCACGCCCACCTGCGACGCCTGGGTCTCGGTCACCACGAGAACACTCGACGCCGTCACCTCGCCGGTCTCCCCGCCCGCTGACGCGACGCTCCCGGACCCCGGGTCGGTGAACTCCGCGCGCAGCGGGTACACCCCCGGTGTCAGGTCGCCGAGAGTCTTCTCGGACACGACGATCGTGGTCGAGGAGGATTCACCCGCGACCACCGGTTTGGTGGTGTCCGTGCCGAGAGGACTGAAGGTTCCGGACGCCTTCTCCTCGCCGAGCCAGCGCGTGATCGCCGCTTTGTCCGCGAGCGGTGTGCGGTTGAGTTCGACGCTCACCCGCCCCCCGGACAACTCCGATTCGGATTCGTTCTCGAGCGTGACGATCGTCGAGGTGGGCTCGCCCGGTGCCACGGTGCCGCGGAGCCCCGCAGCAACGTGGAGTTCGATGTTCTGCGCGTCGTCGGCCGGCAGGTTGTCGGCCGTGGCTGTACTGGGGGCGGTGAGGCCGCAGAATCCCAACACGATCGCGAAAACGGCGGTCCTGCGCGCGAGTCGCGGAGGACGCGCACGGGGGCCGGTTTCGGGGGGGATCACGGACATGAAGTCTTCCTCGAACGCCCCGAGACAGGGCTGATCGTGAGTACTGACCTTGCGATTCTAGGAGGGTCAGTGAAGGAGAACCCTGAAGACGCGTAGAGTGACGGCCGTGTCTGCCACCCCCGAGCCCCGTCCTGACCCGGTGCACATCGCCGCATTCGCCGCCGATCTCGACGCGGCGGACCTGCGTTCGGAGCCACTCCGGCGGCTCTGGGGCGCGGAGGCGGACGACGCCCTCGCCCGCGGTATGCGAGAGCCCATCCTGCGCGCGATCGCCGGAGATTCCGGTGTTCTCGCCACGCTCGGCCGCCTCCTCGTGCTCGGGATGCCGCAGCCGCGCACCCTCGTCGACGCTGCGCTGCGGCAGCTGCGGGTCGAGGGCCTCGTCGCCCTCGGCCTCGCCACGGCAGACGCCGAGACCGTCACCCCAGCCGCTCTCCTGCGCCCGCAGTCGTTCGTCGACGCGGACGGCGTGGGGGAGTGGTGGATCGCCAGCGACCTCGACGAGGTGGCTCTCGACGGCCCGCTTCCTCCCGATCACGTGCTGGGGATCGGCGGAGCGTCGCGCACCCTCGCGGAGACGATCGTTCCGATCGAAGTGGACCGCGCTCTGGATCTGGGCACCGGCTGCGGCATCCAGGCCCTTCTCGCCGCACGTCGCGCCCGCGCGGTGATCGCGACCGACATCTCGGCGCGGGCGCTCGCGTTCGCCGAGATCAACGCCCGACTCAACGGCGTCGGCAACATCGAGTTCCGTCTCGGCAGCATGTTCGAACCGGTGCAGGGCGAGGCGTTCGACCTGATCGTCTCCAATCCGCCGTTCGTCATCACCCCGCGCACCGACGGCGTTCCCGCCTACGAGTACCGCGACGGCGGACTCGTCGGCGACGCGCTCGTCGAGCAGTTCGTCCGCGCAGCTCCGGATTTCCTCACCGAGGGCGGCATCGCGCAGCTCCTCGGCAACTGGGAATCACGCGCGGGAGTCGCCGGGTTGGCGCGCGTGGATGCCTGGGTGCCGACCGACCTCGACCTCTGGGTCATCGAACGGGAGGAGTTGTCCCCTCTCGGATATGCGGAACTGTGGATCCGTGACGGCGGGACGACGCCGCGCGACCCGGACTTCACGCCTCTGCTCACGGCCTGGCTGGACGACTTCGCGGACAGGCGAGTGTCGTCGGTCGGATTCGGGTACGTTCTGCTGCGACGTCCTCCGACGGGCTCGGGGCCCGGCGTGCCGATCCGCCGAACGGAGAGGCTCAGCGGGCCGCTCTCCCATGTCGGTGCAGCGCTGGCGACGAGCCTCGCCGCTCACGACCGGTTGTCCGACGAGCTGCCCGCGACGTTGGTGACGGCATCCGATGTCACCGAAGCACGGCACCTGCTGCCCGGGAACGACGATCCCAGTGTGATCGAGCTGCGCCAGGGTGGCGGTTTCGCCCGCACGGTGAACGTCGATCCTGCGCTCGCCGCCTTCGTCGGCGCGTGCGACGGTGAGCTCACCGTCGGGCAGATCGCCGCGGCCCTCGCCGACCTGTTCGACGTGCCGTTGCACGACCTCTGGGCGGAACTCGAGCCACGCCTCCGCTCGCTCATGTTCGACGGCTTCCTGCTTCCGGCGGAATAGCCCGGAGCATCCATACGTTCGCATAGACCATGAAGGCTTTCGGATTCCTCTCGTTCGGGCACTACGCCGATGTCCCCGGATCGGCGACCCGTACAGCGGGCGACATGCTCAAGCAGACGATCGAGATCGCCGAGGGCGCAGACGAGATCGGCGTCAACGGCGCTTCCGTGCGCGTGCATCACTGGGCACGGCAGGCGGCGTCCCCGATGCCGCTGCTCGCGGCCATGGCGGCGCGCACCCAGCGAATCGAGGTGGGCACCGGTGTCATCGACATGCGTTACGAGAACCCGCTGCAGTTCGCCGAGGAAGCGGCCGCCCTGGACCTCATCGCGGACGGACGCGTCGCGCTCGGCGTGAGCCGTGGTTCACCCGAGACGGCACTGCGCGGGTACGAGACGTTCGGGTACGTCGATCAGGAGGACACCGAGCGCGGCAGCGTGCTCGCGCGCGAGAAGTTCGACATCTTCCTTCGGGCCATCGACGGGGAGCGCATCGCGCCAGGAGACCCCCGCATGGTGGGGGCAGGGCAGTACCTCGCGATCGAACCGCAGTCCCCGACGCTTCGCGATCACATCTGGTGGGGATCCGGTTCGCGTGCGACCGCCGAGGAGACCGGCCGCAAGGGGCTCAACATGATGAGCTCGACACTGATCACCGAGGCGACAGGACAGCCGTTCCACGAGTTGCAGCGTGAGCAGATCGAGCTGTTCCGCGCCGCGTACAAGGAGGCCGGTCACACCGGTCGGCCCCGTGTCTCGGTCAGCCGCAGCGTATTCCCGCTCATCTCCGACATGGACCGGGCGTACTTCGGTCTGCGCAGCGAGGAGAACGGCGACCAGGTCGGCATCATCGACGGGTTCCGCTCGACCTTCGGCAAGACCTACGCCGCCGAGCCCGACGTGCTCATCCAGCAGCTGCTGCGCGACGAAGCCGTGATGGCAGCGGACACTCTTCTGCTGACGATCCCGAACCAGCTCGGCCCGGACTACAACCTTCATGTGCTGGAGTCGTTCGCCAAGCATGTGGCGCCCGCGCTGGGGTGGAAGCCGAACACCGAAGGGCCTGTACAGGGCGACGACGTCTAGGACGGGCGTTTCGGCGCGGACCGTGTGGGTGGGGAGCTACACCGCATGCAGCAGGCGGAAGCCCTCGCAGACCACGGGCATGTCCGGGGCGAAGCCCTTCGGACTCTCGGAGTGCTCGCGCCAGTACCGCTCGTGGACGTCGCGCCAGTGGGGCAGTGAGAGGTCGCCTTCTCCCTCGGCGAAGGCGTGCGATTCCGGGACGGCATCGAAGGGGATCACCTCGACAGTGGTCGTCTCCAAGAGCGCGCGCGGTGAGCCGCCACCGTCGAGGATGATGTTCAGCAGACCCGCTTCAGGGAGCGCCTCCCCGGTGTGGTCGTAATCCCACAGGGACGACGCCGTCGCTGTCTTCGTGCCCGCCAGCACCAGAGCCAGCAGGTCGTCCGCGTGGTCGGGCGTCGCGCCGAATGCCCATGCTTCCGGGGGTGTCTCAGGCAGACCCGAGATCACGGAACGGCACTGCTGCCAGAACCGCTCGATCGAAGTCGTGTCATGCACCGGACCAGCCTATCCGCGGAGGCTGCTCCGCCTCGCGGCACGAGCTGCGAGCTCTCGGCGCACGGCATCGACTTTGGCCAGGACGTGAGCCCTCGGTAGCCTCGGTGGTTCCGGTCACGATCGAAGGAGACGAACGGATGACGCTTCGCGCCACCACCCAGGACGGCAGCTACCCTCGACCTCGTCTCGTGCGCGAGAACTGGACGTCGTTGGACGGCGACTGGAAGTTCGCGTACGACGACTCGAACGTCGGACTCCGTGATCGGTGGTTCGCCGCAGCCGATGCGACAGCCTTCCCTCTGACGATCACCGTGCCCTTCGTGCCGGAGAGCACGGCATCGGGTATCGGTGACACCGGGTATCACGCCGTCGTCTGGTACCGCCGGGTGATCAGCGCTCGCCGCAGGCCCGGCTCCCGCGTCATCCTGCACTTCGGCGCGATCGATCATGAGGCACGCGTGTGGGTGAACGGCCTTCAGGTCGCCGAACACCGCGGCGGCCAGACCGCCTTCAGCGCCGACATCACGGATGCCCTCGGCGAGGCGGAGGAGCACGTCGTCGTGGTGCGCGCCCATGACGACCCGCACGACGCCGAGGTTCCGCGGGGCAAGCAGGACTGGCGCGAGACCCCGCACGCCATCTGGTACCAACGCAGCACCGGAATCTGGCGCTCCGTCTGGTCGGAGGAGGTGGCCGACCAGCATGTCGTCTCGTTTGACTCGACGTTCGAGAGCACCCGGGCCACCGTCGGCGTGCACGTCGTCCTCGCGAAGGCGCCGATCGACGGACAGCGCGTTCGGATCTCACTCCACCGCGGCGACCTTCCGCTGGGTTCGGCGGTGTTCGACGCGCTGACCACGCGCGTCGCGGGTTCGATCGAACTCCCGGCCCTGCGCAACGCCCAGGAGCGCGAACACTTCCTCTGGTCGCCCGAGCGCCCGACGCTCCTCGATGTCACCATCGACGTGCTCGACGGGGACCACGGCCTCCTCGATCAGGTCGGCAGCTACGTCGGGCTCCGTACGACAGAGGTCGACCGTGGGCGCTTCGTGCTGAACAGCCAGCCGTACTTCGTGCGCTCCGTGCTTCAGCAGGGGTACTGGCCCGACAGCCACCTGACCGCCCCCTCGCCGGACGACTACCGCACCGAGGTGGAGGCCATCCGCGCGCTGGGCTTCAACGCGGCACGCATCCATCAGAAGGTCGAGGACCCGCGCTTCCACTACTGGGCGGATCGCCTGGGCCTGCTGCTCTGGGGCGAGACGGCCGGTGCGTACGAGTACACGCCTCGCGCCGCCGCCACCCTCATGTCGGAGTGGTCCGAGATCGTGGAGCAGTACCGCGGTCACCCCAGCATCGTGACCTGGGTGCCCATCAACGAGAGCTGGGGAGTGCAGGACATGGGTGGCTCGCGGCAGCAGCGCGAGTTCGTCCAGGCGATCGCCTCTTTCACGCGCGCGCTCGACCCCTCGCGGCCGGTGGTGTCGAACGACGGCTGGGAGCACATCGACAGCGACATCATCGCGGTGCACGACTACACGACGGATGCTGCCCGGCTCGCCGCGCACTACGAATCGCTGGATGCCGTCCGCACGCTGCTGTCCGGGCACGGTCCGGTGGGGCGGCGGCCCGTGCTCGACGAGAATCGCGCGTCGATCGACGACGGCCGCCCACTCATGGTCACCGAGTTCGGCGGGATCTCCTACGCGGGCGAGGGCACCTGGGGTTATGCGGTCGTCACCTCCGACGAAGACTACGAGCGTGAGGTGGGCGACCTGTTCGCGGCGTTGCACGCGAGCCCGGTCGTCGCCGGCTTCTGCTACACCCAGCTCACCGACACCATGCAGGAGGCGAACGGTCTGCTGCGCGCCGACCGTTCACCCAAGTTGCCGATCGAGGTGCTGCGCGCTCTCATCACCGGTACCGTGAGCGCATGACCTACGCCGGCGAATCCTCGATCGACGCCAGGGTCCGCGCAGTCGTGGCGGACTTCGGCCGCCGCCAGACACGGCTTTTCGTGACCTTCGCGCTCATCGAGGGCGCCGTGCTGCTGCTGTTGGCCGTCGCCATCTTCGGGTTCGGGATGATCGACCCCGACATCGGCGTCTGGTACCTCGCGGGAGTCGCCGTGATCGGCGGATTCCTGCTGAGCATGCTCCTCGTGCGGTTGATGCAGGCCCGCACCCGCGCCATCGCCCAGGCCAAGGGCGACAACCCCCTGTTCTGACCTCGGCGGCAGCATCCGCTGCCTCCCACACCCTCCCGCTACGCTGGAACCCATGCTCAACATGGCCGATGGCCTCGTCCGTCTCGGCGCGCTCGCCGAGCACCCGGTCGTCCGCACCCTTGCCACGTCGTTCGCCGAGGCCGGATTCGACCTCGCCGTGGTCGGCGGTCCGGTGCGCGACGCTCTGCTCGGACGCGCGATCCATGACCTCGACTTCACCACCAACGCGTCGCCCGACGAGATCCTGGCCATCGTGAAGCCGGTCTCGACCGCGCAGTGGGACATCGGCCGCGCCTTCGGGACGATCGGCGCCCGCGTGCAGGGCGAGCAGGCCGAGATCACCACCTACCGGGCCGACAGCTACGACGGTGTGACCCGCAAGCCGACCGTCGAGTTCGGTGACGCGATCGAGGGCGACCTCGTCCGCCGCGACTTCACGGTCAACGCGATGGCGCTGCAGGTGCCGGCCGTGAAGCTCGTCGATCCGACCGGCGGCGTCGAAGACCTCATCGCCGGAGTCCTGCGAACCCCCGCCGACCCTCGGATCTCGTTCGGCGACGATCCGCTCCGGATGCTGCGTGCCGCCCGCTTCAGCGCGCAGCTCGGTTTCCGCGTCGAGGACGAGACCTTCGACGCGATCGAGCAGCTGCGCAAGACGCTCGAGATCGTGAGCCCGGAGCGCATCCAGTCGGAGCTCGTGCGGCTCATGCAGACCGATGATCCGGTGCGCGGCATCCGCGTACTCGTGGAGACCGGACTGATCGAGGAGTTCCTCCCCGAGGTGAGCGCCCTGCGGCTCGAGGTCGATGAGCACCACCACCACAAAGACGTCTACGAGCATTCACTGACCGTCCTGACCCAGGCGATCTCCCTGGAGCACTCCCGGCATCCCGACGCGGCCCCGGACGTTCCGCTGCGCATCGCCGCCCTCCTGCACGACATCGGCAAGCCCCGCACCCGCAAGCTCGAAGACGGGGGAGTGGTCACCTTCCATCACCACGACATCGTCGGCGCGCGGATGGCGCGCAAGCGGCTGCAGGCCCTGCGTTTCGACACCGACACGACGGATGCCGTCGCCACCCTCATCGAACTCCACCTGCGCTTCTTCGGCTACGCCGAGGGAACATGGACGGATGCCGCGGTGCGGCGTTACGTGCGCGATGCGGGCGATCTGCTGGAGCGGCTGCACATCCTCACCCGTGCGGACGTCACGACCCGGAACAAGCGGAAGGCGCACCGCCTCTCGAGCGCCTACGACGACATCGAGTCGCGCATCGCCGCTCTCCGCGAGCAGGAGGAGCTCGACTCCATCCGGCCCGAGGTCGACGGCAACCGCATCCAAGAGGTGCTGGGTATCAAGCCGGGGCGCGAGGTGGGCGAGGCCTATCGATTCCTGCTGGAGCTGCGGTTGGACGAAGGCGTGCTGGGAGCGGAAGCCGCCGAAGAGCGTCTGCGCGAGTGGTGGGCCGCGCGCAGCTGAGGCAGCAGCCACGCAGGGCGAGCCGGCGGAGTCAACGGAGCTCGGGCACGACGATCTCCACCTCGCCCGCGATGAGTTCGAAGTCTCTGGCGTTGAACGTGACGAGCTTCGCCCCGATCGACAGAGCATGGCCTGCGAGCATGATGTCCTTGCTCCGCGCGTGGCCGGGGCGCCGGGGCGCGACGAGCGCTGCTAGCCGGGCGTAGCCGTCCGCGGCGGCGCGGTCGAACGGCAACCATTCGGTCTTGAGGGTGTCCCGAAGCCATGCAAGCCGCGCCGTACGCTGGCGCCGCTCCTCAGCAGTCGCGGCTTGTTCGATCCCAAAACTCAGTTCTGCATACGTGATGACGCTGAGAGAGATGGGCTCTTCGGGGACATGGACGCGTGGAAGGTCGATCAAGGCTGAAGTGTCAAGCAGGAGCACGGTGCTCCCAGGGGTCCCCGAAGTCCTCGACGTCGCCATCATCGCGGATGTCAGCGAGCCACGATTCGCCGTCGACGTCGGGCGCGGGACTCTGCGCGAGCCGTGCCGCTACCTCACTCCAAGGAACCGACCATCGGAGTCGGGACTGGGCCACAAGCGACTCGACGCCGCTCTCGCCGTCACCGCTGTCCACTAGCCTCGTCAACGCCTCGCGCGCTTCCGCCTCCATTGACCGCGAGTTCCGTCGAGCGCGCGTCTTGAGGGCGTCGACGACCTCATCGCTCAGATTCCGAATGGTAACCGTGGCCACGTCGCACCTCCTGACAGCAGAATGCTAGCAGGCTGGGGTTGGCGAGGGAAGATCAGCGGAGGATGGCGGCCGATTCTGCCGGCAACACCAGACGACCCGACGCGACGTCGACGGGCTTGGTCGACAGCACCACCGCTGCATCCGCGGTGACCGTGCACTCCACCGGTTCGGATGAGAGGTTCACGAGCACGGACAGCGCGCCACGATCGATCCGGTAGACGCGGGAATCCGGCGCGCCGTCCGATTCCCGCACGGTCACCGACGTGCGAGTCGAATCGGGGTCGGTCAGCTCCGGATGCGCCCGCCGCAGCGCCGCGAGGTCTCGGTACAACGCCAGCAGGCGAACGTGATCCGCCTCGTCGAGCTCGCTCCAGTCGAGGTGCGAGCGCTCGAAGGTCGCCGGGTCCTGAGGATCGGGCACCGCGTCGGTGTCCCAGTCCATCCGGGCGAACTCACCCATGCGCCCCTCCGAGACGGCGCGGCCGAGCTCGGGCTCTGGGTGCGAGGTGAAGAACTGCCACGGAGTCGACGCGCCCCACTCCTCGCCCATGAAGAGCATCGGTGTTCCCGGAGCGGTCAGCGTGAGGACGGCGGCCACAGCCAGCCGATCCATCGAGAGCGTCGCCGACAGACGGTCGCCTGCGGCACGGTTCCCGATCTGATCGTGATCTTGCGCGAAGGTCACCAGCCGCCAGGCCGGCACCTCCGCGGGGATCGGCTTGCCGTGCGTCCGACCGCGGAAAGAAGAGAACGTTCCGTCGTGGAAGAACCCACTCTCGGACACCTTGGCGACGGCATCCGGGGCCGCGAAGTCGGCGTAGTAGCCGACGGTCTCGCCGGTGAGGGCGACGTGCACGGCGTGGTGCCAGTCATCGGACCACTGCGCAGTCAGTCCGTAGCCGCCTGCTTCCCGCGGCAGGATCAGGGTCGGGTCGTTCATGTCCGACTCGGCGATGAGCGTGAGCGGCCGGTTCGACTGCGCCGAGAGCGCGTCGGTCCGCTCGGCGAGCTCGCGGAGGATGTGCACCGGCCCTTCGTCGTGCAGCGCGTGGACGGCATCCAGCCGCAGCCCGTCGACGTGCAGGTCCTGCAGCCACATCGCAGCGTTCTGGAGGATGAACTCCCGGACGGCCGGTTCGGCGAGGTTGACCGACTCGCCCCATCCGGTGTCGCTGCCCTCGCGCAGATACGGGCCGAACTCGGGCAGGTAGTTGCCGCTCGGGCCCAGATGGTTGTAGACGACGTCCTGGATGACGGCGAGCCCGCGTGCATGGGCCGCGTCGACGAACCGCTGGTACGCCCGCGGTCCGCCGTAGCCCTCGTGCACCGCGTACCAGAGCACCCCGTCGTATCCCCAGTTCCACTGCCCGTTGAAGGCGTTCACGGGCAGAAGCTCCACGTGGGTCACCCCGATGTCGACCAGATGATCGAGGCGTTCGACGGCGGAGTCCAGCGTTCCCCCGGGCGTGAAGGTGCCGGTGTGCAGTTCGTAGATCAGCCCGCCCGCGAGCTGACGACCGGTCCAGGCCTGGTCGGTCCACGAGAACGCATCCGGATCGAAGACGGCCGACGGTCCGTGCACACCGTCGGGTTGGCGTCGGGACCGCGGATCGGGTCGCAGCTGGTCGCTGTCGTCGATGAGGAATCCGTACAGATCCCCCTCGGCCAGGGTGAGGTCGTTGCGCCACCAGCCGTCGGCCGAGGAGTCCAGATCCCGCTCCTCGACTGTCGCGCCCTCTTCACCGAGCCGCCGCACACGCATCCGTCGGGCCTTCGGAGCCCAGACCTCGATCATCGTGCGTCCTCGATCAACGCCACCGGGTACGTCGCGAGCAGATCGGCCAGACGGACAGGCCCCGGTTCGATCCTGCGCCCCGTGAGAACATCGATCCCCGCCACATCCGCGCGCATCAGGATCGTGTCCCCCCAGCCGCCACGGTGCACCAACCCGACCGGGAGCCGCGTCGACACAGCCGTCACACCCCCGCGATGGGCGGCGACCGCGTGCGCTGCGGCCGAACCCTCGACGACCGCAGCGCGATGGATGCGGAAGAGTTCGGGGTTGTCGCGGCGAAGGCGCAGAGCGCGTGAAGTGACGAGGAGTTTGGCCCGCCCCGAGTCGTCGATCGGCGGGAGGACTCCGCGCGTGAGATCCGCATCGAGCTCCGACAGCAGCCGTGCCCGTGCGGCGAAATCGACCGGCCGACGGTTGTCGGGATCGACGAGAGACAGGTCCCAGAGTTCGGAGCCCTGGTAGACGTCCGGCACTCCGGGGCCGGTGAGTTGCAGCAGCTTCGCCGACAGCGAGTTGGAGCGTCCGGCATCCACGATCTCGGCGACGAAGCCGTCGAGGACCGCGCGCGCGTCTCCTTCGATCGAGCGTGCGATCTCGGCGAGACCCGCCTCGAAGTCCGCATCCGGATGCTGCCACGTCGTCGACTCCGCCGCCTCGCGGGCGGCCTTCGTCGCGTAGGCGATCAGGCGCTCCGATGACAGCGGCCACGCGCCGACCGCGGCCTGCCAGATCAGTGCGTCCAGGGGGCCATGCCCCGTGCTGGCGACCCCGCGCAGCTGACCGAGGACCTCGGCCCACCGCTCAGGGATCTCCGACAGCACCGCCAGTCGCGCCCGCACGTCCTCGGAGCGCTTGGTGTCGTGCGTCGACAGGGTGGTCATCGAATGAGGCCAGGCCGCGAGGCGCGCGGCCTGCGCTTCGTGGAACTCGTCGACGGAGAGCGCAGCGATCGACGGATCGGCACCCACCTCGGTCAGCGAACCCAGGCGGGTGAACCGGTAGAACGCGGTGTCCTCCACTCCTTTCGCCATCACGGCGCCGCTGGTCTGCTGGAACCGCTGCGCGACCTCGAGAGAAGGGTCCGAGAGCAGCGGTTCGAGATCCGCGAACGCCGCCTCGAGGTCGGGCCGCCGCCGCCGCGCTTCAGCGAAGGCATGCTGCAGATGAGCGAGCCCCTCCGGGAGGTACGACCGGTAGACGGGGAAGCCGGCCAGAAGCTCGGCGAGAGCATCCTCTGCCTGAACCACCCCGCGCGGGAGGGTCCGGATGAGGCGGCGCACCTCCGAGCCGAGCATCTCGTCGGCCACCATGCGCTTGGTGGCGTGGATGAGGTCGGGCCAATCCAGAGCTTCCGGGAGTCCGGTCTGGGAGCGCAACTGCGAATCCAGACGCGTCAGTTCCTCCAGGCCGTCGCGATCGACCAGCACGCGGTCGATCTCGGCCAGGGCGTCATATCCGGTCGTGCCGTCGGTGCGCCACCACGAGGGCAACGGCTCGCCCGGCTCGAGGATCTTCTCGACCAGGGTGTAGACCCCGCCCGTCGCATCCGCCAACTGCTCCAGATATCCCGCCGGGTCGGCCAAACCGTCAGGGTGGTCCACGCGGATGCCGTCGGCGAGGCCGTCGCGCACCCACCGAACGATCTCTCGATGCGATTCGGCGAAGACGTCCGGCAGGTCGACACGGATGCCGGCGAGCTCGACCACCGCGAAGAACCGGCGGTAGTTGAGCTCGGTGTTCTGCTTCTCCCAGTACTGCAACTCGTAGTGCTGTGCTGCGAGGAGCGCCGGCAGGTCGTCGGCGTGGTCGCCGGATCCGGGCGCCAGAGGCAACACGTGATCGAAGTAGGTCAGGGTGCCGTCCGGAGCGTCGTCGGCCGGAGTCGTGTCGACGACGAGCTCTCCGCGCGCGATCGTCTCCTGCGGCTCACCGCCCAGGATCGGCAGCCGCAGGCGGCCGTTCGCCGCCTCCCAGTCGATGTCGAACGCGACCGCGTGCCGGGACTCGCGCCCGAGGCGCAGCACTTCCCACCACCACGGATTCAGACGGGGCACGGCGACACCGACGTGGTTGGGCACGATGTCGACCAGGATGCCGAGGCCCGCGGTGCGGGCGGCTGCAGTGAACCGCTCCAGGCCGTCCGCGCCACCGCGCTCCTCGTCGACGCGCGAGTGATCCACGACGTCGTACCCGTGATTCGACCCCGGGACGGCCGCCAGGAGCGGAGACAGGTAGGCCCAGCTCGCCCCGAGGTCGCGCAGGTACTCCGTGACCGAGGCCGCGTCGTCGAGGGTGAACTGCGCGCTGATCTGCAGCCGATAAGTCGAGTCGGGACGCCGGGTCATGAGGTCGGATGCTCCGCCTTCGGCGCGGGCGCGACGCCCTCGGACTGCTCGACCTGCACGCGGAGGGATGCGTCGACCGAATCGTCCGTCGACGGCTCGACGCCGTCGACTTCCTGCAGCACCAGGAGAGATTTCCCGGCGACGGTCAACGGTGCGGCCGCCCCGAATTCAGATCCGTCCGCCATCTCACCCGCCGTATCGACCGCGACGTGCCAGCGGTCGCCGTGCCGGGCATCGGGCAGCGTCACGTCCACGTGCTCATCTCCGCTGTTGAAGTAGACGATGAAGTTCACATCCGTGACGGGGCGCCCGCGCAGATCCTTCTCGCGGATCCCCTGTCCGTTGAGGAACATCCCGACCAGTCGTCCGAAGCCGGAATCCCAGTCCTCGGGCGTCATCGGGCTCCCGTCCGGCCGGAGCCAGACCACGTCGGGAATGCGCTCGCCATCCTCCACGACCACCGGACGACCGTTGAAGAATCGGCTGCGCCGGAAGGTCGGATGCAGTTTGCGAAGCCGCGCCACGGCCGCCGTGAACTCCACGAGGGGCAGGTCAGCGGCATCCCAATCGATCCAGGTCGTCTCGTTGTCCTGCGCGTACCCGTTGTTGTTGCCGCCCTGAGTGCGTCCGAGTTCGTCGCCGTGCGAGATCATCGGCACACCCTGCGAGAGGAGGAGGGTGGCCAGGAAGTTCCTCTGCTGGCGGGCACGACGCCGGTTCACGGCTTCGTCGTCCGTCGGCCCCTCCACGCCCATGTTGTCGGAGCGGTTATGGGATTCTCCGTCGCGGTTGTCCTCGCCGTTCGCCTCGTTGTGCTTCTCGTTGTACGAGACGAGGTCGCGCAATGTGAAGCCGTCGTGCGCGGTGACGAAGTTGATCGACGCGACGGGGCGACGCCCGGAATGCTCGTACAGGTCTGCCGAGCCGGTGAGGCGAGAGGCGAACTCACCGAGAGCCTGCGGCTCTCCGCGCCAGAAATCCCGAACCGTGTCACGGTACTTGCCGTTCCATTCGGTCCACTGCGGCGGGAAGTTGCCGACCTGATATCCGCCGGGACCGACGTCCCAGGGCTCGGCGATGAGCTTCACCTGCGACACGATCGGGTCCTGCTGCACGAGCTCGAAGAAGGTCGAGAGCCGGTCGACGTCGTAGAACTCGCGGGCGAGAGTCGAAGCGAGATCGAAGCGGAAGCCGTCGACGTGCATCTCGGTGACCCAGTAGCGCAGCGAGTCCATGAGGAGTTGCAGGGCGTGCGGGCTGCCGGCGTTGAGGCTGTTCCCCGTGCCGGTGTAGTCGGTGTAGTACCGGCGGTCTTCCTCGAGGCGGTAGTACGCCTCGTTGTCGATGCCGCGCATGGAGATCGTCGGCCCGAGGTGGTTTCCCTCCGCCGTGTGGTTGTAGACGACGTCGAGGATGACCTCGATGCCGGCGCTGTGCAGTGCGCGCACCATGGCGCGGAACTCCTGCACCTGCTGCCCGTGCTCGCCACTGGAGGAGTAGCCGCTGTGAGGTGCGAAGAACCCGAGGGTGTTGTATCCCCAGTAGTTCGACAGGCCCTTGTCCTCGAGCACCGAATCGTTGACGAACTGGTGCACCGGCATCAGTTCGAGTGCGGTCACTCCGAGGTGGACGAGATGGTCGATGACCGCGGGATGCGCGATACCGGCGTACGTCCCGCGCAACTCCTCCGGAACGCCCGGATGCCGCTCGGTGAGGCCCTTCACGTGCGCCTCGTAGATCACGGTCTGCGCATACGGCGTCTTGGGGAGTCGGTCGCCGTTCCACTCGAAGTAGGGATTGACGACGACGCCCTTGACCATCGACGACGCCGAGTCGTCGTCGTTGCGTGAATCGGGCTCGCCGAAGTTGTATCCGAACGGGGCCTGGCCCCATTCGATGCGACCGGCGACAGCCTTGGCGTAAGGGTCGAGGAGCAGCTTGTTGGGGTTGAACCGCTTGCCTTGTGCGGGGTCGAACGGGCCGTGCACGCGGTAGCCGTACAGCTGCCCCGGCTGCGCCGAGGGCAGGTACGCGTGCCAGACGAAAGCGTCCAACTCGGTGAGCGGCACACGCTGCTCACCGCCGTCATCGTCGAAGAGGCACAATTCCACCCGTTCTGCGCCCTCGCTGAACAGGGCGAAATTGGTGCCCTGTCCGTCGAAGGTCGCTCCGAGCGGGTATGCCGATCCAGGCCAGGTCTCGAGACTCATGTGGCGAGCTTATGCCGCCGTGCGGCCCTCGCTCGTCCAGCCACGATCTGCACTGCGCGCTCGAAGTCCAGTACCTGAGCGATCTCCTCGGCTTTGGCGTACGGGTGGCCGAGATAGCAGACGAACACGTGGGCCACGACCTCGACGTACCCGACCGGGCCGTCTTGGCTGACGACATAGCGGTCGAAGTCGACCAGGTGGTGCGTCGTCGGCTCGGCGTCGTCCGTTACGACCGATCCGTGGGCCTCATGGGTGGCGGGCCGAGGCGGAGCGGTGGTTCTGACAGCCATGGGAGGCCTCCTTGTCGTGGCGGTGCTGCTCACGTTAGGAGGGGACAGAAAAAGTGGAAACCATATTGCCAAGTCCGGTGTTTACCGCTACACATCGTCGCGGATGAGCCGGTTCCGCCCGCGGCATCCGGCTCCTACACTGAGACCACGCGTCATCTTCGACGATCGGAGACAGTGTGTCTGCACCGGAGCAGGTTCCGCGCGCGTCGCCCTTCGAGGCATCGCGACTTCTTCTCGAGCGCGCACAGGAACAGCTCATCGCCGGCAATCTGGGCGACCACCGGTTGGACGAGGTGCGACCGCTCATCCGCGCGTCGTGGGAGCGTTCCTGGCGGGGGAGCGTCGCACCGACCGGCGTTCCGCCGCTCGATCTCTTTAGTGACGAGCTGGACGAGTACCGGCGTGCGCATCCGCTCGCGACGGCCATGGACACCATTCGCGCCCTGCTGCTGCCGGGGGACGATGAAGACGGCGGTGTCGTCGTCGCGGTCGGTGATCAGGCAGGGCGGCTGATGTGGATCGAAGGCGACCGTCGGTTGCGGGCGCACATCGAGGACGTGGGATTCGTGGCCGGCGCGAACTGGTCCGAGGGTGCTGTCGGAACGAGCGCCCCGGGGACCGCCCTCACCCTCGGGCATTCCGTGCAGATCCGCGGAGCCGAGCACTACAACCGACTCGTTCACCCCTGGTCGTGCTCTGCCGCGCCGGTGCGCGACCCCGAGACGAATCGCGTGCTGGGCGTCATCGACATCACCGGTGGTGTGGAGGTGGTGACCTCACAGGCGCGCATGCTCGTCGATGCCACCGCCCGCACCGTCGAGGCGGAGCTGATGGTCGCCCGACTCCGCGGGCGCGAGGAACAGCACCGGACCACCCCCTCACCCTCCGCCTCACCGCCTCAGCCGACGACGCACGCTCGTCTGCATGTTCTCGGCCGGGATCGGGCGCGGCTGGAGACGCAGTCCGACCGCGAGGAGTCGCTGATCGAGCTGAGCGCGAGGCACGCCGCCATCCTGCTGATGCTCGCCGTGCACCGCGAGGGGCTGTCGGCCGAGCGGCTCTGCC
Organism: Microbacterium sp. CGR2; assembly: GCF_003626735.1. Classification (NCBI taxonomy): domain Bacteria; kingdom Bacillati; phylum Actinomycetota; class Actinomycetes; order Micrococcales; family Microbacteriaceae; genus Microbacterium; species Microbacterium sp. CGR2. The sequence goes on along the minus strand of NZ_RBHX01000001.1, from coordinate 954,651 downwards.
AACTGGTGTACGGAGAGGGCGTCTCGACCGACACCCTGCGCCCGGAGATGGTGCGGCTGCGCAAGGTGCTCGAGCGATCCGCGCCCGGCCTGGTGCCGGACTCCCGCCCGTACCGGCTGCCGGTGCGGGTGGCGACGGACGCTCACGATGTGCTGTCGCTGCTCGACCGCGGCGCGCACCGCGTGGCCCTCAGCGCCTACCGCGGACCGGTGCTGCCCGAGTCGACCTCTCCCGGTGTCGAAGAGTTCCGCGAGATCGTTCGGGGCGCGCTCCGCGAGACCATGCTTTCCGAGGCGAGTCTCGACGCGCTGCTGGTCTACGCGGAGACCCCTGACGGTCGGGACGATCTCGAGGTGCTGCAGCTCGCGTTGCGCATGCTGCCGGCACGCTCGCCGAAGCGCAGCATTCTGGTCACGTGGATCGAGCACCTCGCCGCAGAGTGAGACCCATCCGGACGCATAGACGCAACAGAGTGCAACGTTCGCCGGTATACCATCTGGCTATGCGCCGCGCGTTGTCAGTCCCCAGCTGATCGCCGGCGCGACGGCGATAGCCGTCATGCGGAGGGAGAGTCGATCTTCTTTCGATCCCGAGGGGGGATGGGGTGGGCGCTCGGTCCCCAGCCAGCACCCACCCCCACAATCGGCTCCGCGTCGCGACGTCTGCTCAGTGCATCCGCAAGAACCAGAAGATGACGAAGCCGATGACGATCACGATCGGCAACCACGTTCCGCTGCGCTTCAGCCGGCGCCCTTCCGATGCGACGCCGGGAGGCGGCGTGAGCATGCCGACGGGCGGCGCGAACGGCAGCCGTGGGTCTCGCGTCGGAGCGGGACCGGATGCTGTAGCTGCAGCATCCGGTCTTTCGACCAGCAACCGCTCGTCGCGCCAGCGCGCCCACTGGTCGAACTTGATCAGCAGCGCACCGACTGCTCCGAACAGCCACGCCCACGTGGCCGGGTCGAGCGTCGAGACTTTGCGGGGCGTGTAGAGGAACAGCCAGTCGTCCACGATCTCGACATCGAGCTCGGCGGCGTTGTCGATGAAGCGCGCCATGATGTCCGGAGCGAAGAGATAGAGCGCATCCCGTTCGTAGCCGACAGGGCAGTACAGGGTGAAGTGCTGGTCGAAGTCACCCTCCAGCGACAGACGTTGCTCCTTCTGGAACTATGCGGGCAGGTTCGAGCCGAAGCCGTTGTTGCCCTTGGCGTCGAGGACGATGTTCGGCAGCGGCACGTCGAGCTTCACCGCCACATATCCCCAGCGGTAGGTCGTCGAGTTCTTCCCCGACTGCACCGTGTACTGGTAGTTGCCGAACTCGACGAAGCGGGGGCGCGTGCCACGGATCAGATCGGTCGACTGACGGGAGCGACCGAGGCTGAAGATCATCCCGGGCAGCGGAGGGTCGGCGATCTGACCCTCGTAGGTCATGCCGTTGGCCTGGGCGAATCGGCTCAGTCGGTAACGCCGGGTTCTGGCGTTGCGCACTCCGATCCAGATCATCGTCACGACGCCGGCCAGGACCAGTCCGATCAGCACGAGCGGGATCGCGGCAAGAGCGGGGGACCCGCTGGAGAAGGCGATACCCAGCACGACCGAGACGAAGAGGGGGATCATCACGACACCGACGACGACGGCGACGACGATTCCGATGACCGTCGCTGCGGTGATCCCCGTGGACTGACGCGCGCGCAGCTCTGCCGCGAAGGCCCGCACCGCGGCCGGATCCACCGGATCGGTCAGCGGCCGGGAGTCGAAAGTGGTCGGTGTGTGCGGCGTGGTCATCGGTTCACGACCGTGTGCGTCGTCGTCGAACGAGCGTCGAGACGCTCTCGCAAACAGTCTCCGGCTCCGGTGCCCGCGATCCACTCCATGCGGCCCACGCTACCGGCGTACAGTGAAGCCGTGCTGCAGACGGTCCACGCTCCCGATTACCCGATCCAGACCCCACGGCTGAACCTTCGTCCGATCACTCTCGACGACGCCGAGGCGATGCACGCGTACAAGTCCGTCGCCGACGTCGTGCGCTACGTGCCCTACGGACCCCTGTCCCGCCAGGAGGTCGAGCAGAAGATCGCCACGACGTGGGCACCCACTCGCTTCGCGCAGCAAGGCGACGCCGTGTGCCTGGCCGTCGAAGAGCGGTCGACGGGCACGCTCGTCGGGGACGTCGTGCTGTTCTGGCGCAGCGAGGAGAGCCGCTCGGGTGAGGTCGGCTACATCTTCGACCCGCGGTTCGCCGGGCGCGGGTATGCCACCGAAGCGGTCGAGGCGCTGCTCCGCATCGGCTTCGACGGGCTGGGCCTGCATCGGATCACCGCGCGGCTCGACGACCGGAACGCGTCCTCCGCGCGCGTCGCGGAACGCCTGGGCTTCCGCCGCGAGGCCCGCCTCGTTGAGAGCGAATGGTTCAAAGGTGAGTGGACCACGATGCTCGTCTACGCGCTGCTGGAAGATGAGTGGCGCGAGAGCGCGGGCACGGGTAAGGCCGGCTCGGCGGTGTCCTGACGACGAAACAACTGCGGGCCAAGGCAGCAGCCCCGGCCCGCAGTGTCAGAGTCGAATCAGACGGGTGCGACGATGTCCTGCTTCACGTCCCACTCGGTGATCTCCATGGTGACCTCGATCGGCTGGCCCTCGGCCTCCGTCGAGCTGATCGATGCGAGGGTGACGTAATCTGCGGTGACCTCGAAGACGACGTCGACCGAGACGCCCTGCTGCTCGGCGGTGCCGCTCACCAGGAAGACCTCCTGACCGAGGCGCTCCGACGTACCGTCGACCGTGAACTCACCGGTCATCCCGGCGGCGACGGACGAGGGGTCGACGTTGGCCACCGATGCGGCACCGGTGCTGAGGCCGGCGATGATCGGGTCACTGGACTCCGTGTCGGCCGGCTGCCACTCGCTGGTCGGTGACTTCACCCAGGTCTCCTCGCCGATGACGATGAGCGAGCCGGCGGGTGACTCGGACGCGATGGCGTCTTCAGCCGGGTTGAAACGGACCGTGGTCTCCATGCCCATCACGGTGGTCGTGGCGGCGTAGCCCGCCGTGTCGGACATCGCGTCGGCCACGCAGGTGCCGAGGTCGGCGCCGTCGATGGTCGCGCCGTCTGCCAGTTCGGGGCAGTCGGATGCCGGAGCTGCGCTCTCCTCCTGAGCGGCGCCACTGGGCTTGTCCTCGGTCGGCTCGTCAGAGCCTCCGGCCGCGCAGCCCGTGAGCAGGACGGAGGCGGCGAGAACGACGCCGACCCCAAATTTGTTGACGCGCATGGCGTCCCCCCTTCGGTCGTATGCCCCGATGTCGGTCACCGGGGCATGCCTCCAGCATGCCAAAGGAGTGCGAGGAAGGCGGCGCGCAGCGCTGCCCGCGAGGGATGTGCGCGTCGCGGTGGGTATTCGGCTAGACTGTCAAGGTTGTCTGCCTTCCGGCATCCATTCGGGTTGCTCGGGTCGACACGTTCACACACCCTCCTGCTTCCGGGAAAGCCCCGGAAGCCGTTCTAGTCCGAAGGAGGTGGGTAAGTGACGCACCAGTACGAACTCATGGTCATTCTGACCCCCGAGATCGACGAGCGCCAGGTCGCACCTACGCTCGACAAGTTCCTGAAGGTCATCACCAACGATGGTGGCTCGATTGAGAATGTCGACATCTGGGGTAAGCGCCGTCTGGCCTACGAGATCCAGAAGAAGAACGAGGGCATCTACGCCGTCGTCAACTTCACCGCAACCAGCGAGGCCACGCAGGAGCTCGACCGTCAGCTGAAGCTGAACGAGCAGATCATGCGCACCAAGGTCCTTCGTTCGGAAGAGGCTCAGGCCATGGTCGCCTTCGAGGCGAAGCGCTCCGAAGAGAAGGCTGCTCGCAAGGCCGCCAAGGCAGCGAAGGCCTAAGGAACATGGCTGGCGAAACCGTCATCACCGTGGTGGGCAACCTCACGGCCGACCCCGAGCTGCGCTACACGCAGAACGGGCTGCCGGTGGCGAACTTCACCATCGCTTCGACGCCTCGGAACTTCGATCGTGCCGCGAACGAGTGGAAGGACGGCGATGCGCTGTTCCTTCGCGCGTCCGTCTGGCGCGAGTTCGCCGAGCACGTGGCGGGCTCGCTGACGAAGGGCATGCGCGTCATCGCGCAGGGCCGTCTGCGTCAGCGCTCCTACCAGGACCGTGAGGGCAACCAGCGCACCGCGATCGAGCTGGAGGTCGACGAGATCGGCCCCTCGCTCCGGTACGCGACCGCGCAGGTCACCCGTGCGGCCTCGACCGGCGGTGCCGGCGGTGCCGGTGGCGGCGGCGGACAGTCTCGTCCCGCTCAGCAGCAGCAGGTGTCGGAGGAGCCGTGGTCAACGCCCGGCTCGTCGACCAGCGCAGATGCCTGGAGCACTCCGGGCAGCTTCGGCGACGACACCCCGTTCTGATCAACTTCTGGATCCGGCGGCAGAGCCTGTCTCTGCGCCGGCATCCGTCTCATCACTAAGGAAAAACAATGGCTGGAAAGTCGAGCGGCGACCGCCGCAAGCCGCGGAAGGGTGGCAAGCCCACCGCTCCCGCGAAGTCCATCCGGGTTGGTGTCATCGATTACAAGGATGTCGCCACCCTTCGCAAGTTCGTCTCGGAGCGCGGCAAGATCCGTGCCCGTCGCATCACCGGTGTCTCGGTGCAGGAGCAGCGTCTGATCGCCACGGCGATCAAGAACGCCCGTGAAATGGCGCTCCTGCCCTACGCTGGCGCTGGCCGGTAAGGGGTATCGAGATGGCAAAGCTGATTCTCACGAACGAGGTCGCCGGGCTCGGTAGTGCCGGTGACGTGGTCGAGGTCAAGAACGGGTACGCCCGTAACTTCCTCATCCCCCAGGGTTTCGCTACGGCGTGGACCCGCGGTGGCGAAAAGCAGGTCGCTTCGATCCAGGCTGCGCGTCAGGCACGCGCGATCCACGATCGCGACGACGCTGTGGCACTGAAGAACGCTCTCGAGGGCACCAAGGTGCGTCTGGCCGTCAAGGCCGGCTCCGAGGGTCGCCTGTTCGGTTCGGTCAAGACCGAGCACGTCGCCGACGCTGTCGCGGCTGCCGGTATCGGCGCGATCGACAAGCGCAAGGTGCACATCACGGCGCCGATCAAGCAGGTCGGCGATCACGAGGCGACTGTTCGTCTGCACGACGACGTCACCGCAGTCATCACGCTGCAGGTCGTCGCCGCCAAGTAATTCGACCGGCACTGCGCCTGTCGGAACGCCCTCTGTCCTTCGGGACAGGGGGCGTTCGGCGTTTCCGGGTGCTCGCTCGAGCTTGCATGCTGCGCCCAGTTCAGTCAGGAGAATCATCATGCGTACATCTGTGAAGCGGGCCCTGTGGGGCACGCTCATCGCCGGCGGGATCACCCTGTTCAGCGCGACGGCCGCCAATGCTGCCGAAACATCCGGAGACGACGGTCTACTCGCCGGCACTAGTCTCGATGGGTGCGCGCGATGTGGAGTGCGCGCGCAGCACAGCATCTGCCGTCCATGAGAAAGGACGGCGCGACGGTCAGTCAGTCAGGAGAGACGTCGGTGCCGGAGACCGGCGACACCGGCAAAGAGTCGTCGGATGCACCGGGAACGCGTTCCCCGGCGCCGAGCGAATCCGTGCCGACGTCGCTGAGGCGAGCGGGAGCATGGGCAGATGCTCCACCGGGACCGGCGGAGGAAGTCGGGGAGACCGGAGCCCCGGGTGGGGCATGAGAAGCTGACGGGTCAGCCGTGTCTCGCAGCTGTGCCGCACCGGCATCCGCTGAGGACATCGAGCCGAGAAGAGCGGGAATCGTCCCTGCATCCTGGAACGTCGACGCGGGGGCGAGCGAAGCGAACGCGCTTCCTGAGACGACAGCAGCGGAGCGAACGGATGGGATGGCGAGCAAGTCGTGAGCGGAGGGCGACTCGGAACTCGGGTTGGGCGCGGTCGGCCCCGTCGCCCCGTCGGAGCCGTCGGGCGATGTCGGGTCCACGCCGCCGAGCACGGGCGGAACGGTCTCATCGATGACCCCGCCGATCGCCTCCGTGGTGTCGTCGATGATGCCGACGACCTCGTCCACCACATCGATGACCCCCGTGCCGTCCACGACCTTCCCGATGACAGGGAGGCCGCTGACGGCGTCGAGCACCGGGTCTGTGATCCGAGAGACCGGGGAGTCGGTGATTCCCTCCGCGATCGGCGTGACGACGCCCTGAGCGGTGTCTGTCACCACCTCTACGACCGGCGCCGCAACGGGAGCGACGACCGGAACCTTCGCCGCGGTGTCGGTGACGGTCTCGACGACCGCCGGCGCTGTTTGCTGCACTGGAGCGGCCACTGCTTCGACGACGGGCGCCACGACGGTCTTCGCGACCGGAGCGAGGGCTTTCACGACCGGCGCCACGACGTTCACGACCTTCGGCGCTGCAGCGGGTGGCGGAGCCGGCGGCGCCGGAGGCGGGGACGTCACGGGCGCGGTCACCGCGGTGACAGTCGTGCTGACCAAAGTCGTGACCCCTTCGAGGGGACCGTCCTTCTGATCGTCAGCGTGAGCGGACCGCCACCGAAGAGAACGGTGAAGGCCGCCCAGATGAGCGCGCAGAGGCCACCCCAGATGACGACGGCAGAACTGCCGCGTCAGGTCGCCCGAGTGTCCACGCCACCCTCCCCCTTCAGAAGCAACGTTTACCGACCCCACACAGGGATCGATGGGCTGCACGCTACTCGCGGGATGGCCTATTGTCCAGCCCCTTATCGACGAACGTAGCTGGTGCAAGGGCGAGACTCGCCCGGAGAAATCTCGGCTTGACTTTCCCCAAGTTCTACACATGTCCCCACGACAGGCAACAACCTTCAATCACCTGTTTAAGCAGGTTCTCATCCACAGCCTGTAGAAACACCTAAGCCCAGGTCAGACGGGATTAAAAAAGTCTCGGGGGCGGCCATCCACGGAGTTATCCACACAGGTTCTGCACAGACTCTCCGATCTTGTTCGCACGCTCTCCACAGGGTTATCCACAGGCTGTGTTGCAGGCTGGTCGGGCCGCTCGTAGCGTGGTCGAGCGACCGAATGTCGGGGGCTCCTGATTCGCTGTGCACGACGGCCGAACAACCGGAACCAGCACGGCACCGCCCACCGAGGCGGCGCATCGGAAACGTCGCATCGAAGGGAACAGTGTGTCGATCGCGGACATCTCGCAGGAGCGCATGGGCGGGCAGCGCCACCCCGAACGCACCCCTCCTCACGACCTCCTCGCCGAGCAGAGCGCGCTCGGTGGAATGCTGCTGTCGAAGGATGCCGTCGCCGACGTGATCGAGACGCTCAAGGGCGCCGACTTCTACGTGCCGAAGCACGAGCTGATCTTCGAAGCGATCCTGTCGCTCTACTCACACGGTGAGCCGACTGACGTCGTCGCCGTCACCGACGAGCTCATCAAGACGGGCGAACTCGGCAGGGCCGGCGGCGCCGACTACCTGCACTCACTGACCTCCATCGTGCCGACCGCGGCCAACGCGGGCTACTACGCCGGCATCGTTTCGGAACGTGCCATCCTCCGCCGACTCGTCGATGCGGGAACGCGTATCGTGCAGCTCGGCTATGCGGGTGAGGGCGACGCCACCGATATCGTCAACAACGCCCAGGCGGAGATCTACTCCGTCACCGGCACCGAGACGGCCGAAGACTACGTTCCGCTCACCACCGCCGTCGATGCGGCGATCGAAGAGATCGAGGCCGCGAACGGGCGCGACGGCTCGATGACCGGCATCCCCACCGGCTTCAAGGAACTCGACGATCTCACCAACGGCCTGCACGGTGGTCAGATGATCGTCGTCGCCGCTCGTCCCGCCATGGGTAAGTCGACCCTCGCGCTCGACTTCGCCCGCGCAGCATCCATCGGCCACGACTTCCCCTCGATCTTCTTCTCTCTCGAGATGGGCAAGAGCGAGATCGCCATGCGTCTGCTCAGTGCCGAGGGCGGCATCCCGCTGCAGAACATGCGAAAGGGAACGCTCGACCCGCGCGACTGGACCACCGTCGCCGCGACCCGCGGCCGCATCAACGATGCCCCCCTCTACATCGACGACAGCCCCAACATGACGCTCGTCGAGATCCGCGCCAAATGCCGTCGACTGAAGCAGCGCGAAGGTCTGCGCATGGTCATCATCGACTACCTGCAGCTGATGACCTCGGGCAAGCGTGTCGAGTCTCGCCAGCAAGAGGTGTCGGAGTTCTCGCGAAGCCTGAAGCTCATCGCCAAAGAGCTGCAGGTTCCGGTCATCGCACTGTCACAGCTGAACCGTGGCCCCGAGCAGCGGCAAGACAAGAAGCCCGCGATCAGCGACCTGCGTGAATCCGGCTCGATCGAGCAGGATGCCGACATGGTGATCCTCCTGCACCGCGATTCGGTCTACGACAAGGACGTGCGTCCGGGAGAAGCCGACCTCATCGTCGCCAAGCACCGTAATGGTCCGACCGCGACCATCACGGTGGCGTTCCAGGGTCACTACTCCCGGTTCCGCGACATGGCCCCTGGTGGCGACTTCAACTGAGTGCAGGTTCCGCGTGAAGAAAGCGGCAGCGCCCGGTATCCAGCAATGGCCCGTCACGGTTGCGGCAGACCCGCGGGGGCGCTCCGCACCGGACTGCTCGTCGCCGTGGGCGTCTTCGGCGGGAGTGAGAGCCGTCAGAGGGCGGTGTCGGGAAGCAGCGGGCGCATGAAGGTGCGCTCGTAGCGGATGACGCATCCGCTGTCGTCGCGGATCCGGTCTGCTGCGATGAACTCCGGGTCGATGCCGAACCGCTCGCGGTACGTCTCGTAGTCGGCGAAGGACGGGAAGGTGAACAGTGCCAAGGCCTCGTCGCTCTTTCCCTCCGAGGGCAGGAAGTAACCGTGGTGGATGCCGCCATGCCGGGATACGAGCTCCATCCATGCCTGGGCGAACTCCTCGAATGCCTCGATGCGGACGGGGTCGACCGTGTACGTCACAACGCAAGTGATCACGTGGCCACGATACGGCGACCTTCTGCGTCCCGCACCTGAAAGCTGCAGCGCTGCCGAGCGGGCTCAGGTCAACGCGCTGCGGTCATGAGCGCGTCGACGAGATCGGTCAGTTCGTCGAATTCCCAGTCGAAGGCGTCGACGCCTGCCGGCGGGTCTCCTCCCGGCCGCTCCACGTACGCGGTGCTCATGCCGATCGCTTGGGCGCCACGGAGATCCCACGCGTGTGCCGCGACCATCAGAACATGTCGCGGAGGGAGCCTCGCAGTCTCAACGGCAAGCCGGTACACCTCGGCGGCCGGCTTGTACGCGGAGACGCTCTCGCCGGAGAGTGCATGCTGCAAAGGGAGCCCGGTGTTGGCGCTGAGTCGAAGCAGCGCCGTAGAGCTGGCATTGGACAGCCCGATCACCGGGAACCGCTGCGCAAGTCGCTTGAGCGCCGCTACCGAATCGTGCCACGGCGTCAAGCGCTCGCCGGCCGTCGCCAGTGTCGCAATCGTCGTCGGGTCGGTGAGGCCGACTCGATTGGCCACCCGCTGCGCGGCCTCGAAGTCGACGACTTCGGTGTTGGCATAGCGGCGCGTGCCCTGGGCCATGCGGCGCTGTTCGGCCTCGACATACTGTTGCCACTCGGCGACCAGCGCGTCGACCTCCGCATGGCTGAGCGGGGGCGCCGCTACCCCGATCGCGGTGTGAAGTCCGCCTGGCTCGTCGACGAGGGTGCCGAGCACGTCGAAAACGACGGCCTCGATCTCATTGATATCCACTATGGAGCCCCTCGAGTTACTGAGTCCTGACATCTGTCGATGTAGAGACAAATGTCGATGAGGCGGGATCGCCTCAGGTCGCGTCCGTGCGATCCTGCCACGACAAGAAGCGGTCGGAACGCCAAGCGGTCATCAGGCGAGTCTAGATTTCGATTGCGCTATCGGTACAGTGACCCGGGTGTTTGTCCGAAGGCCCGACGGAACGTCGTGACGAAGGCACTGGGTGATGACCAGCCGCAGGCGCCGGCGGTCTGACTGACGGTTCGCCCCGCGGCGAGCAGGAGCGTCGCCCGGTGCAACCGCAACTGCGTCCGCCACACCGGAAACGCCATTCCCACCTCGTCTCGAAACAGGCGGGAGAGCGTGCGCGCCGACGCGCCAACCTGTGGCCCGAGCTCTGCAAGGCCGGGCGCTACGGTCATGTCCGATTCGACGATCGCCTGGACCTTCTGCAGACGCTCGTCTCGGAGAGACGGAATCATGGTCGATGCCGCTGACACCGGGTGGATCTGGTCGACGAGCACCCGGAGGAGCCGCCGCTCCGCCGGAGTGTGTGCGGGACCGTTCTCGGCGCAGGCGATCATCAGTGCGCGAGCGAGGGCGTCGACGGCGACGAGCGTCGGTGCACTGTCTGTCGATGGAAAGAGCGGGCGGGGGATTCCGATGAGATGCACCGTGGTGGCCCCATGGACCTGCCAGCTGTGGACTGTGCCACCTGGTACGCAGACCGCGCGCACAGACGGAGTGAACCAGATGCCGTCCGGGACGGTGACCTCGAGAACACCGGAGCTGGCGTAGATGAGTTGATGGTCGTCATGGCGGTGCGGCGTCGCCTCGGCGCCGCGCGCAAGGATGCGCGTTTCGGTCGGCGCGACACGAACGTGGCGAGTTTCTGACATGGAGTGTCACTCTATCGAAAGCGTGCCGCAGCGTATCGCGTCAGGCTGGACTCCAGCGGCCGGGCCAGTCCCGTTCCACGAAGGGAGAAGCGCAATGGACTTCGAAACTCGACTGACTCGAATCGGCCGCACCACTGCGGCCGCCGCTCACGCGATCAGCCCACCCCTGGTCCGGACGTCGACCACCGTGTTCGCCTCTCTCACCGACTACAGACGAGCGCAGCGCGGCGTCGTGTTCGCAGCGCCACGATACGGTCGTTCCGGCACGACGACGACTTTCGAGCTGCAGCAGGCGATGGCCGAGATCTCCCGGGCGGAGACCGCCATCGCGACCAGCAGCGGCCTCGCCGCGATCACGGCCGTCCTCTCCGCCCACGCCGGGGCCGGGCGTCATATTCTCGTGAGCGCGGGCGTCTACGGTCCGACGCGAGTGTTCTGCGACCGTGAGCTCATACCGGCCGGCACGGAAGTCGAGTACTTCGCGCGTGACGATGACCTGTCGGCGCTCCTGCGTGACGACACTTCACTCGTCTTCGTCGAAACGCCGGCGTCCTTGACCATGGAGATGCTCGACATCCGCGCGATCAGTGAGGCTGCGCATGCTCACGGGGTGCCGCTGGCCTCCGATTCCACCTGGGGAACCCCGGTGTTCTTCGACGCTCATTCGTTGGGTGTGGACATCTCCGTCCACTCCGCAACCAAGTTCATCAACGGCCACTCCGACCTGCTGCTCGGTCTGGTCACCGGCTCATCCGACGCGCTCGAGCGCGTGCGCGAGTACTGCGACCGCAACGGCACGCACGCAGCGCCTGACACTTGCTGGCTCGCGCTCCGAGGTCTGCGCACTCTCGCCCTCCGGATGCAACGCCATGAGGCGAGCGCGCTCACTGTGGCCGTGTGGATGCAGCACCACCCGGGCGTCCGACGCGTCCTCTTTCCGGCGCTGGAGGGCGATCCGGGGTACGAACTCTGGCGTTCTCAGTTCACCGGAGCGGCCGGCCCGTTCACGATCGAGCTCCCGCCATGCTCGGAAGCGGATTTCGCGGTGTTCATCGACCACCTCCAGCTCTTCGGGTTGGGGACCAGCTGGGGAGGTTTCGAGAGCCTGATCATGCCCGCTGAACCCCATCACCTCCGAGCGGACGACGGCGCTCCTGATGCCCCTCGCCTCGTGCGGCTCCACGTTGGGCTGGAGAGCGCGGGGGACCTGATCGAGGATCTCGACTCCGCTTTCTCTGCCGCCGGAATGGTCACGTGACAGTGGTTGCAAGCGGGGCCCACCGGGCGGCGCGACCCGCTAGGCCGTGAGGTGCGCGGTGGCTCCGACCTTTCGCCCCCCGCGGCGGGAAGCGGCTAGGAGGTCCCGCCGCCCGCCTTTCGAGACAGATACCGGGATTCGGGTTCGTTCTGGGTCATCTCGGCCGCGGCAAGGAAATCGGCTCGTGCCGCTGTCTCATCTCCCGCCGCTTCATTGAGATGCGCACGGATCGCATGCGCGCGGTGCCGGGTCAGCGGATGCTGGAGCAGCCCGTGTTCGCGGTCGAGCTGTTCGAGCAGAGCGTTCGCCTGTGCAGGGCCGTAGGCGTGGGCCACGGCGACGACCCGCGCGAGCATGACCGGTCCGCTGGGCTCGACCTGTTCGAGCGCGAGGTAGAGCACTGCGATCTGGCGCCAATCGGTCTCCGCGGCGACCGGCGCAGAGGCGTGGACGGCGGCGACGGCGGCCTGCAGCTGGTAGGTGCCGACGGAGCCGCGAGACCACGCTGAACGGATGAGTTCAGATCCCTCCGCGATCATCCCCGCATCCCAGCGCCCACGATCCTGATCCGCCAGCGGCACGAGCTCGCCGCTCGGCGTTGCGCGGGTGGCGCGGCGTGAATCCGTCAACAGCATGAGCGCGAGAAGTGCCGCAGGCTCGGGATCGTCGGGCCGGAGTGTGCGCAAGAGCCTGGCAAGACGGATCGCTTCAGCCGTCAGGTCGGTGCGCGTGAGCTGCGCGCCGGTCGTTGCGGTGTACCCCTCGTTGAAGATCAGGTACAGCACCCGCATGACTGCGGAGATGCGGCCCGGAAGGTCGTCGTCGTCGGCGAACTCGAACCGGGCGCCGGCCTTGCGGATCTGCTGCTTCGCCCGACTGATCCGCACGGCCATGGTCTGTTCGGTCACCCCGTACGCATGCGCGATCTCCACGGTGGTCAATCCGCCCACCGCACGCAGCGTCAGGGCGACTCTCGACGCATGCGACAGTGCGGGATGACAGCACAGCAGCAAGAGGTTCAAGCTGTCGTCGTGCTCGGAGGCTGACGACGGGGACGCCGATGCCGCGATCGAATACTCTTCCGCGCGTCTCCGATCCGCCGACTCGGATCGGAGAGCATCGACCATCCGACGGTAGGCGACGCGGATCAACCACGACCGAGGGTGTTCCGGGAGACTCTTCCGCCATTGCGCGCTGGCGGCGAGAAGCGCGTCTTGCACCGCTTCTTCCGCGATGTCGAAGTGGCCGAAGCGGCGCACCAGCGCGCCGAGCACCTGCGGCGCCTCGCTGCGCAGCAGATGCTCGATCGCGTCGGCGCGATCGGTCACGCGAAGTCGTCGCCCATGATGGGGCGGATCTCCATCGGCTCCCCGAGCATCTCCACCATCCTTGCGACGATGTCTTTCGCGCGGTCCAGGCCGGACACCTCGATGACGGCGAACGACGCGAGTACTTCCTTGAGCTCGGCGAACGGGCCGTCGGTGATGACGATGCTCCCGTCCGCTTTGCGCACGGTCGTCGACAGAGCCGGATGTCCCAGGCCCTCCGTGCTGACGAATTCGCCGCTGGCGCGCAGCTCGGCTTCGAACTCCTGGTAGGCGGCGAATGCGGCGAGGGCGTCTTCGGTGGGCGTGTCCGCGGTGGCGGCATCCCAGCTGTTGCTCGGCGTGTAGCCGAGGATGAGGAATTTCATGGTTCTTCTCCTTGAGTCGGACTGCGGGTTCAGGCTATCGAGCGGCAATGGGCGACTTCAGCAGTGTGGTCGCCGTGAGGGTGCACCACCCGAAAGCGAAGAGCCCGGTGACGGCGACCTGCATGCTGGCGACATCGGGGACGACAGGAGCCAGCAGCGCGAGGGCGACGATGCCGTTGCCGACGGCGGCGAGCGGGCGACGATTGCTGATCGCACGAACGAGAGCGATCACCGCAGCCACCGCCAATGCGGTGAAGGCCAGGATCGCCGCGCCCATATGGACGAGCGCGTGCCACGACGATTCCGCTGCAGGGCCGTCAGCGGTTCCGAGAGGGAACCCGTAGGCGGGATCCTGGGGGAAGACGCCCGCGGCGATGAAGCCGATCCCCGCGATCGCGATGAACAGGGGGATCGCTGTGCGGCCACGACCGCTCGACACGACTCTCCGGTGTCCGACCGCCAGGCAGATCAGGCCGAGACCTGTCAGTGCGAAGGTGACCACCTGGATCCATCCCAGGTCTCCCGTCGAGAGCTGGCTGATCGGATGGACGCGAAGGTCGAAGCCTGGTCGTGTGAGCATCTGCGCGATGGCCGACAGGTAGAACAGCGGGCCGGCAAGCGCACCTGCGATCAACAGCGTCCGGGTACGGGATCGCGACGTCTCGACTCGGCTGGGCTCCGTCACCGCCGGTGTGATGTGGAACGCATTCATTGGGTACTCCTCAGGTTGATGGATACGACGTGTACAGATACCTCGGAGCCGGATGCCGCACCTTGACATCGACTTTCTCCGCCGGGATGTCAATCGGGGGAATCGGGCTCCGAGGTATCTGTGACGGTGACCCGCCGGGACGCCAACGAAAGGACGCATCATGAACGACAACCAGCTGGAGAACACGTCGGCAGAGCAGATCGATGGGTATGGCCTCGGCGAGCAGCCCACGCCCAGCAGTGCGGTCACCGTGCTCGACCGGCTCGTCGGGGAGTGGACCATCACCGGAGGCGCGGAAGGCCTCGTTCGATACGAGTGGATGGCCGGACGGTTCTTCCTGCTGCAGCACGTCGAACTGGAACAGTTCGGCCAGGCGATCACAGGCATGGAAGTGATCGGGCAGCTGCATCCATTCGGCGAGCCGGTCGGAACGGACGTCGTCTCCCGGTTCTACGACTCCATGGGCAACACGCTCGACTACGTCTACGAGCTGGACGGCGATACGTTGACGATCTGGGCAGGGGCGAAGGGCAGCCCGGCGTATTTCCGCGGCACGTTCAGTGACGACGACCGTCAGCTCGACGGCGCGTGGGTGTATCCAGGGGATGGCGGCTATGCGTCGACGATGACGCGCCGCTGACCGAATGTCGCCGGGCGGGGCCCGCGCGTGGCGGCGATCGTCGCCAGCAATCGCAGAGCGTCGCCAGATGCCGATGCGGGTTCCGCCTGGTAGACGATCAGCTGCTGCCCGGGCGCGCTACGAACGTCGAAGGCGCTGAACTCGAGCGTGAGACGCCCGACCTCCGGGTGGACGAAGACCTTGGCCTCCTGCGTCTTGCCCCGAGCGTCGTTCCGCGCCCAGAGCACCGCGAAGCGCGGATCGCCGGTCCGCAGTTCGTCGATCAGCTCGAAGGTGGCGCTGTCGTGGGCGTCGAAGCCGAGCGTCAGCCGAAGGTTGGCGACGCTCGCTTCGGCCGACCGATCCCAGTCGTCGAAGAACGAGGCCGCGGCACGGTCGAGGAAGACCATCCGCGCGAGGTTGCCCGTTTTCTCGAACGCCGAATACAGAGCCCGGGCCAACGGGTTGAGCGCGAGGATGTCCAATCGCCGGTTCAGCACGAACGCCGGGGTGTCCGGCCATGCCTCCATCAGCCGCTGCAGGGCGGGGTCCACCCGCTCGACGGCGGGCGTCGGGGCAGCGGAGGGGACGGCCCCGGCCAGTCGGTAGAGATGCTCGCGGGCGTCGGCGGGCAGCGCGAGCGCGCGGCTGAGCGCGTTGAGGACGGATGCCGACGGGTTCTCCTCCCGTCCTTGCTCCAGTCGCGTGTAGTAGTCGACGCTGACTCCGGCCAGGATCGACACCTCTTCGCGGCGGAGGCCGGGCACCCGCCGCACGCCGCTCCACCGGATGCCCGCAGCATCCGGACTGATCGCCGCGCGCCGGGCCGCGAGGAAGAGTCCGAGTTCGGTGTTCGCCATAGAGACAGCTTGCCCGTCCTGAGCCGTTGCCGACAGGGCGTGGCGCACCCCGGCTGGTAGTCTCTCTTGACCCCGACGTAACGTCGTGGTTTTGGCTGGGCTCATGAACCTCACCGCCTTCGCGTATCTCGCGTCCTACCTGCTCTCGCTGCTCGGCAACTCGCTCGCTGCCATCGCCCTGCCGTTGTTGATGCTCCAGGTCACCGGCAGCGTCCTCGGCGCCGGCATCGTCTCCGCTGCCACCGCCATCCCCGCCCTGCTGGCCGGACTGTTCATGGGTGTCGTGATCGACCGCATCAACCGGCGTACCTCGTCCGTGATCACGGACCTGATCTCCGCCCTGTGCATCGCGGCACTTCCGCTGGTCGACCTGATCTCCGGCCTGTCGCTGGGGTGGTTCGTGCTCTTCGGCATCCTGGGTTCGCTCGGCGACGTGCCCGGCATGACGGCCCGCGAGGCGCTCCTGCCTGCTGTGGTGCGGCGCAGCGGTATCCCGGCCGAGCGACTGACCGGCATTCGCGAATCGCTCGGGGCTGTCGCACTGCTCCTCGGCCCGGCGGCCGCGGGCACGCTCATCGTGCTCGTGGGCGGAACGGCCGTGCTCTGGATCACCGCAGCGACGTCGCTCGCGGCGGCTCTGCTGACACTCCTCATTCCGCGTCGGGTCGGCGCGATCGACAGGGATCGAGAGGCGGATGCCGCTGCACCGCGCTCGAACGGATGGACACAGTTGCGAGACGGATGGCGGGTGCTGCTGCGCAGCCGCTTCCTGGTCGCCACGACGATCCTCGGGACCCTCTCGGTCACCGTGCTCGCCGCGCTGCAAGGTCTGCTGCTCCCGGTCTATTTCACTCTGGTCGAGCAGCCGGGGATGCTCGGTTTCGTGCTCACCGCCATGGCAGCGGGCATGCTCATCAGCGGAATGATCTACGCCCTCTTCGGCTCCCGCGGGCGCCGACGGGTGTGGTTCGTCGTGGGAGCGATCGGGATGACGATCGGCTTCGCGGTGATCGCCTCGCTGGCATCGGTGTGGGTCGTGCTGGTCGGTGGCTTCGTCACCGGAGCGGCGACCGGTCTGTTCAGCTCCCTCATGGGCGTGTTGATGATCGAGCGGATCCCCGAACGGATGCGTGGGCGCATCATGGGTACACAGAACGCCCTGACGACGGTGGCACCGGCGCTGGGGATCATGGCGGCCGCCGTCCTGACGGAGCTCTCCGACGTCCGCGTGGCTGCGATCGCGGTCGCGGCGTTGTGGATCATCGCGCTCGCCGTCGCTCTGTTCGCCCGTTCTCTGCGTAATCTGGATCCGATCGTCGACCCCGACCCCGTCGGCGTGGAGGAGACGGTGGCGGTGAACCATGCTTAGCGGCGAACTCGCCCGGCTCGCCGGTGTCTCCGTGCGGACGCTCCGGCACTACCACCAGATCGGCGTGCTCGACGAGCCGGAACGCGGCGCGAACGATTACCGCGACTACGACGTGCACGACCTCATCCGTGTGCTCCGGATCCGACGACTCGCCGCCCTCGGCATCCCGTTGGAACGCATGCCGACCATCCTCGACGAGTCCGACTCCGACACCGACGTGCTTCTCGACGATCTCGATGCGGAACTGGTCGGTCAGATCGCTCACCTCACCCGACAGCGCGAGATGCTCGGCAGGCTGCGGGCCCACCGCGCGTTCCCTGACCTGCCGCCGGAGCTCGCTCCGTTCCAGGCAGCGATGGAGGCCGCAGGGCTGTCCCGTGAGGCGGCGCGGATCGATCGGGATCAAGCTCTGCTGCTCGCTCAGCTGGCGGGAGACGAGGGGATGGCGCAGCTGGCCCGTGTCTACGAGAAGCTCACGGCACCCGAGGCGATCGGTGAGATCGCCGCGGCGATGGACGGCTTCGGCGCCCTCGAGGATGACTCCCCGCACGATGAGGTCGCGGCCGTCGTCGCACGTTTCGGGTCGGCGCTCCAGCCGCTGATCGCCGATTTCGTCGAGGCCGTTCCCGCGTTGGACGGCCGAGCGGTCGGGGCGCTCCTCACCTCACACACGGATGCCGTGCTGAACCGGGCGCAGCGGCAGGCGCTCCACCTTCTCGAAGAGCACCTCGCCGACATCGCACAGTGAGAGGCCGGGTGCCCGATTCACCCTAGGTGCGCGGGAGCACTGTGGCCGCGATGGCGGCGCTCATGACGACCGCGTTCATCGTGCGGTTCACGGCGCTCGCCGCAGCCGATGCGCCCCAGTCGCCGTGTTCGAACTGTTTGCCGCGCGTGTACACGTCGCCGCTCCATGGGATCTCCCTGTGGAACTGAGGGAGCGTGCCGCTCGCCGAGAGGAGCGCGATGCTCGCGGCGGTGCGGGCGTCGGCGCTTTCCCCGTCGACCAGCGCGGCCCGCACCTGCGTCATCAGCGCCGCACGGCGGTCGCTCCCCAGCGCCAGCTTCGTGGAGGGGAAGATGCCCAGGGTCCTGCCCTCGGTGCGGGTGAGGTCGCCGCGTTCGACGAGGCGGTCGAGCACCGGTCCGCGAAGCTCGGGTCCGACCGCGGCGAGCACGGTCTGCACGCCCCGCGGCTTCTCCGTGATGTAGGCCCAGGCGGGGTCGAGGAGGGCGTCAGGTGCTGCACCGTCGCCGGTCGCGTGCACGAGGGTGGAGAGCCCTTTCTTCTCCATCTCGACGGACCCGGCGAGCGCGAGGTCGGCGAGAACGGCACCGCCGAGCACGTAGAACAGGATGTTCTCGCCCGCGATCGCTCCTGAGTCGGGCTGGAAGAGCAGAAGCAGCGTGTCTTCGACGAGCAGAGGTTCGGCTGACATCCGATCCCCGCCGCCCGACGTCTGCTGCTGCTCCGGTGCCATGCGGAGTTCTCGGTCGTCAGCCATGTCGGTCTCCTTCATCGTTCGGGTCGTCGTTCGGCTTCGGGGCGGCCAGGATGCTCGCGCGCACGATCACGTCGCGCTGGGCCTCGTTGTACAGCTCGACGAACGTCTCGACGAACGTCTCCTGTGTCAGCCTCGGTCCGAACGGCAGATGCTCTTCCGGCCGCATCAGCCACGGGTAGTCCGTGAGGTGCTGGGCGAGTTGGGGTGCCATGACTTCGGCGATGCGCTGCCGTGTCGCGTCATCGGCCTCGGGCGTGAGGGCATCGAACGCGGCGCTCACGTCGTCGGGATCCGCGTCGACCATCTTCCTCAGGTCGGCCATGGCCGACTCGTCGTACAGCTGCGAGTAGACGAGCATGAGGGAACGCTCGGGAGGGGAGAGCTTCCCGGCGATGTCTTCGAAACCAGCCGGGACGTCGGTGGCCGTGGTCCCCTCGAGGATCGCGCGGATCTCGGCTCGTGCGCGCTGCAGCCTTTCGATGCTCGACGCGAGGTCGGCGTCGATCGCGAGCAGCGCCGGAGCGGCACCCGCACCGTTGTCGAGACCCACCGCCTCGATCTGAGCCAGGGGAACCCCGAGATCTCGCAGCCGCCGGATCTGCAGCAGGCGCACGAGGTGGCGCGCGCGATACTGCTTGTACCCGTTCGACATCCGCTCCGGCTGCTCGAGGAGCCCGGCCCGGTGATAATGCCGAATGGTGTTGACGGTCGTGCCGGCGAGGTCCGCCAGTTCTCGCGTGCTCCACGCCATAGCCGTTCTCCCCGTCGTCCGCCGGGGAGAAGCTCTCCCGCCGCGTCACCCCATTCAAGACCCTGTTCCCGGAACAGGGTCAAGGGCTCGGCATGCGAATCCTCCGCGCACTTGACCGTGTCGTGAGAACACGGTCTTTACTGATGACTCCCGGCCGGGAGAGCCGTCCGGCCACGCAGCATCCGACATCCGAAGAGAAGAGACATGGACAACCCCTACCCCTGGCTGCAGGACTTCATCAACCAGGTCCCCGAGATCCTCCAGCCGCTGATGGTAGCTGCAGTCGCTGCCATCCCCTACATCGAGGGCGAGGGTGCCGCAGCGTTCGGTATCCTCGCCGGCATCAACCCGATCGTTGCAGCGCTCGCCGCCATGGCGGGGAACATCCTGTGCGTCATCGGCGTGGTGCTTCTGGGGTCGCGCATCCGTGGCGGGGTCGTCGCGCGTCGCGCAGCGCGGCGGGAGTCGTCGTCGATCGCCACCGTGAGGGACGAGTCGCGTCTCGTCTCGTTGTCGACCGCCACCGCGATGACCGAACGCGGCACGGGTACCGTCGTCGCTTCCGGCGATGACTCGGACGCGCGCCCGTCGAAAGGTCGGGAGAAGCTGGGGCGGTGGCTGGTGAAGTTCGGCGTGCCCGGCGCGAGCCTTTTCGCCCCCATCGCGCTTCCCACCATGCTGACGGCGGCCTTCTTCGTCGCATCGGGCGTTCGCAAAGAGTGGGTGATCCTGTGGCAGATCGTTGCGATCGTGCTGTGGACCGGGGCGGTCGCCGTTGTCGCGACAGGCGTCCTCTCCCTCCTCGGCTGGTGACTTCCGGAACTCCCCGCGCTGAGGGCACGCGTGCGGCCTGCCGGGACACGTCAGCGGCGTCCGTTGCGGCGCGCCTGGGCGACCGCTGCGCTCACGCCGTCTGTCCAGGATTCGCCGTGCCCCGGAAGCAGCACGCGCGCGTCCGACGCGGTGAACGCGTCGATCGAGGTGAGCGCGCGCTCGCTGTCTGCGGTCGCCGCCCCGGCGACGATCCGCGGGCCGACGTCACCTGTGTAGGGGTCGAGGGTGACGATGGCGTCGCCGGTCATCAGCACATCGTGTTCCTCGAACCACAGCCCGCAGTGTCCGTCGGTGTGACCGGGCGTCCAGAGGACGATCGGTCTGCCCGGTACCTCGACGGGAGACCCGTGGTGGAGGTTCGGCGCCGCATTCACCCCTCGCACGGTGAGGGCGCCTTTCGCGGTCATGGCGAGCAGGGTCGGGACTGCTTTCGGGTACCGGAACGGGTAGCCGATCCGTGCCCGCTCGTGAGCGTAGCGGTACGGATGGCGCACGAGCCGCTGATCCCGTGGGTGCACGTACAGGGGTGTCGCGTGGTCTGCGCGCAGCCGATGGGCCATACCG
This sequence comes from Microbacterium sp. CGR2, assembly GCF_003626735.1. Classification (NCBI taxonomy): domain Bacteria; kingdom Bacillati; phylum Actinomycetota; class Actinomycetes; order Micrococcales; family Microbacteriaceae; genus Microbacterium; species Microbacterium sp. CGR2. The sequence continues at coordinate 933,833 of NZ_RBHX01000001.1, read as the reverse complement.
ACGTGGTCGAAGTGGCCGTGCGTGAAGAGGATGGCGTCGATGTCGCTTCGCTTCGCGCCCAGATGCGCGAGCAGATCGTCCAGCACCGGCAGTGTGCCGGGGAGCCCGGCATCCACCAGTGTCAGGCCGCCAGAGGTGGCCACGAGATAGCAGTTCACATCCGCCACCTCCAGGCGATACACCCCGGGTACGACCTCGTTCCATCTTTTTCCGCGTGCGCTCATCGCCACACAGTGCGACGGATGCCGAGGGAGCGCAGGAGCCTTGCCCGTCTGCGGAGTTGGTGGTACTTCAGCGCCGGACTCCGACGTAGACCGTGTTGGACGAGGTGCCCCCGGTGAGGCGGTTGGCGAAGTCGACGATGTGGGCGCGGCAGTCGTCGAAGACCGCCGAGAGGGTGGCCATGAAGGCGTCATCGGGCGGATCGTCGGACCACAGCGCGAAGACACCGCGGTCGGCGAGGTGCTTCGCGAGTGCGGTCAATCCCGCCTCGGTGTAGAGGTCGGCGTGGCTCGGATCGAGCGTGTGGCGCGGTGAGTGGTCGACGTCCAGGAGGATCGCATCGTGACGTCGCGTCCCGTCATCCGGTGCACGACGAACCACCGCGAAGAAGTCGTCGTGGGTGAGCGTGGTCCGCGAATCTCCCACGAGCCGAGCGGACACGGGCAGGAGACGGCGTTCGTGCCATCCGATGACTGCGGGGAGCGCGTCGATCACCTCGAGTCTCGCCACGCGTTCGTCCTCGAGGGCGGTTGCGGCGGTGTATCCGAGACCGAGTCCGCCGACGAGCACGCTCAGCCGGACGCCCGTCGCGGCGGCGAGCCCGATGGTCGCGAGTTCCTCCTCGGCGACCGTGAAGAGGCTGGACATCAAGTACTCGTCCTTGAGCTTCACCTCGTAGATCATCTCGCCCGTCGCGGGATCTTCACGGCGACGCAGGATGAGCTCGCCCATCCGCGTCTCCTGCCAGTCGAGCTCTTCGAACCGTGCGATCATTCCGGTACCTCTCGTCCGCAGACCTCTCACCTTACGCACTCGGCGAGGTTCAGAATGCTGTGGAGTCTTCCTCGTACCGATCAGCGGCGGGCGGTCATGCGGGGGAAGAGGAAGGCGGCGAGCATCGCCGGGATGACTCCCAGAAGCAGAATCGCGCTCCCCCAGCCGAGAACTGCGGCAAGTGTTCCCGCCAAGACCTGCGGAATGAACGCCCCGAGCGAGGTGGCTGCGTTGTTGAGTCCGAGCGCTGTTCCTGCGTGTCCCGGTCCGGCGAGAGCGGCGATCTGGGCGAAGTGAGCACCCTGCCAAGCGCAGCTGGCGACACCTGCCACGACGAGAGCGAGGAAAGTCGCGAGCAGAGGGAGATCCTCCCCGAGCGCTACCACGATCAGACAGGACGCCTGGGCGACGGCCAGGAACCGGACGACGATCGTCCGGCTGAGCCATCCGATCAGATCGGTGCTGACGCCTGCCGCGACACGAAGGGCGCCGCCGACGAACTGCATTGCGGCGACGGCGGCAACGCCGGCAGCCGGCGGATAACCGTGACGTTCGGCGAGGATCGCGGCAGTGAAGGTCAGCACGAGGAACTGCACGACATCGAGGAGCAGCCCACTCGCGGCGACGCGCCACACGGACAGCTGACGCAGCGCGGGTCGTACCCGGATCTGCTGTGTGTCGGCGCTGGCGGGCTGAGCTGTGACGACCGCTGGTTCGAAGACGAAGACCCAGATGAGCGCCGCACAGATGCCGCACGCCACCGCGAAGACGACGAACGTCAACGGAGGCCCCCAGCGTGCAAGGAGCGCCGAGTACGCCAGAGTGCCGGCCGCCCCGCCCGCTGACACAGCCGCCACCCGCAGTGAGACGAGAGTGCCGTGGCGGCGCTCCGCAAACCATCCGAGAATGGAGCTTCCGCTAGGCCCGGTAACGGCGCCTCCGGCGCCCGCCGCAACGAACAGCAGAGTGGCGATTGCTGACACTGATGGTCGGGCCATCGAGGTCACTGCCGCAACGGTGACGAGTGAGAGCATCGACCCCACCACGCCGATGAGCAGGACGCGACGTTCGCCCAAGCGATCGGCCGCCATTCCCCAGGGTAATTCCGTCACGACGACCGCGATACTGGCTCCGCCCAGCACTAGTGCGAGCCCACCCGTCGAAAGATCGAGCGATCCCTGGAGGAGCAACGACGCCGCGGGCAGGCCGAGAAACGTCGCGCTGAACACCATTTGTGAAGCGATGCCGATCGCGAAGATGATCCAGCGATTCGCCGTCCGCTTCTGCTTCTTTGTCGTCGCCATTCGCTCGCCTCGCGGTCAAGCTGCAGCGCCGAGGGCCCGAATCGCATCGCTGACCGCTTCAGGCACAGTGCGGAGGATGCCATCGAGAGCATTGACGTAGTACCTGGCACTCTGAGCAAGACTCCCCACTGCGTAGATCGGTGACCAGGCACCGCCCTCCCCGATCAGTTGCCATGTTCCGTATCTCACGCGCAGCCCCCCGAAGGTGTCTCGCCGGGCGAGGCCTGCGTCAATCAAGCTCTGGATAAGCGGGCTACGCGTGTCGGCGAAGCCTCGGGCCGCGTTGCGGTGTGCCGAGATGACCAGATCGGCGGCCTGAACGTCTCCGCTCCGGCAACTCAGAGCTTTGCTCTCGACTCGACGTAGTCCCGCTTTCACGCTCAGCTGACCCGAGATCATCGCGTCAGTGAGTTCCTTCGCTGTCGAGGGTGGCATCGGGTTGCACCAAGATTGAAAGTAGGGATGGAACCACCGCCGAAACGCCTTGCGACTTTCGTGGTCAAGCAGGTTCCACGCGTCAGCCATGGCTTCGTCGCAGAGCGCGACGAAGAGGCTGCGCCAGCTGCGTTCCGTTCGAGAGTCGGCCTGGAGTGCTTGTAGCGGCGTGAGGTCTCCGTGGAGAATACGCCGCGGCGTGTCGAGGCAGATCCCATGAGCGTCTGCCTCGAACTGAATCTGTTGAAGGAGGGTTCGCAAGTCAAGAGTGGACATCGTTCGCAGGCGGTCTCGAGTCAAGACCTTCGGCGTGATTTGTCCTGCCGCCCGCGTCCCTGGAAGCATCCCCCGCCGTGAAGCGAGTGTGATTCGTCCGCCATATCCATGCGATAGGAGGGCGCGCGCGACATCGACCGCCGTGAGGCCGGTGCCGACAATGCCGACATGTGACGTGCCGAGCGCCCGGAGCACGGTGTCGTCGAGCGGATAGGCAGGGATGGTGACACCATCGGTGGTTCCGCTCTCGTCCCAGCCGACGCAGAGAAAAACAGCGTCGAAGTACTCGAACCGCGCGGTCGCAGTCGAGACCGCAAGGCCCCGGTCAACCGACCGTGCGACCGACGTCACTCGGAAAGGCACGCAGTGTAGCGTCCCGTTTCGGGGGATCCATTGGCGCTTCAGCGACTCAAAGGTGTCCGCCAAGTACGCTCCGAACACGGGACGCGGCACGAAGCCGTCCGGATCGCGCCCAGTGCGGCGTAGCCATCGCGAGAAGTCGGCTTCGTCACCCGCGCGGACGGACATCATCGAACTGGGAGCGTTGAGTAACGGTTCCCTGTGATCCTCTTGGTAGGCAAGGCCCCGCCCCGACCGCCGAGGATCACCGAGTCCCGGGTCGAAAAGTGTGAGGTCGAGCGACTCGGGCGCACTTTCCGACAAAGAGAGAGCAGTCGCGAGACCAGCAGCTCCCACACCCACTACAGCAATACGCAAATCACCCTCTCTGATCTTTCCCTTCGAAAGGGAACCTGACCGGGCGCGCTTCGGGACGAACATGCTGTCCAACGCGCGACCGATGGCTTCCGATCATGGACGGGGACGGTTGGGCCGCAGCAGCGTCAGCATCGTGTTACGTACTGGCGATCGGGCAACACCGTCGCATTGAGTACTCGTGATCGAGTTCTTAAGTGGCCGTCAGCGCCGATGCAGTGTTTGGACGGCTACGCATTCGCGCAGACCCGATGCCTGCCTCGACGCGCGATTGCGACCGCGCCGCCCTACGGGCTGATGGCGTTGCGGATGGCGAGGACCGCGCCCCCGCGCGCCCACTCCCCGAAGTCGAAGGGCTGCACGTCGACGTCCACCTGGTCGAGGTCCTCGTGATAGGTCTGACGGATGCCGCGCCACACGTCCGCGTCCGCGAACTCGAACACGGCCAGCCCATCACCGGAGAGGATGACCTTCGCCGGGTCGATGAGGTTCGCCACGGTGCCGATGATGCAACCCAACGCGAAACCCGCGTCGGCGAATGCCTGGAGCGCTGACGGCCGTCCGGCGCGAGCCTGCTCGAGAGCGTGCTCGTACGTCCGTTCCCCGCCCGCGTCACGGGGGAGCGCGCCCGCGATCGCCGAGCTCGTCAGGTAGCTCGAGGCACAGCCGCGGTGGCCGCGGTCGCAGTAGGGCCCGGCGGGGTTGACGATGATGTGGCTCATGTTGCCGGGCGTTCCGTGAGCGCCCTCGACGAGTTCGTCGTTGACCACCAACCCGCACCCGATGCCCACACCGACGGTGATCACCGCCATCGTGCGCAGTCCCGCTCCCGCCCCGAACCAGTGCTCAGCAGCGGTGAGTGCCTGCACGTCGTTGTCGACGGAGCAGGGGAGTCCCGTCGCATCCTCCAACAGGCGGAGAAGAGGGACGTCCGCCCAGCCGAGGAACGCCGACTCGCGCACGATGCGTGAGCGACCAGCCCCTTGGATCGTTCCGGCGAGGGCCACGCCGAGAGCGGTGAGTGGCCCCCATTCCTTCTCGAAGGCTGCGACCACCTGCGAGATCTGATTCAGTACGCTCGGCACCGAGCGGTCGACCAGCGGTTCGTCGTGCGTGTCGACCACCGTCGCGCCCAGGTCGCTCACCACGGCGTAGAGATGGTCCCCTGTCAGTTTGAACCCGACGAACCGTCGAGAATCCGCCTTGAGGTGGAGCAGCTCCGACGGGCGTCCCAGACCGCTCCGCAGTTCGGTGCCGCCCTCGAGCAGAAAGTCCTCGTCGACGAGCGAGCGCGTGATGCGGGTGAGGCTCGGCTTCGACAGGCCGAGGCGGGCGGCGAGCTCAGCGCGCGGCAGAGCGCCGTGAACGACGATCTCCCGCAGCACCGCGCGACTGGCCGCGGACATCGTCGGCCACGCCCCGGGTCTGCCGCGTGCGATCACGGTTCGAGGGTAGTGCGCTCGTGGTGGCGCGTCGGCGCGTCCCTTCGCAGCGGCCATGACGGTCACCACCTTTCGCTTCATAGCGTAACGAAGTATCTCGAAAAAGCATCCGACCTCCCAATATTCCGGAAGGTCTTGACGCCACATAGTAACTATACGAAACTAAAGCCCGACGGAAGCGAGCCGCTGCCTCCGTCGCCACCCACGAAGACGTGAGAACAGGAGCCGTTGATGGCAACGACGATGACGTCGCCGGCGCGAGAGCACACCCGCAGGCCCGCGCACCCCGCGCGGCCCCGCCGCAGATGGTCGAGAGAGGCCCTCGTCGCGATGCTCTTCGTCGCACCGGCCGCCCTGGGCTTCGCGGTCTTCACGCTCGTTCCCGCCATCCGCGGGTTCTACTACTCGTTCACCGACTACGACGTCTTCCAGCCGGAGAGCTTCGTCGGGACTGCCAACTACGAACGGATGATCGCCGACCCGGTCTTCTGGAACTCCCTGGTGGTGACCCTGCAGTACGTCGTCATCAACATCGTCTTCCAGACGATCTTCGCTCTGGTGCTCGCCGTTTTGATGCACCGCCTCACGCAATCGCTGGTCGTCCGTGGAATCATCCTGGGCCCCTACCTGGTCGCCAACGTCATCGTCGCCCTGGTCTGGTTCTGGATCCTCGACTACCAGATCGGCATAGGCAACCAGTTCATCGAGTGGCTGGGTCTGGATCGGCTCGCGTTCTTCGGCGACCCCGCCCTGGCCATCCCGACGATCGCCTTCATCAACGTCTGGCGTCACGTGGGCTACACCGCACTGCTCATTTTCGCCGGGCTGCAGATGATCCCGAAGGAAATGTACGAGGCATCCGCGATCGATGGTGCCGGCGAGTGGAAGACCTTCTGGCGGATCACCGTGCCACTGCTGCGTCCGGTCCTCGCCGTTGTTCTCGTCGTCAGCATCATCGGATCGTTCCAGATCTTCGACACGGTCGCGGTCACGACCCAGGGCGGACCCGTCAACGCCACGCGCGTCATTTACTACTACATCTACGATCTCGCGTTCAACCGCTACGAGTTCGGGTACGCGTCCGCTGTCTCCGTCGCGCTCTTCCTCATCCTCGCGGGAGTCAGCCTGCTGCAACTGCGGCTGACCCGTGCGAACCAGTCGGATCTGGCATGAGCGCCGCATCGCCCGCTAGGAGGTCGACCATGTCCGTCCCGCCCACCCTTCCCATCGAACCGGCGCCGCTCGCCCCTGTGAACGACACCGACCCCGCCCCGACCAAGCCGATCGGCACCGTCTCCTCGCCGGTCCGCGGGCGGCCGAGGCTGCGTGGTCGCATCGGCCGCGTCCTCGCCTGGGCCTTCCTCATCGCATCGCTCGTGCTGACGCTCTTCCCCTTCTACTGGATGCTGCGCACGTCGTTCTCGTCCAACGCCGCTCTCGCCGCCAACTCCGGGAACCTGCTGCCCGCAGAATTCAGCCTCGGCGGGTGGAAGCGCGTCCTCGGGTTGGCGACGCCGGAGGAGGCGCTCGCCGATGGCGGGTCGGGAGCATCCCTCGACTTCTGGTTGTACCTGCGCAACTCGATCATCGTGGCGACGATCACCACCGTCGTCCAGACGTTCTTCTGCGCGCTCGCCGCTTACGCCTTCGCGCGCCTGCGCTGGCCGGGGCGGGACGCGATGCTCTTCCTGTTCCTGACAGCCCTCATGATCCCGCCGATCTTCACCACGCTGCCCAACTTCATCCTCATCCGCGACCTGGGACTGCTGAACACCTTCCTCGGGATCATGCTGCCCTCGCTGCTCATGGCGCCGTTCTCGATCTTCTTCCTGCGGCAGTTCTTCCTGGGCATCCCGAAAGAGCTCGAAGAAGCGGCACGACTGGACGGTGCGGGATATGCACGCACCTTCTTCCAGGTGGTCGCGCCCATCTCGAGTGCGCCCATCATGACTCTCGCGATCCTCACCTACATCGGCACCTGGAACGAGTACTTCTGGCCGCTGCTGGTCGGCCGATCCGAAGAGGTGCGGGTGCTGACCGTGGCACTCGGGGTCTTCCGATCGCAGACACCTCAGGGCAGCCCCGACTGGGCTGGACTCATGGCCGCGACACTCATCTCGGCGCTCCCGATCATCATCCTCTTCGCGCTCATGGGCAAGCGCGTCATCAACTCGATCGGGTTCTCCGGTCTCAAGTGAGCACCATCGCGCGCTCGCGCACCATCACCCATTCATCACCGAAAGGACGCACCATGACACGGCAAAGAAGTCTGTTCACTGCGGCAGCCGCAGTCGCGGCATCCACCATCGTTCTCGTCGGCTGCAGCAGCGGGGCAGGCGGCGGAGGCGATGGCGCCGCCGTCGAGTTGGACTACTGGGTGTGGGATGCCAACCAGCAGCCCGGCTACGAGGAATGTGTCGCCGCATTCACCGAGGCGAACCCCGGCATCAGCGTGAAGACGACGCAGTACGGCTGGGACGACTACTGGTCGACCCTGACCGCCGGACTCGTCTCCGGCGACGGGCCGGACGTGTTCGTCAACCATCTGAGCTACTACCCGGGCCTCGCCGCCAAAGGCCAGCTGCTCGCCATCGACGATGCCGTCGAGGCGGAGGACGTCGACCTGGCCATCTATCGCGAGGGCCTCGCGGAGCTGTGGGTAGGTCAGGACGACAAGCGCTACGGACTGCCGAAGGACTACGACACGGTCGCCGTCTTCGCGAACAGCGAGATGCTGGAGAGTGCCGGGGTCACGAAGGAGCAGCTCGACGCTGCGGAGTGGAACCCGGAAGACGGTGGCACATGGGAGCAGATCATCGCCAGCCTGACCGTCGACACGAACGGCGTCCATGGGAACGAGCCCGGGTTCGACAAGGACTCGATCGCCGTCTACGGTCTGGGCCTCAACGCCTCCGGAGGAGGAAACGGTCAGACCGAGTGGAGCCAGTACGCGTTCAGCAACGACTGGACCCACACCGATGAGAACCCGTGGGGTGAAGAGTTCAACTACGGCGACCCGGAGTTCGTCGAGACGATCGGCTGGTTCCAGTCGCTCGCTGAGAAGGGGTACATGCCCACGTTCCAGATCGCGTCGTCCGGCATCGGCCAGATCGACGCATACGGCGCGGGCAAGTACGCGATGGTGACCGAGGGATCGTGGAACACCCGCGCGTACGTCGGCCTCGAGGGCGTCACGACGGCCATCGCCCCGGTGCCGGCAGGGCCGAACGGCGAGCGCGCATCGATGTTCAACGGCCTGGCCGACTCCGTCGCCGCGACGACCGCCCACCCGGAGGAGGCAAAGCAGCTCGCCGTGTTCCTCGCATCGAAGGAGTGCCAGGACATCACCGCCGCGAAGGGAATCGCCTTCCCGGCCGTGGAATCCTCGGCCGACATCTCCCGCGAGGCATTCGCTGACGCAGGGATCGACACTGCGCCGTTCGAGGTGCCGATCGAAGAGGGCAGCACCTACCTGGCACCCGTCGCAGAGAACTGGGCGGAACTTCAGGCCATCATGGGCCCGGCGATGGACGCCATCCTGAGCCTGCAGGCTGATGCGTCGACCCTCGTCGAAGCCAACGAACAGGTCAACGATCTCTTCCGCTAGGCGCGCGCCCGATACCCGTCCGTCAGATCCTCCCCGACCGGAGAAGCAATGCACGATTCCCTCATCCACTTCTCGTCAGCGGGCATGTCACTCCTTGTGCATGTCGGAGGCGATGACCTTCCCGCCATCGTCCACTGGGGTGCGGCCCTGGGCCCCCTCACGGATGCGGAGGCGCGGACGCTCGCGTCGGCGTCGATCGAGCCGGTCGTCCCGAACGCGATCGACGTCCCGATCCGACTCGCCGTCATCCCCGAGGGGTGGCGCGGGTGGACGGGCAAACCGGGGATCGAGGGGCATCGGGCCGGTTCCGACTGGTCGCCGAGGTTCCGGCCCACGCAGGTGAGCCTCGACGATGCTCCCGTTGCGCCGGGGCTCGTCGAGGTCGCCGCGGGCGTCATCATCGTCGAAGCGGTGGATCCCGAAGCGGAGCTCGCCCTCGCCCTGCACCTCGAACTCACCGAGTCGGGAGTGGTGCGGGCAAAGGCGGTGCTGCGCAACACCGGGGCGGGCGACTACGACGTCGCGGCGCTGAACGTCGCGTTTCCGATCCCGCCCGTGGCGCGGGAGATCCTCGACTTCGCCGGTCGCTGGGGCAAGGAGCGCGTGCCCCAGCGCAGCCCGCTGGTCGTCGGCATCCACGAGCGTGAGGGCCGGAAGGGGCGGACCGGTGCGGATGCCGCGACGGTGCTCTCTGTCGGCGTGCCGGGTTTCGGCTTCGGCGCGGGTGAGGTCTGGGGGGTCCACGTGGGCTTCAGCGGGAACCATCGGTCGTACGCCGAGCGGCTGTTCTCCGGCGTGCAGGTGGTCGGCGGAGGCGAGCTTCTCCTCCCCGGTGAAGTTCGGCTGCGCACCGGCGAGGAGTACTTCTCGCCGTGGATCTACGGCGTGTACGGGAACGGGCTCGACGAGCAGGCGTCACGGCTGCACCGGATGCTGCGGGCCCGGGAGGTGCACCCGCGGCATCCGCGCCCGGTGACTCTCAACGTGTGGGAGGCCGTGTATTTCGATCACGACCGCGACCGCCTGTTCGATCTGGCAGAGCGGGCGGCGCCGCTCGGCATCGAGCGCTTCGTCCTCGACGACGGCTGGTTCCGCGGTCGCAGGGACGATTCCGCCGGGCTCGGCGACTGGTACGTGGATGAGGAGGTCTGGCCAGAGGGCTTGGCACCCCTGGCCGAGCACGTCCGCGAATTGGGGATGGAGTTCGGTCTGTGGTTCGAGCCCGAGATGATCAACCCCGACTCCGACCTGGCACGCGAGCATCCGGAATGGATCCTTGCGGTGGCGGGACGAACACCGGTGCTCGCACGCAACCAGCTCGTTCTCGATCTGGGCCGGGATGAGGCGTACGAGCATGTGCTCGAGCGGATGACCGCCGTCCTCGAGGCCACCGCCGTGTCCTACATCAAATGGGACCACAACCGCGATCTCGTCGACGCGGGGCATGGCGTGCACGGGGTGCCGGGCGTCCATGCGCAGACCCTGGCGACCTACCGTCTGATGGCCGAACTGAAGAGGCGATTCCCTTCCCTCGAGATCGAGTCGTGCTCCTCCGGAGGGGCGCGCGTCGACCTCGGCATCATCGAACACACCGACCGCGTCTGGGTGTCGGACTGCATCGACCCGCTGGACCGCCAGCAGATGAATCGGTGGACGATGCAGCTGCTCCCGCCGGAGATGCTCGGCTCGCACGTCGCATCCGGCGTCTCGCACTCGACCGGTCGCTCGCACACCCTGGGATTCCGTGCCGCATCGGCGATGTACGGGCACTTCGGGGTCGAATGGGACCTCGCGGCCGCCACGGAGGACGAGGTGCGCGAGCTCGGCGCGTGGATCGAGGCTCACAAGTCGTACCGTGAACTCCTCCACACCGGCGACATGGTTCGGGTCGACACCTCCGACCCGACCCTCAATCTCTACGGTGCCGTCGCGAGCGACAGGAGCGCGGCGTTGTTCGTGCTTGCCAGCGTCGGCAGGTCGGAAGTCGCGCCGCTCGGCCGCTTCACGCTTCGCGGTCTCGACCCCGATCGACGCTACCGGGTGCGACCCGTCACCCCGGGCGGCGCCCCGCGCGGTCTCATCGCGCCGCCCTGGTTCGGCGACGATGACAACGGGGTGGAGCTGAGCGGGCGTGCGCTGATGACGGCCGGGCTGCACACGCCGGCGATGTACCCCGAATCGGCGATCCTCCTCGACGTGAGTGCGACCACGTGAGTGGATGCATCCATAGCCACCGTCCGAACCTGCAGGGAGAACTTCGATGATGCTCGAGCGCAAGACGCTGCACGAGGGGTGGACGGTCGCCGCGGGCCGCGGCCCGGTGCCGGATCACATTCGCGACGCCGGTGCCGTGCCGGCATCCGTCCCGGGCTCCGTGCACACCGATCTCCTGGCCGGCGGACTCATTCCGGACCCGTATCTCGATGAGAACGAGAAGACCCAGGCGTGGATCGGCATCACCGACTGGACCTATCGGACGGTCTTCGATGTGCAGCCGGGTGACGCGCACCAGGAACTCGTCTTCCAGGGCCTCGACACCATCGCGAAGGTTCGCCTGAACGGCGTCGAGCTCGGTGAGACGCGCAACATGCATCGCACACACCGCTTCGACGTCTCGGCCTCTGTCGTCGACGGGTCGAACGAGCTCGTGGTGGAGTTCGCATCGCCGGTTCGAGCGGCGGATGCGGCCAGTCTCGCGCTCGGCTATCGTCCGCATACGAACCATCACCCGTACAACGCCATCCGCAAGATGGCCTGCAGCTTCGGATGGGACTGGGGAATCGACACGTCGACGTCGGGAATCTGGCGTCCGGTCACCCTGGAGAGCTGGTCGGACGCCCGCTTCGGCGACGCCCGGATCGCGGGAGTCCGCATCGACGGCGAGGCGAGGCTGCAGGTGGCGGTGCCCGTGCGCGGCACGGCCTCCCGGATTCGGCTGCGCGTCGCGGGTGTCGTACACGAGGCGGACATCGTCGACGGTTGGGCCCGCGTCGACATCGCCGTGCCCGGTGCCGAGTTGTGGTGGCCACGAGGTCACGGCGCGCAGCCGCTGTACGACCTGGAAGTAGACCTGCTCTCGTCGGCCGGTGAAGTCCTGGACCGCCTGACACGGCGTATCGGCTTCCGCAGCGCCGAAGTGCGGCTGGAGCCGGATGCCGACGGCACCGCCTTCACCATCGTGGTCAACGACCGTCCGATCCTCGTGCGCGGCGCGAACTGGATCCCTGAGGACGCGTTCCCGCACCGCGTCGACCGGGATCGATACGCGCGGCGCCTCGCTCAGGCCGAGTTCGCGGGCATCAACCTCATCCGCGTCTGGGGTGGGGGCATCTACGAGTCCGAGGATTTCTACGCCGAGTGCGACGAGCGCGGCATCCTCACCTGGCAGGATTTCCTGCTCGCGTGCGCGGCGTATGCCGAGGAAGAGCCCCTGTGGAGCGAGTTCGAGGCCGAAGCGGCCGAGGCCATCGCGCGCCTGGGCGCCCACCCGTCGCTGGTGGTCCTCAACGGCAACAACGAGAACATCTGGGGCTATCAGGACTGGAACTGGCCGCAGCGTCTGGATGGGCGCACGTGGGGAGCGGGCTATTACTACGACCTGTTCCCGAAGCTGGTGGCCGATATCGCGCCGCATGTGCCGTACACGCCCGGCAGTCCGTTCTCGCCCGACCGTGACATGCACCAGAACGACGCATCGAACGGCACGACCCATGTGTGGGACCTCTGGAACGTCAAGGACTGGCCCCACTACCGAGACCACCGGCCGCGATTCGTCGCGGAGTTCGGGTGGCAGGGGCCGCCCACGTGGAGCGCGCTCGTGGCGGCGATCGGAGACGATCCGCTCACGCCGGAGTCGCCGGGGATGCTCGTGCACCAGAAGGCCGCCAAGGGGAATGACAAGCTCACCGACGGTCTGACAGCTCATGTGCCGCTGCCGAACGACATGGCCGACTGGCACTGGGCGATGTCGCTGAACCAGGCGGTCGCCGTGCGAACGGCCATCGAGTGGTGGCGGTCCTTGACCCCGCACTGCACCGGCACGATCATGTGGCAGCTGAACGACTGCTGGCCGGTGACCTCCTGGGCGGCCGTTGATGGCGCCGAACGGCGCAAGCCCCTGCTCTACGCTCTCAAGCACGCACATCGAGAACGCCTGCTGACGGTTCAACCCGACGGCGGCGCTCTCGTGCTGTCCGCCGTGAACGACACCGCTGACCGTTGGACGGGAGAGGTGGTCGTCGAACGTCGGTCGTTCGTCGGGGGAGTCCTCGCCACGGAGCGGATCGCGATCGATGTCGCACCGCGTTCCGCCTGGCGAGATGCCCTGCCCGACGCGATCAGCACCGCCGGCGATCCGACGCAGGAACTCGTCGTCGCGCGCCTGGAGGACGACGTCGCGCACGCCTTCTTCGCCGAGGCACGTGATTCACAGCTCGCAGCGGCGGAGCTCGATGTGGCCGCACACCCGACGAGTACCGGATGGACTCTCGAGGTGACCGCCCATTCGCTCGTGCGTGAACTCACTTTCCTGGTGGATCGCCTCGACCCGGAAGCGATCGCGGACGACGCCCTCGTGACGCTCCTTCCCGGCGAGCGCGCGACACTCACGGTGAGCGGAGCGACGGATGCCGCGGCATCCGACTTCGCCATGACACCCGTGCTGCGCACGCTCAACGACCTGGTGCAGGGCGGCGTGTGAGGCGGCTCTCGTGGCGGGCCCTGACGGGGAGCTCAGTCCTCGAAGCGTGACGAGGCTTCTTCGGCGATCTGTCGTGCCGCCCGAGCTGCTTCGGCGAGGCGGGAGGCCTGCGCACCGAGATCGGCCAGGTCCGAGGCGGCAGCGTCGTGTCTCCGGGCGATCTGCAGGTTGGCGCGAAGGTTGATGACGGCTCCGGCGAGGCCGGCACCGAGCGCTTCGGCGGCGACGGCGAGGTCGGCCGCAAGATGCGGGTTCCCGATCTCGGCGAGGAGTCGCACCTCCGGCAGCAGGCGGATGCCGACGTCTCCGAGTCGAGCGGACGACGCTGCGGCGTCGACCGCTGCCTTCCGCACCCGAGGCTCCCGGTCGGGATCCTCTGTCGACAGTGCGAGAGCGGCGCCGAAGTCCGCGGACGTGACCCCGTCGGCCTCGGCGGCGTCCAATGCGTCCGAGCGAAGGGCGGTGAGGCGGCTGCCGCACTCCGTCGCCCCCGGGTCGTCGGCGGTGTACTCGGCGACCATCCGCAAGAGGGATGCCGCGATCCCCAGCATCACCCGGATGCCGCCCCGCCGCCAGGATCGCCGGTCGGCTGACCGAGGGCAGCGAGCCATCCGTCCAGCGGGGTGGACGTCGGGATGTCTGCGCGCTCCGCCATGCGCGCCACCTTATCTCGCCGGGTCCTGCGCCAGCAGCACCGCCGCCCACCGCCGAGCCGCCTGGAAGGGTTCCGGTAACGTCGCCATCCCCACCGTGACGATGGCCCCTTCGTAGAGCAGCATCATCACCTGCGCCGTGGCACGCGGATCGCGCAGGTCGGCCTCGGCGCAGAGTTCTTCGAAGAGGTCGAGCAGCCAGATCTTCTGGCGGGACACCTCGGGGAGCACCGGGTGTCCTTCCGCGCCCTCCCCGAGTTCGGCACGCGCGTTGATGGCGCTGCATCCCTTCGGGCTGTTCTCGTCCGACCAGGAGATGGCGGCGTCGAAGATGGCCAGCACGCGCTCGGCGCCCGGCTCCGGCACCCGGGCCAGGTGTTCGGTGACGTGATCGCGCCAGCGCGCGTCCCGGTGCTGCAGGTACGCGACCACCAGCGCCTCTTTCGAGCCGAAGCGGTCGTAGAGGGTCTTCTTGGTCACGCCCGCGGCTTCGGCGATCGTGTCGACGCCCACCGCGTGGATGCCGCCCTTGTAGAACAGGTGCGACGCGGCATCGAGCACTCGGCGGGCGCCGGGAGTGAGCGGAGCGAGTTCGGGAACGGGAAGGGGCATGCAAAAACTATACCAACCTGTATAGTCGA